>CAYYOF010000058.1:0-21527 GCA_964473185.1 uncultured Marinosulfonomonas sp. | reverse complement strand
ACCAACTCGGAAATCTACAATTCTCTTGTTGGAAGTTAACATATTTGAATCTACTTCCCATTTCCTAGTATAGGTGCATGCACAACCTCTCTGTCTGACGTCAGACACTCAACCAGATTTCTTCTGACCGTGCCCGTCAGACAGTTCTCAGCCAGTAGCGTGTTCCTTTTCGCTCACCTGTTCGCACCAACGCACCCTTGGCAACAAGATCACCTAAATGGCGTCGTGCTGTCGCAGGCGCTGTATCGGTAATCGTCATATAATTCTTCGCACTAAGCCCACCCGTGAACCCTCCCGGGCCAGCATCATACATGCGGATGAGCACCTTTTCCTGATGCGCGTTCAGTTGGCCTCGCAATCGATCCAGCATTCGGGTCTTTGCAATCAAATGATCAATCATCGCAGCGGAATAACTCTGCGCCTTTAAAACAGTCTCGGCAAACCAAACAAGCCAGCCCATTACGTCCATTGTTTTGTTGTTCGCCTCCAGAGCGTTGTAATATGCTGATCTATCCGCCCTGATCTGACGTGACAGGGCGAGTAAACTTGGTTGGTCCAGAGCTTGTGCCAACACCTTTTCGCTAAGCGCGCGAGCAATTCGGCCGTTACCGTCTTCAAATGGATGAATGGATACAAAATAGAGATGCGCCAGCCCGGCTTTGGTCAATGCCGGTAGTTCAGACGTCACAAACCAGTTTATAAAAACGGACATTTCTGGCTGCATCGCACTGGATGCCGGCGCTTGAAAATGTACTTTTGTTTTTTGTATTGGCCCGGAAACAACCTGCATTGGATCATCGTGATCCCGGTACGCGCCAATCATTTTCAGATCCGTGCGCCCTGCGCAAACCAGTTCATGCCAATTAAACAACATGCGATTGGTCAGTGGCGCTTTAAAGTCCTGAAAGCACGCAACCATTAGCTTGGCAATTCCGGTTTCGGCAGGTCCCGAACGGCGATCGGCAGTCAAGCCAAACTGTCGTCTGACGGATGACTGTACGGAATCACGATCCAGAAAGTCTCCCTCGATTTCAGAAGTTTTCATAGCCTCGTCGCTCAGAAGGTCTATTTTGACCTGTTCTTGTGTCTCTGGTTGAAGGTGCCTCCAGGCTCCCAAAAGACACCCTGAATCCAATAGGAATTGTGCTTCCAAAGGTTTTAATACCTCTGAATCAAAGCGCCAGTTTGGCCAGTCAGGTTGTTGCCAGTTCCAAATCATGAGCGATATATAGATTTTTATCGCTCACTTATCAACCATAATTCAAGCGATATTATTTAGCTTATCGCCCGATTTCTCATCCGGCATTCCAGTCTCTTCACAAATGCCATGGCAAGCAAATCAGTACACCCAAATTGTGCCCTCTCACAAACGAGCCACTTTGCTAACCCGCTCTATTCCCTGCTCTTCTCAATTAATACCCTGTTCCTCGCAAAATAATTACCTGTTAACTTTTTTAGGAAAATCTCCTGTAAGCCATTGTAGTTACGTCACTATACTGGTTGTATTTCATGATAATTGTCCAAAATCGCATATTTTCCCTGTTAATTTCCCTGTTAGCAGGGAATTTTGGCCGAGACTAGTTTGCTCTGGACTGCCTGCACAGCCAAACACTTTCCTGTTTTCGAGAGCATGCGTTTCAGCGCGGTATATTCGCGTGTTATCCGCGGGTTAGCTATGTGGGCATTCCTCCGAGACGCTATCGACTGCCGGGCAGCGGTACGCACGTTTGATGTCTTTGACGATCTTCTCGCCAGGGCTTTTAGGCAACAAGCGCTACACGCTTGAACATCGCAAGTCGGATCATGTTTTCTCTGTCCCGTAGTTTGTTTCACACGTTTTGGCATTTCTACCAAAACAACGTCAACAAAATGCAAAAGCACCGGAGCGGGCCGCGCGGAATTCCGCCAAACAGGCTGCGCGTCGGCAGAAAAACGCTGTTTTCTGCATATATAGGGGGACGTGCCGAGCTGTATCGCAAACATTATTGCGGTTTCCCTGCTGACCGGATTTTGTCATAGGCTACCCAAAAATGCCACAGACAGGGTTCGGCGTGGTCTCAGTCGGCGGCACCTTCGACCGGATAGCCAGCCGTTCGCCAGGCCTTAAAGCCTCCTTTCATGCTGATCGCGTTTTCATATCCCAACTGGTGTAGAAGCGGGATCGCGAGGGCCGAGCGATGGCCGGATTTGCAATAGACGGCAATGATCGTCGTTTTACCCGTCGGCAGTTTCAATATTCCAGCTTCCGATGGCAGTTCCGAAAGGCTGACCATCGTCGCGCCTTCGATCACACCTTTCTGCCATTCTGCCGGGGTGCGTACATCGAGATAGAAGACCTGAACACCAGCGTCGCTGCTTGCCTTGAAAGCACTGGCACCCTGCACCGCCCATTTCGGCGTCATGGTCTTGATGTGGGAATATGCCTCTGTCCAGCGGGCCAGATCGTCCGCTTTGGGCGGGGTCATTTCGGCAGCGGCGGCGGTCGCAATCGCCAGAGCCGCCGCGCAGGCGATGAGTTTTGAATGTCTTGGCAGATACATGTCACTCTCCTTTTTCTTTACTGTGGTAGATGCCGGATACGGCGGTGGTCATCGTCATCTTGCAGGCCTGACCATATCGTGGTTGGCGGCTGAATCCTTTGGTGCCAGATCGTCTTTGCCCAGAAAAATCGTTTCATTGTCATGGCAGTTATTGCAGCTTTGGTTTTGGCTGGTGACGCGGCGAATGTTGTGCGGAGCTGCGGTTTTCCATGTTGGGTAATCATCGAAATCCGGCAGCAAGCCCGCCCCGAAATGATCGAAACTGTCGCGCGCTACCGGATTGTGCCGCAGGGTGACGAACCCGTATGGATAGTCTTTGGCAGTGTTGCGACCAATGCGCAGCAACATCTGTTTGGAGTCTGCGCGGCGAAAGTATACCCCGTCTTCCTCCGCACTATGGCAGCCAAAGCAGTTCTGGTAAGGCTGGCTGTGGCAGACCTGACAGGCAACATCCGCATGCGCCATGTTATGAGCAGCCGCCGCGCCATCGGGCAAAGTCGCGTGGCAATCGGTGCATTGCGCCCGCCCCCTGACCTGCCATCGTGTCTCGTAAATCCGCCCATCGCCGTGCAGGTCGTTCTTGTGACAGTCCATGCAGTGCATTCCCTTCTCGAAATGGATATCGGGCTTCAATCCCTCGAACTGGCCCAAAAATTCGCCGCCCGCGCGTGATCCGTGGCACAGGGCGCAACTCAACTCCATCGGTGCGCGGCGCAGAACCTCGTGGCCCTTGATCAGCCCGCCGCCAACTGCGGCCGGAAGCGTGATGTGGCAATCAGAACAACTTGCGTGGCACGTCGCGCAATCGGCCTGCCAAACCGGCCGGAGCCCTTCCACATGTGTACGCGTGCTGCGCAGGTTCAATGCATGCGCCATTCCGTTCAGTGTATTGTGCAGGCTGGTCGCATAGCGATCTGTAATCTCGCCGTGGCAGTCTGCACATCCGGCGTTGGCATCGATCATCCCCTGATGAGCGGCCTCGCGGGTTTTCGCAGTTGCGTCACCCCCGTGGCATCCCGTGCATCCCAAGCGACCGTGAAGAGAGTCCGGGAAATCCCGGTTGACAAAATATCCGATGAATTCAGGACGGGACGGTGCCGATGCACAGCCGTCCCCGGCAAGGGGCGCTGCCGGTAAAACCATGCCGATCAGCCGCCCTGCATCTCCGTGGCAGGCCAGACAACCATCATCGTCATCGCTTCTAGCCGCCTCTGTTTGGCGCTCTGTTTCCGGGGCAAGAACTGTGGGCGTCGACAGCGCGACAAAAACAAGCAACGCCCCCGCCAGCACCCGGCCGGTTGCGAAAGGAAGGGCCATTTTGATACGCCCGAGAATGTTTAGTGCAGGCTCTTGCAGTGACATGTTTGACTCCGGACGAACGATACACAAAAGCGCGTTCCACCTTTCGAGGATACACCCGTCCGGCTGGCACCGCATTAACCGGCATCAAGCCCGCGCATGACCCCGCCCTATTGCCGGGAAAGCAGCTCTAGCAAGTGATCCTGATAAAGCCTGTCAACGCCGACACGGTTCAGATGGTCGGTATCGAAATACAGAGCCGGATCATCCATAATAGCGCTCATGTCATGCAGGGGTATTCCAAGAGGTGCCAAACGGGCGCGCAACGCTTTGTCGAACCCTGCCTCGTCGGGCAATGCCTTGCGAAATGCTTCCGGCACCGGCAGTTTGACGATGGTCACCCGAACCCCTGCGGCTTCGGCTTCCCCGAACAATTCCACGAGCAAATCGAGATAGCGCGCGCTTTCATCGGGGGTTGATCTGTCCGGATAAAGATAATCAATCCGGCTTTTAACAGCGTAGCGCGAAGGACGGAACTTTCGATCAAAATTTTCAGCGCCCCGCCATCCGTCCTGCGCGAAACGGTTCGGTGGATTCAGCTTGGAAAAACCGCTCAGGTAATCCAGTAACCCGCGAGGATCGACCCCCTGATGCGCGACCAGCGAGGCCATCAGGCGCGCCGTTGACAGGCGCAGAGGCGTCTGTCGCAACAGCGCCCTGTCGCTGACCCTGTCCTCGTTCCAGTCTGCCGCGTTGAACGCAAAGGAATCGACCACATAAAGCAGATTTTCGGGTGCAATATCCAAAAGCGCCTGCTGGAACACGAAGCGGTTATAAAGCGGCCCGGCACCAATCTCGGCCAGCACAGTCATTGATTGGTCCGTGTCTTGGAGCAGACGCTTGGGCACATCACCATAAGCAAGCGGCAGGGCATGCGAGGTGCCCAGAACCAGCCAATCAACCTGTTCACCCCGCACTGACAAAAGTTTCTGAAACGCCGTTTTGACGTCGCCGCGCGCCACCGTCTGTTCGGCAACTGCGACCGCAAGTGCATAGAGCACCAGAAACAGGCCGACAAAGGCCACGGCAATGCGGCGGGGCGGGGTTTTGGCGGGGCGGTCGGGAATGCTCATGCTGCGGCCTCTCAGAATTGCATATAGACGAAGGCTTCACTCTGCCAGCGGCCCAGCAAAAGCAATGCGAAGATGCAGGCGTACCAGCCGACCCACCGCACCAGACGCGGTGCCCGCGCCAGACGGCGCTTCAGCCCACGCTGCTCAAGGACCAGCTCGATCGCCAGCAGAGCCAGGATCAGCGCGGCGAGGAAACCGTGCTCGGCGGTGAATGGATAATGCGCCAGAAGGTTCGGAAGCTCGGGCAATGTGGCCCAGATACGCCTCAGGATCGTCATTGAACCCGATAGTGTCCCGTCGCGGAAAAATATCCAGCTGATCAGGATCAGATGGAAAACCAGAACAATCGTTGCAATAGTATAGACGCGCCCAAGCAGCGTGCCGCGCAGGCGCCCTTTGATCCGCCGTCGCATCGGGCCGAGCGCGCGTTCAGCCCACAGGTAACACCCGTTCAGCCCGCCCCAAACCAGAAACCCCCATCCAATGCCATAGCCCAGACCGGCATGCCAAATGCCGCTGGCAAGAAAAACCAGCATCACCCCCAGATACATACGCAGCGCGGTGCGCTTTTCGCCGACAACGGGATAATAGAGATAGTCGCGAAACCAGCTTGCCAGCGAAATGTGCCACCTGCGCGACCAGAAATCGCTGATCGAATGTGCGAAATAGGACCGGCGGAAGTTTTCTGACAGTCTGATCCCGAACAATTGCGATGCCCCCCGTGCCATGTCGGTGTACCCCGAGAAATCGCAATAAATCTGGAAGGCAAAGAAATATGTGGCGATGATCAACTCGATCGGAACCGCATAACCGGGGATGGCGTAGGTGCGATCAACGAAGGGGGCCAGATTATCGGCAATGACAACCTTCTTGACCAGCCCCCAAAGGATCAACTGGCAGCCAAATGCGAAATGCGCAGGTTTCAGGCGCGACTGTTTCCCCAACGCCTCGGCGAATGACCCTATCCGCTCGATCGGCCCGGCAAGGATCTTCGGGAACCATGCCAGAAACAGAATATCCTGTTTTAAGCTGGCGGATGCTGTGTCGGGGCTGCGGTAACGGTCGACCAGCAAGGCAATCGCGGTGAATGCATAAAAGGAAAATCCCGCTGGTGATCGCAGTCCGAGGGCAGGTAACCACGCCAGCTCTTTGGCGATCGGGTCGTAGTATTTCAGAGCGACCAGAAGACCGAGGATAGCGGCCAGACTGCCATAAAAGATCGCCTTCCGGTGGGATGCGTCAGGGCGCAACAGAACGCGCCCCGCAGCCAGCGTGATTGCGATGACAACCGCGAGATAGGCAAGATTTCCGACCCCGAAACTGGCATAGAACCCCACGCTCGCCAGAATCAGCCAGGTCAGACGAAATCGCGCCGGAAGCCCCCAGAACAGCAAAACTGCAATCGGCAGGAAAAGCAGGAATTCAAGCGACGTGAACAGCATCGGCAGGCCTTTCCCCTCTCAGCAGCGCACCGCCCGCTTGCGATGGCCGCCCTAATATGACGCCCCGCCAGCACGCAGCACCTGCGGAATCTGGTCAATTGGAATCCCGGCATTGATGACAAGATAATCAGCCAGCAATATGCGTTCGGCCTCGGTCATCTCGATCTCGATATGACTGGGCGTATTCAGCGTGCCCAGCCAGGCTTGGCGCGTGCGATCTTGCGTAATCACCACAGTGATGATGTGGCAGAACTGGCAAAGGGCCAGCGACATGTCGCGCCCGTCGCGCGGCAAATCTGCGCCACGCTCCAGCGGTGCCCGCACTGCCAGAAATTGGGCCAACGTGTCGAGTTGCCAGCTGTCCATGTCTGTGAGGGCCGCATCGAGTTTCTGTTTCCATTCGGTGGCGCTGCCGCTTTCTTCAAAGATGCTGTTTTCCAATTCATCTGGCATCCCTGCGGCGCGGACCTGTTCAAGAAGACTGCGCCCGCCGTGGGGAATGAATGCGAAAATGTCGTCCTCTTCCTGGGCGACGGCATAGCCCGTCGTGGCAATCAGCAGACCGGCGGCCAGCAAGGTCAGGCCGTATGCAATCCTGTTCATCATGGCTCTATTCCTTCATGTCAATCCGGACGCCTCAGAACCTGAGTTCCGGCGGAACATCCTCGAATTTCAGCGGCATATTGGTGACCGAATAGCTTACGAAAGTGGCACGCTCGGTCTTGGTCATCGGAAGCTCGGTGTGAAACGGGGATTTGAACGTGCTTTCCCAGCCAACCTTGTCCCGGTCCTGCATCAGATAGCTTGAAAACAACGAATGACAGAATTGGCATTGCGCGATGGCAAGGTCCTTGCCATCAGGCGGCAATACTGGGTCGTCATCCTCCGGCATATCCAGACCATTTTCCCGGATTGCCAACAGCTTTTCCTCATCAAGCGGAAAGTTCAGCGCCGCATATCCGGCAAATGTCTCGATGGCCGGATCGTCAAGACCGGCCGCATGGCTGCGCACCCATGCCCCCCATTCCTCCCGGTCAGCCTTGCGCGAGGCAATGGTGGCAATCTCGACCGGATCACCCTTTCCAAGGGTTTCGATCAGGATTGTCTTGCCGCCGGCTGGCATGAAGTCAAAGCTCTGTCCAGTTGCCAGCGCCGCTGCCACCGCAAGAAACGGCAGCAGGACGAGCATGGCCATACCTGTTCTATTCGGATGCATCGCTTGCTCCCGGGTCGGTGCCCGATGTGTGCTCGCCCAGTGTCCGGCTCGGTGTCCGGAACGAGAAAACAGGCACCGACATGACGCGCGTGGCAGAGGTTTCGGAAAATCCGCCACCCCGCATCATGTCCAGCGCCATCGCGACCTCGTCTTCATAGTATCGCTCGCCACACTGCTGGCAAACCAGCGCCGGAATATTCTCGACAACGATCAACCGGTCCCCTTCCCAAAGCGCGGTGTTCACCGCTTCTTGAGCGAGAATCCCGCCGGAACAGGTCTGACAAAGGGCCTGTTCCGGCGTTGCCGCCGTGTTAGCGACAGGTGCATTTTCTTCAGACAAGGGCACGGGCGGCTCCTGCGATGTTGTCGGCGTCAGGCCGCATCCAGACGAACATCTCGGGCGATGCGGGGGGCGGAGCATCCGGAAAAGCAACGCGCTTGTAGCGGGCTCCGTCCACATTTTCGGCCACGCGGGCGATCACCTCGGCCCCTGGACAAAGCGTATAGTAGGACTGATCAACCGTCAGCAGCCGCTTGGTCTTGGCGACCGAATTCACCAGTGTCTCGGTGTCCATTTCCTTGAGGACGCGCAGGTCGATGACTTCGACGCTCATACCCTCGCCGGTCAGGGTTTTGGCCGCTTCCAGAACGCCGGGCATTCCGCCACCGGAACTCACGATGGTGATGTCGCTGCCCTCCTGACGGACCGCAGCCTTGTCGAGCGGCACCTCGTAGGCCTCGTCCGGAACCTCTCCGGTCAGCGTCCGCAGACCAGCCGGATAGAGATAAACCACCGGATCGGGCGAGCGCAGGGCCGAGATCATCATCCCCTTTGCATCATAGGGGGTCGAGGGGATCACCGTTCGCACCCCGGGAATATGGGCATAATAAGTGTCGGCTTCATAGTCGGAATGTTGCCCGGCAAAGCCCGGAGTCTGCCCGGTCATCTCTATGACCCAGACAACGGGCATCGACGCCTTGCCGCCGGTCATGTGTCTAAGCTTGCCAGCGATGTTCTGGATCACCTGGAAACACATGGTGTTGCCCTGATAAGGGATATAGGTCGCTGCGCGCGACCCGACCAGACTTGCCCCCAGCGCCATCGAGGCCATCCAGTTCTCGTCGATGCCCGTGTTGACCACACGCTTGCGGCCAAACTCGGTTTCCAGATTGATTACGGGTCTACCGGGGTTCGAGGCCACCGGTGGAGTAAGCTCGAAGATCCAGAGCATGTTCGGATCTTCCTGCATTTCATGTTGCACGGCCTCAAGGACCGAATACATCCAGCTTTTCTGTGCCATCAGTCTTTCCTTTCAAAAATATGGGTCACACCTCAGCCAAACTGGCGGGCGGGAACGGAACCTTCTGCGAAGACATTCGTCAACCCGTCTTCGGGTTTGCAGAGGGGCTGACTAAGGCCCCATTCGAAATCCGCTTCAATCTCGGCCTTGATTTCCGCTTCGATTTCATGAGCGCGCGCTTCTTCCAGCACGCCCCAATCCACCAGAATCTTGCGCGAAATATCGACCGGGTCACGTTGCATCCACGCCCGCACCTCGCGTTCGGGGCGGAAGGACGTGATGGCAAGCGGATCATATCCGAACGCGCCAAGTTCGCCTGCCTTTGCCCCCGGAGCCCCCCAGTGATTGTAGTAGCGATAGGTCTTGGCCTCGATGAAGGTCGGGCCACCGCCGTTGCGGGCACGGTCGACAGCTTCTTTCGCGACGTTATAGACCTGAACCACATCCTGACCGTCGACGACACGCGCCGGAATGCCGTAGGCGCGCGCCGCATCGGCGATATCCGTATGCGGGCAGGAATAGGAATAATGCGCATACTGGTGATAGAGGTTATTCTCCATCACATAGATCAGCGGCAGGTCCAGCAGCTTGGCGTTATTCAGCGTGGAATGGAAATGCGGCGCGGAATAGTTGCCATCACCGGCAAAAACCACTGCCACCTGATCCGAACTGCGTGCCCTAAAGGCAAAGGCCGAGCCAGAGGCGATCACCGGGGCGGGCCCGATAATACCGTCGGCACCGATGAAACCGACCGACGGGTCGGACAGGTGCATCTCGGCTGCGTATCCGCCATTGAGGCCGGTTGACCTGAAGTCACATTCGGCGATCATCTCGCGAATGTTCACACCTTTGGCGATCGCGTGCCCTGTAGGCCGGTGCGAGGAATAGACAACATCGAGCTGCTTGAGCGGACCACTATTGCGCAGCGTCGCACAGACACCGACCGCAACCGCCTCTTGGCCAGCATAGAAGTGATTGTAGCCCCGGTAGTCCGGGTTGGTCAGCATCTGGTCGGCCTGAGTGCGCTCGTGCCAGCGAATCCGCAGGATCGTCTTGTACATTTCGATCAGTTTTTCGTCGGACAAATCCTTGGCGTAGAAGCCGATATTGCCACTGGCCAAAGCCCGGCGGCCGGACACCGAAACGACAGCGCCGGTCAATGCGGCCATTTTCAGGAAACCGCGCCGTGATTCAGAACTGGGTGCATCGCCAGTTTCAGCAGGCGGCACCGATGATTTGAGATTGTAGCCCATGATTTTCTCCTCCCGGATCATGAAGTGGCGCACATCGCCTCTCTTAGCCCTGCGCAACACCAACATGGAGGATATTAACGCCTCGTCTGATGATCGTCTTTAACACCCGTTAATCCGCAGATATTTTTCATACGGCTCTTGCTCAATCGAAAAGGCGACGCAACAAACAAGCCGAGGATGGGCGGCGTGGCATGCTTTATTCGTCAGTCATTCCAAAGCTATAATGAACCAAGATGCGCGTATTTTGTCAGGGACTCTTCCAGCAGATAGAAATCTTCGTCGACCGAGTAAACAACCCCGTCCGGCAAAGTCCGCCAGTTTTCGTCCGTCAGCGGTTCAGACGCGATCTCGACCGCGCGATACGCCTTGTCAATCTCATGATGCACATGGGTTTTCCCGCAGATAGGGCAGACATGAAGGGCCTCGCGGACCAGTTGCCAAAGTGTGCGGCCCAGCCTTGACCCGACAAGCTGATCGCCGTCGGTCAGGATAATATTCAACCCGATTTTGGCCGTTGGATCTATTTCCGATGACCACCTCATGATCATGTTCAGACCCTGTCCCACCAGCTTGCGGAGCGGAACCTCGGGGTGCTTCATGTGCAGACTGAGAAGAAAATAGAATACATGTTCGCTATCCGTCGTTCCCCTGATGTCATTTTGTAACAGGGGATCGATATGCGGGATCATGCGGTCTCTAACCTTCAGGAAATTCGGGATGGTTCCGTTATGCGCAAATATCCAGCGACCGTGCTCGAACGGGTGGGTGTTTTCGGGGGACGTGCCCCCGACCGTGGCACGGCGTACATGCGCGACAACCGTATGGGCGTAAACGCGCGCCGCGGCTTTTTCGAAATGTTCCCCATGGAAGGCGGCCCAAGTCTGTTTTTCGACCATCGGCACCCCGTCGCTGTAATCGGCCACCCCCCAGCCGTGGCCATGGACCAGATTCTCGGCGTCCTTCCTGCTTTGCTGCATCAGCGCATTCTGTGCCCGCACCAAGCTGCACTCGACACGGGTCGGCTCATTTGCTCGCATCGCATACAGACGACACATAATACACTCCCCCCTATAACCACACTCTTTCTAACAGCCGGGATAATCCGGCACATTAACCGGCATTAAAGCCCGGCTCCGGGAAATACTCCATTTTAACACAGAGGAGGTCAGGTATTGTAATGTGCATCAAGGGCATCAGTTCCGCCCCCGACCGGGCCTGCGTTCGGCAACCTTCGCATCTGGTTGCCAAGGGCATCAGTTTCCCGGATGTCAGTGGGGATATACGCGCGGATGTTTCGACACTCGCCGACGAGATCAGGCAAGCCGACCGCAGGATTGGCGACACGTCCTTTTTCGGGCCGGATGCCCAGATCGGCTTTGGCAATGGTCCGGCGATCCTTTTAGGAGACACCGGCGAAATCCCGTTGATGATTGAGTCGGGGGGGCATCATCTCGACTATCGACTTGGCTGGCTGGCCCGATCCGGTGATCTGGTGGTTATCGGCGGATTGGTCAGCCCAGCATTTGAAGCCTACCAGAAACGAATTCTTGGAGAGGGCGGCATAGACTATCTGCATGTGCCCGAGGCCGGAAACGGCCTTCGCAAGCCGACGCCTGTCATATGCCTCAGAAACCAAAACGTCTACCGACAGCTCCTGAACAAGGTCCGGCAGGGTGGCGGCGCAACACTGGTAGCGCATATTACAACCGGTTCCATCTGGGCGCTGGCGACCCGTCTGGGCAGGGACACAAACCTGCCAATCCATGTTGCTGGCCCGCCCGCCGTGCTGTCGCGCCGCGTCAACAACAAGCTCTGGTTCGGATCCGTTTGCACCCGGCTTCTGGGGGCCGACACGACCCCGCCAAAACGCGAGGCCTGGTCCGTGTCGACCTTGACCCGGCATGTTGCCGAACTTGCCTGCAGATGGGACCGGTTGGTTGTCAAGGTGCCTGACAGTGCAGGGTCGGCCGGAAATGTCGTACTTGATTCAAAGATAATCCGGCAGCTTTGCCCAGTGGATCTCTATCACAAGATCAGGCGGGATCTGTCGGTTCGAGGGCTGCGATACCCCCCGTTTCAGGTCGCCGTCGAGGCTTGGGATGTCAACGCCTTGACCAGCCCCTCTGTCCAGATATGGATTCCGGGGGCTTCGAATGCCGCGCCCGTCATCGAAGGCATTTATGAGCAGGTATTGGAAGGTGACGATCATGCCTTTGCAGGAGCGCTGCAGGCCAAGCTACCTGACCGGATTGGTCAGGTGCTGTCATCGGGTGCGATGCAACTGGCCCTGCTTTTTCAGGAGTTGGGGTATTATGGACGGTGCAGTTTCGATGCCATCGTTTCGGGGGGGAATCCTGATAATGCAAAGGTTCACTGGATCGAATGCAATGGGCGATGGGGCGGGGTTTCGATTCCGATGACGCTGGTCAATCGTTTGTCGCCTCCGGGGCTGCGCCCGTTTCATGCCATCATCCACAAAAGCGGTCTGTCATTCCGCCCCCGTCACTTTAATGCCGTACTCGAAGAATTCGCCGATCTTGCTCCAGCATCCGACCGTAAATCCGGGGTGCTGTTCCTTAGTCCCAATCTGATCGAGGATGGCGCCGGCTGCAACTTTCTTTCCCTCGGAAAAACCCGGCAGGCGGCGATCAGCCAGTCTGAACTGGTCGTTGAACGGCTCCTGTCCTGAAACAGGGTGTCCGCACCATTTGTGCCTAAAAGGGGGATCGGAACTTATGGTATCTGCGTCTAGACTTGCAGGCTTTCCAAATAGGCCAGAAGCGCTGCCAAAGGCCGCGGGGTCGGGGTCAATACACCATCACCCACGTCAATCGGCACCGTGTCACCACGCAGCAGCAACCCGAATTCCGGCATGTCCTGCCCGGGCAATCCGGTGCGGTCATAGCCATCAATTACGGACAGGACATGCGCCCTGGGGAAGTGCCCGTTGTTGTTCGCCGCGATCTGGGTCAGATCTGTAGGTGCAGGTTTCATTCCAGCGCTCCACGGTCCGTCACCGCGCCCGGAATTGCCATGGCAGACGGCACAATTTTCAGAAAATAACGCTGCCCCCTCCGAGGCCTCGGGCATACTAACCGGGGCGCAAGCCCAAAGAACTGTAACAAACCCCAACCCCATCCACACCCGTATCATTGTTGCACTCCCTGCAAAAAAGCCACCAGATCGGCAATGGCACTGCTTGTTATTATCGGCTGTCCTGCAGCCGTTTTCAGTGCCGCACCTTTGCCTTCAAAATATTGGCCATAGACTGGCATTGGACTTCCGTGACTGACCAGAGGTTCACGCCCGTCAACGCGTTTCACCACCCTGAGCATTGGGAAAACGCCGTCATTGTCTGCGGTAAGGCGGGTTAGATCGTTCGGTTTCATGATCATTGCATTGGCCAGCGGGCCTTTGCCATCAGCAGCAGAACCATGGCAGTCCGAACAATGGTCCTGATACAGCGTTTCGCCTACATCCACGTCCTGTGCCAGACTCGGAGCGGCGAATCCAAACCCGACTATCAGGGCCAAATTCATGATGATTTTCGGGGCCATTTATTTCTCCAATCCAGTATCTGTTACAAAGTTCCGATCCACATTTGTGCTCCAGAACTATCTCGAATTGCTTTAGTCGTGTCACCCTGACATAGACCATATCGTCTCGCGGCTTCTGGCTGATGGCGCGAGCATTGCCGATAAACTGGCCGAGGACATTATGACCAGCAAGGTGGTCACATGTCATCCGGATCAGACGGTTAATGAAATTGCGACAATTATGGGCGATCACCAGATAAGGCGCCTACCGGTGACAAATCATGACAACGTGGTTGTCGGCATGGTCACGGTTGGCGATATCGCCAGAGATGCCTCGGAACATGTGGCCGGCGAGACACTTGGCGAGATCGTTGAAGAACGCTGAATGCGCCTGCTTTGTTGCCGCCAGATTCCCTGACCTCATTCAGGCGGCTGCAGGCAGGATTTCTGCTTTCAGCATTTTTATATCGATCTCTGCAATGCGGGCAAGCCCATCGAGGTCCTTGATAACAATGTCCAGGTGGTTGCTGGTGTCGATAAGGCCAGCCCGTGACAATCTTCTGAATGTGCGACAAACATGAACCGAAGAAAGCCCTGTGAAATCGCCGAACTGCTGCTGCGTCAAAGGCAAATGAAAGCTCGTTCTTTGTCTCGTATCCTCACCGTTGATGCGCAGACAAAGTTCGGTCAGAACATATGCAATCCGCATCTCGGCGCTGCCCTGCCCTAGCCTGAGCATACGTTCGGCGATACGCGCCCCCGCCGCTGCAGAAAGGTTGCGGATCGAGGCCCAAAGATGCGGCGGGTCGATCATTTCAAGGTTGTCAAGTTCCGCCAAGGTCACCGAAGACAGGGTAACATCGGTCAGAGCGTGCACATCAAAAATCGAAATGTTCCGTTTTCCAGAAGTCGGCCTGATGACATCGGAGGGCAGAATAATGTCGATGGTCTGGACATGGCCGTCTTCCAGCGATTTGTTCAGCGCAACCCATCCATCCAGCAACCAGAAGAAGGGAGCCGCATCATCACCTTCAGGGATGATATCGGTTCCGGCCTGATATTTGCGTTTATTCTTATGCAGTAATGTTGTGATTCTCGTTCTGGCGGAGGAACTCAGGCCTCGTGTCAGTCGCTCGAACAAGACCGTCGGGTAGGTTTGTAAATTCTGGACTTTTGCCGCATATTCCATATTTGGTCTCCTCTCGATGCACAAACTCAGCCCACTCATCGGCTCACCCATTCATTGAAAACTTCGGCGGCACTCAACCCCAAAGCGTGACGATCAAAAAAACCGCAAGATTATATGCAATCGAATTCAATTTACACGCGTTTTGGTTTTGAAACAACGCGAGTTCAATTCACGGCGGAAATATGCCGTCAAAGCAAGGAATTAATCCATGTTAAAGTGTCACCTGCCCAAAACCACTTATATCAGTAAGTAATCCTCCCATTTTTGATGGGGTCCACTTGTAGGATTGTGCGGCCATTTCCAGTTTCATGGCGGCTGTAGTCCCATCGCGACACCCGTGAATTTTGGGGCGCCTTGACGGGTGTCGTGGCCCAGCTTCAGGCCAAGAAGGGCGAATACATGGAAAACCCCGAGATAGTCATTGCGAGTATCAGAAGGGAAATGCCACGCAACCTCAACGAAAAGGAGAACCTGAAATTGATCACCATTGAACATAGCCCCGAAAACCGAATTGTCACCATCTGCGCCTCTGGCACGCTAACCGCCAATGATTATGATGCGGCGCTGCCCGAATTGGAGCATGCTATAGAACTTGCTGATGACCCGCTACGCATCATGATCCGGCTCGAGAACTTTTCCGGCTGGGAGATCGAGGCGGCCTGGAAGGATCTCAAATTTGGCTTAACGCTCGGTGGCGATCTTGGACGTGTTGCCGTCGTGGGTGAAAACAAACTTGAAGAATGGGGCACAAAGCTGTCTGCACCTTTCATCGGGGCGGAAATGAAGTATTTTTCAACTGATCAGGAAGTGGCAGCGCAAAGCTGGCTTGAAGCGCAGGACTGATCGGCTGTAAATAAGGTAGCGAGGTCACGCGCAGCCCGTATGTCCGGGGCACATTGATGCTATCTGGGCTTAATTGCGGCGGTGCTGCGGCCCCCCCCTGCGTGAGCAGCACGGGCGCACGGTTTTCGACAAACTCGGGATAGGTCTTTTCAGGAATAAACCGGCACCGCTGTTCCAGAGGCTTTGCGTAGCGTTACTGTCGAGCGCACGGACATCCTCGGACACGATCATGCGGGCTTCGGCGGCGCTGGTGTGGATTGATCCCGGCGGCAATCTTGCGAAGGTGAAACACGGGCTAACAGCGCAATCGTAACTTGGTCTTGACCGCTGTTAATGCGCAAAGCGCTCTAATCATGGTTACGTCAGGAAACAAGTGAACCGGAGAGTCGGTTAAAAAGGAAGCAATTATGATTTCAAACCCGCAAGATTCCAAACCGGATATATTTTCGCCACGATCCTCTGTGCAAACACCCCCGGAAGAACCGGTGGAGTCGCCTGAAGAGACACCGCCCGACACCCCTGTTGAAACGCCGCAGCCTCCCTCGGAAACACCGCCGGATGCACCTGTTGAAACGCCGGAACCACCCGGCGAAGTGCCCCCTGCCCCCCGGTGGAAACGCCATTCCAAGCCTTTGCGAACCTAGTGATCGAAGCATGAAAACGGTTTAATCCGGATTAATGCGCGTCTGATGGGGACTGTTTATCATAAGGTATTGGTTGCAACGAAACAGGGGGTTGGGATGGTCGGCTATCAACAAGATCGAGAGCGAATGATTGAGTTGCAGATCAAAGCCCGCGGGGTGCGCGACCCGCTGGTTCTTGTGGCCATGGGCAAAGTGGCGCGCGAGGCTTTCATACCGGAACATTTGCGCAAGCATGCCTATGAGGACCGGCCCTTGTCTATTGCCGAGGGCCAGACGATTTTGCAGCCCTATGTCGTGGCTTACATGATCGAGGCGCTGGCGCTGCAAGGCGGCGAGAAGGTGCTCGAAATCGGTGCAGGATCAGGCTATGTCGCCGCCGTTCTGGCCGAAATCGCGGGCGAGGTTTTCACCATTGAACGCAACGGCACACTGGCGTCCAAATCTTCGGCCGACTTGCAGGATGCCGGTTACACAAACGTGCATCTTCTGCATGATAGCGGCAGCGAGGGCTGGCTTGAAAAGGCTCCGTTTGATGCAATTCTGGTTTCAGCCGGAGCGCCCTATGTGCCCGAGACCCTGAAAAACCAGCTGCGGCAAGGCGGCAGGATGGTGGTGCCGGTGGGCACAGATCAGCGCGCGCAGGAACTTGTGCGTGTTATCCGCCGCGACAAGGGCCAGTTTGATCGCGAAGATCTGGCCGATCTGCGGTTCGTGCCCATGCTTGGCGCGCAGGGGTGGGAGGGAGAAAAACCGGCCAGCAGCCCTGCCCCGCCGCGCGTTGTCCAGCACCGCCCCCGAACCAGCGAGACACTGCCCGGCCTGATCCGTGCGCACGGCGAAGCCTTTGACGATGTCGAAACCGCTGACCTTGCGCCGATGATGGCGCGCATCGGCGATGCAAAAGTGGTGCTGATTGGCGAAGCCAGCCACGGCACATCGGAATTTTACCGGATGCGGGCAAGGATTACCCAACGCCTGATCGAGGAAAAAGGCTTTACCATCGTCGCCGCCGAGGCCGACTGGCCCGATGCGGCCCGTATCGACCACTATGTGCGCCATCGTGAAACACCGCCATCGGAATGGGAGGCATTCGCCCGTTTCCCCGTCTGGATGTGGCGCAATGAAGAGGTGCGCGCCTTTACCGACTGGCTGCATGAATGGAACGCCCCCCGTGCGCCAAAAACGCGGGCGGGGTTTTATGGTCTGGACCTTTACAGCCTGTTCAATTCGGCCAAATCGATCATCGACTATCTGCAGGATGTGGACCCCGATCTGGCCCGGATTGCCCGCCAGCGGTATGGCTGTTTAAGTCCGTGGGAGGCCGACCCTGCCGCCTATGGCCACGCCGCGCTGACCGGCGCTTACCGCGATTGCGAGGACGAGGTTGTTGCCGTTTTGGTTGACCTGATGAAAAAGCGCAAGGACTATGCCTGGAACGATGGCGACCGGTTTCTGGATGCCGCCCAGAACGCAGCCCTGGTGGCCAATGCCGAGAAGTATTACCGGATTATGTATTACGGATCACGCGCCTCGTGGAACCTGCGCGATGACCACATGTTTGAAACCCTGCAAAACGTGCTGAATTTCCACGGGGAAGGTGCGCGCGCCGTGGTCTGGGCGCATAATTCCCACATCGGGGATGCCCGTGCGACCGAGATGTCGCTTCGGGGCGAGCGTAATCTGGGCGAGCTTTGCGCGCGCGGCTTCGGGGCTGACAGCTATCGCATCGGGTTTGGCACCGATCATGGATTTGTTGCGGCTGCCAGTGACTGGAACGAGCCTATGGAGGTCAAACAGGTGCGCCCGTCGCATGCGCAAAGTTACGAGCGCCAATTTCACCTGACGGGTCTGTCAGGGCTTATTCTGCCCCTGCGTGCGGGCCAACCGGACGTTGTGATCGAGCTGTCCAAACCTCGGCTGGAACGCGCCATCGGCGTTATCTATCGTCCCCAAACCGAGCTTGCCAGCCATTATTTTGAAGCCGTGCTGCCACGGCAGTTCGACGAATATATCTGGATAGACGAAACCCGCGCAGTCACGCCGTTGGTGACCGGCCAGATCAAGGGGGTGCCCGATACATATCCGTTCGGCGTGTGACGGATTTAATTTGCGACAATCAAAGAGGAGCAAACGCAAATGTCTATTCTGAAAGTAATCGAGGTTTTGGCCGAATCCGACGAGAGTTTTGATGATGCCGCCCAGGTGGCGGTCAGAGAGGCTGCTAGATCAGTGCATAATATCAAATCGATCTATATCAAGGAAATGACGGCTCTGGTCAAAAACAACAGGCTGGTCAAATACCGGATCAATGCAAAGATCAGCTTCCTGCTGGATGATCCCTCCGGGGTCGGCCTTCTGGAAGATCAGTCCGAGACCGACTGACGCGCCGGATCGAACCTGTAAAACCCATAAAAGGAGAATGAAGACATGGTACTTGCCCTGACAAGCCCCGATTTCAATCCCGGTGAAACCATCCCGAAGCGCTTTACCTGTGATGGCGACGATGTCTCGCCCGCGTTGCGCTGGATTGGCGTGCCGGACGGCACCAAAGAATTGCTTATCGTCTGCGATGATCCGGATGCGCCCGGCGGCACATTTCACCACTGGGCCGCGTGGGGGATATCCCCTGACGGCGGCTTCCTTCGATCCGGTTTTGGCCCCGAATTGATTGAGCCTGGATTCCAGCACGCCATCAACGATTTCGACTGGCCCGGCTATGGCGGTCCCTGCCCGCCGAAGGGGGACAAACCGCATAACTATCATTTTCGTCTAAGCGCCCTCAGCGAAAAGATATCGGCCAGCTCCACGACAACCTGCGCTGAGATCATCGAGCTGGCACGCCCGCATGTGATCGAATTTGCCGAGCTTGTGGGGCTTTACGGCCGGGACTGATTTTGGCACCGCATGAAGATAAGGAGGGCGTGCCATGATTGGACACAACCTGAATAAACGCATTGTGAAAATCGGTTCAAAAGCGCTTGAAGGCATTCTTCGTCAGCCCGAAGGCTCGTTAGGGCTGGTGATTTTTGCGCATGGTGCCGGAAGCAGCCGGCTTAGTCCGCGCAATAATTATGTGGCAGAAGAGCTTGGATCGCGGGGCATTGCGACGCTGCTGTTTGATCTTCTGACCGAAGAAGAAGCCAATGATCGCACCAATGTCTTTGACATCCGTCTGCTTGGTCAACGTCTGACCGAAGCGGTGGAATGGGCGCAGGCCAAACCCGGTTTGTCAGATTTGCCTGTTGGCCTGTTCGGGGCAAGCACAGGTGCGGCTGCGGCTCTGGTTGCTGCCGCCAATGCGCCGTCAGGGATAAAGGCTGTCGTTTCACGCGGGGGGCGGGCCGATATGGCCGGAGAGGCTTTGAAAATGGTGCAAGCGCCGGTTCTGCTGATCGTGGGCAGTCTGGATTACACTGTCATCGACCTGAACAAGGCCGCCGCCGAACAGTTGGTGTGCAAGCACCATCTGGAGATCGTCTCTGGTGCCACGCATCTGTTCGAGGAAACTGGGACGCTGGAAAAGGTTGTTGAGCTGGCCTCAGATTGGTTCCAGACGCATTTTCAGACACAAGGGAGCACACAATGAACAGGTTTACCGATCGCACCGAAGCCGGTCAGGCCCTTGCCAGAATTCTGGCCGAAAAAAACTACCCCGAGCCGGTGGTGCTGGCCCTGCCGCGCGGTGGCGTGCCGGTGGCGATCGAGGTGGCGCGGATGCTGAAGGCACCAATGGATCTGGTGATGGTGCGCAAAATCGGGGTGCCGCAACAGCCCGAGCTGGCAGCAGCGGCTATCGTGAACGGGGATGATCCGCAGCTTGTCGTGAACCAGTATATCGCGGCCCAGACCGGATTGTCGCAGGCAGATATCGAGCTGCTGGCCGAAACCCAGTTGGAGTTGATCCGGCAACGGCGCGAGAAATATCTGAAGGGCCGCGATCAGGTTTCCATTCAGGGACGCACCGCGATCATTGTTGATGATGGCATCGCCACTGGTGCCACAATGCGCGCTTCTCTGAAGGCGGTCAGGCGACGCAAACCGGCAAAGCTGGTGCTGGCTGTGCCGGTGGCACCAAGAGACACCATCGAGCAATTGCGCGGCGAGGTTGATGAGTTGGTTTGCCTCAGGGTGCCGGATTTCTTTGGTGGTGTAGGGGCGCATTATCTGCGGTTTCCGCAGACAACGGACGAAGAAGTGATCCGTCTGATGGATGAGGCGGCAGGCTTCTTTTCAACGAAGTAACACGACTTGTTTTAGGGCTGCGGAAGTAGATAATAGGTTGGCGGGGCATCTGCTTTCTATTGCTTAATAAACCGCTGCAGCATTGTGGAGGATCAGAGGAAATGACAGTTGACGCCTTGGTAAAACGGATCCGGGAACTTGAAGATGAACTGGACCAGAACATTGATGAATATCGGCAACAATTCCGGTATGAGATTAAGAATAAACGGGTTCTGTTTGAACAGGCGGTTAGGCAACATCACCTTGAGTATAGGACTGGTATTTTTCGCTACCTGTTCGAGCGTGGCTTTCTGGCCATCCTGTTCATGCCGGTGGTTTATTCACTGATCTTCCCGTTGGTACTTCTCGATATATTTGGTACTATCTTTCAATTCATTTGCTTTCCGGTCTATGGGATGGAGAAAGTCAAACGGTCTGACTTTATCGCCATTGACCGCCATCAACTTGCCTATCTCAACATATTCGAAAAATTGAACTGCGTTTATTGCAGCTATGCCAATGGCCTGTTGGGCTTTGCCCGCGAAATAGCGGGACGGGCAGAAGAGAACTGGTGCCCAATAAAGCATGCACGGCGCATCACAGGGCAGCACCAATACTATTGGACATTTGCCGAATATGGCGATGCGGAAGGGCTTTTGAACAAGGAAGCCGAAGTTGCGAAAACAAGTCTGGACCGGCATGAAAAGCGCTGGAAAAACCCCAAAAGCGATCAGGAATGAAGAGTATGGGTTTTAGAAATATGGTGATATTTCAGTGACCGTTAATCCACCACAAAAAAGGGCCAGATCGATCACGCGGATTGATGGCTGCCACGTCGTGTTGATTGCCGAAACGATCAACATGGTTTGCTTTTATGAAAGCGGCCCTGTTTCTTCCAATAGATCCACTT
>CAYYOF010000057.1:0-22121 GCA_964473185.1 uncultured Marinosulfonomonas sp. | reverse complement strand
AAAGGCACAATGGTGGATCGCGGGCAAAGCCTCGCGGAAATCACCCCGAATGAAAGTAAAGAAACATGAGCGATTTTCCCAAATTCGTTGAAATCCGCGAAGAAGGCCCGCGCGAGGGTTTTCAGATCGAGAAAAAAATTTACCCGATCGAACAGCGTATCGAACTGATCGACATGCTGTCGGATACCGGTTTGAAACGCATTCAGGTGGGCAGTTTCGTTAGCCCCAAATATGTGCCGCAGATGGCTGATACCGGCGAGTTGTTTGAACGTATCAAGCGGGTGGAAGGGGTGGCCTACACCGCGCTCTGGCTGAACGACAAAGGCTTTCGCAAGGCGCTGACGGCTCATGAGGTGGACATCGACGCGCGTTTGCTGTTCTACCCGTCCGATGCCTTTTCACGGGCCAACAACAATGCCTCGTCGCTGGAAATGCGCGAAAAACAACGCGAATGGGTGCGTCTTTACAAGGCCGAGGGGCTGGCCGTTGATGCCGCCTATGTGATGACCGCCTTTGGCTGCAACTACGAGGGCGAAATACCGCAGGAACGGGTTCTGGATGATTTCCGTTTTCTGATTGATCTATGTGCCGAAGAAAACATCCCGTTGCCGATTCTGGTGATCGCGGACACCATGGGCTGGGGCAATCCCGAGGCCGTGAAACGCATGATCGGATCCTTGCGCGAGATGGCCCCCGAGGCCCGCATCGGTATGCATATCCATGACACCCGCGGTCTGGGGCTGGCAAATGCCTATGCGGCGTTGTCGATGGGAGTAGATATGTTCGAAAGCTCGGTTGCGGGGCTGGGCGGTTGTCCGTTTGCCGGCCATGGCCATGCACGGGCAGCTGGCAATATCAGCACCGAAGACATGGTGTTCATGTGCCACGAGCTGGGAATAGAAACCGGCATTGATCTGGACAAAATGATCAACGCCGCCCTGAAAACCGAAGAAATTATTGGTGCGCCCTTGATGGGACGCACGATGCACAGCGGCGGTCTGGACAAATACCGCAGTGGTAAAAAAGGAAACTGAAATGACAAAAACTCTTGAAGGTAAAGTCGTGCTGGTCACCGGAGCCGGTGGTGGTATCGGGCGCCACATCGCGCTGACTGCAGCCGCCGAAGGGGCCGCAGTTGTTGTCAATGATCTGGGGGCCTCGTTGAAAGGTTCGGGTCAGAGCGAAACAGCAGCCCAAAAGGTCGTCGATGAAATCAAGGCCACCGGTGGGGACGCCGTGGCCGATGGTGGCAGCGTTGCCGACGGTGATGCGGCGCGCAATATGGTCGAAGTCGCGGTCAGGGAATTTGGTCGTATCGACGCGGTGGTCAACAATGCCGGTATTCTGCGCGATACTTTCTTTCACAAAATGTCCTACGAGGATTTCGACGCGGTGGTAAAGGTTCACCTTTACGGCGCATTTAACACCTCGCGCGCCGCAGCGGATTATTTCAAGGAACAGGGCAGTGGCGCATTGGTGCATATGACCTCAACCTCGGGCCTGATCGGCAATCTGGCGCAGGCCAATTATTCCGCGGCCAAGCTGGGCATCGCCGCCTTGTCCAAATCCATCGCGCTGGATATGCAGCGCTGGAATGTGCGCTCGAACTGCATCGCACCCTTTGCCTGGAGCCGGATGATCGCCTCGATCAAGGTGGATACGCCGGAACAGGAGGCCCGCGTGGCCAAGCTCAAACAAATGACCCCGGACAAGGTGGCGGTGATGGCAGCGTTTCTGGCGTCGGATGCCGCATCTGATGTGACCGGTCAGATATTCGCCGTGCGCAACAATGAAATCTTTCTGGTCAACCAGCCGCGCCCGATCCGTTCGGTGCATCGCGGCGAAGGCTGGACGCCTGAAACCATCGCCGAACACGCCATTCCGGCGCTCAAATCCAGCTTCCTGCCGCTGGAAGTCTCCGCAGACGTATTTTCATGGGATCCTGTCTAATGGGTAAACGCAAAGATAAACTGACCTCCGATATCGCCTGGAGCAACGCCGACACCATTATGGTGCGCGGGCTTGATCTGCCGAATGAAATTCTAGGCCACATGAACCTTGGCGATCTGGCGTTTCTGCAACTGACGGGGCGCAAGGCCACGGATGAGGAAAGTCGTGTGTTCAACGCCATCGTCATCACGCTGGTCGAACACGGAATTACTCCTTCGGCGATTGCGGCGCGCATGACCTATATGGGTGCGCCGGAATCCCTGCAAGCCGCCGTTGCGGCGGGGCTTTGCGGGTTGGGCACTGTGTTTGTCGGCTCGATGGAGGGGGCATCAAAGATGCTCTATGAGGTATTGCCGCAGGACAAGGTCGGCACCGGTGTTGATCTGGATGCGCTGGCGATTGAAACTGTCGAGGGCTTTCGCGCGCGCAAGGCAATCGTTCCCGGCCTTGGCCATCCGGTGCACAAACCGATTGATCCCCGCACTCCGCGCCTGTTTGAAATCGCGGCAGAGAATGGCAAATCCGGTGAATACATCGCCTTGATGCAGAAAATCCACGCGGTGGCCGAGGAAAAATCGGGCCGGATGTTGCCAATCAATGCCACAGGCGCGGTCGGAGCGATCTGCTGCGAATTCGGGTTTCCGTGGAAAATCGTGCGCGGCTTTGGTGTGATGGCGCGGGCCATCGGCCTTGTCGGGCATATTCTGGAAGAAAGCGAGAACCCGATTTCCTTCGATATCTGGCAGCGTGTGGAAGAGGAAATTCTGGAAACCAGCGGCCCCGACGCCTAAATCTACAACAAGTCGCGAGGGCTATCTGGCTATTGCGGACGACAATATTTTCCTACCTCTCTAGGCTGACCAGCCCGGAGGGGTAGCATGGAAACCTGTCCACATTTACAGAGAGTTTAATCAGGACGGATTCTGTTCAATGATCGTTTCCATGGCAACCGCCTGATCCTGCCGCATGGCGCGGATCTCAGTTTCACCTGTCTTTGACCCATTCCCGACGACCAATCGGTCATAGCCGGAAAGCAGCCCTTCGCCCTTGATCTTCATGTCTCCGAGATCGGACCAGAACCGGGGGGGGCGTAAGCGCGGGCAGTGCCTTGCCGCAAATGTGGTTGGCGGCGATCTGGGCCTGGGTCATGGCGTTGTGAATGGTCTCGAACCGGAACCGCCCGCCCAGCAGCGGGTTTTCGGCATTGGCGCAATCGCCGATTGCATAGATGCGATCGTCCGAAGTCTGCATGTTTTCATCGACCACGATACCGTTGTCGCAGGCCAGCCCGGCAGCGCACGCCAGCCCCTGATTGGGCAGGCTGCCGATGCCGACAACCACCAGATCGGCGGGGATGCTTTCACCCTCCTCGAGCAGGCAGGCCGTGACCTTGCCCTGATCTCCGGCAAGACTGGCCAGCCTGCTGTTCAACCTGAACCGAACGCCGTCCTTCTCCAGATTTTCCCTGACCATGTTCGCGCCAATGGGGGTCGTGACGCGGGACATGAGCCGGGGCGCGGCTTCGATAACCGTCACCGTCTTGCCCTGATTGGCGGCGCTGGATGCGATGCCGAGTTGGTGGAACACATTCGTGCCCGTTCCGATACGATCTATCATCCGGTCGGCACCTGCAAAATGAGTGTTGACGATATGGCCGTGGTGGACCCACAATTGCGCGTTCGCGGTCTGGAGGGGCTGCGGGTTGTCGATGCCTCGATCATGCCAACGCTGATCGGCGGAAACGCCAATGGCCCCACAATGATGATTGCCGAAAAAGCGGCTGATATGATCCGCGCCGCAGCCAAAGAAGGAAAATGAACATGCTTGGCGAAATGATGAACCAGCCCCTGACGATCAATTCCCTGATCGATCACGCAGAACGCTATCACGGCAAAACCGAAATCGTATCGGTCGAAACCGACGGCGGTAAGAAAACCGCCACATGGTCCGATGTTGCCAAAAATTCACGCAAGATCGCCTCGGCGCTTGGCAAGCTGGGCGTCAAATCAGGCGAGCGGGTGGCGACCATCGCCTGGAACAACCTGCGCCATCTGGAGCTGTATTTCGGCGTGGCCGGTGGTGGTATGGTCTGCCATACTATCAACCCGCGCCTGTTTCCCGAACAGCTGATCTGTATCATCAACCATGCCGAGGATCGGGTGCTGTTCCTTGACAAGACCTTCCTGCCGGTCGCCGTGAAACTGGGCGAGCATCTAAAAACCGTCAAGGCAGTTGTCCTGATGGGCCCGCGCGACGAAGAGGCGGCGGCGATGGTTGACGGGCTGTTGTTCTATGACGAGCTGATCGAAACCGGCGAGGACGATTACACCTGGCCCGAACTGGACGAAAACACCCCGTCCAGCCTGTGCTATACTTCGGGCACCACCGGCAACCCCAAGGGGGTGCTTTATACCCACCGCACCACGGTGCTGCATTCGCTGGGCGGAAACCAGCCCGATGTTCTGAACATTTCGGCCACCGATACGGTGATGCCCGTGGTGCCGATGTTCCACGTCAACGCCTGGGGTGTGCCTTACATCGGGGCGATGGTCGGCGCGAAACTGGTGCTGCCCGGCCCGGGTCTGGATGGCGAGAGCCTGGCGCGGCTGATCGACACCGACAAGGTCACGCTGGCGCTTGGTGTGCCCACGATCTGGTTGGGCCTGCTGGCAGCATTCGAATCCACCGGCCTCAAGCCCGACAGCCTGAAGCACACAGTCGTTGGCGGTTCCGCATTGCCGCCCTCGATGATCGAGGAATTCCGCGACAAATACGGGGTAGAGTTGATCCATGCCTGGGGCATGTCCGAGATGAGCCCACTGGGCACACTGAACCAGTTGCTGGAAAAACATGGCGGGCTATCCGATCAGGAAAAGGCTGATATTCGGCTGGGTCAGGGGCGTCCGCCTTACGGGGTGGAACTGAGGATTGTGGATGACGAAGGCAACCTGCTGCCCAATGACGGCACCTCCGAAGGCAACCTGCAGGTGCGTGGCCCCTGGATCATAAAACGGTATTTCCGCGCCGAACAGGATGCCCTGACCGATGACGGCTGGTTTGACACCGGCGACATCGCCACCATCGATGCGGACGGCTATATGGTCATCCGCGACCGTTCCAAGGATATCATCAAATCCGGTGGCGAGTGGATTTCCACGGTGGAGTTGGAAAACATCGCCATTGCCCACCCCGCCGTGGCCAATGCTGCCGCGATTGCGGCCCGACACAAGAAATGGGACGAACGCCCGCTTCTGATCGTGGCCAAGGCGTTAGAATCCAAGTTGGACGAGGTGGAAATTCTGGCCTTTTTCAAAGGCAGGATTGCGGATTGGCAAATTCCTGATGCGGTTGTGTTTATCGACGAACTGCCTTTGGGGGCGACGGGCAAGGTGTTGAAAAAAGATCTGCGAGAGCGTTTTGGCGATCACCTGATCGATGGGGGAACATGAGATGAAAGACATTGCCGAAATGGACGGGGATATAACCTCGGCGCTGGATGCGGCTGTGGCCGATCTGAACACCGCCAAGGATAGTTGGGCACGAACCCCGATTTCCGAACGCATCGCTATTCTGCAGCCGGTGAAAGACCAGCTGATGCTGGTTGCGGAAGGCTGGGCCTTGATGGCCGCGCGCAAAAAGCAGATCCCCGCGGATTCTCCGCTGGTTGGCGAAGAATGGCTGTCGGAGCCTTATGCGGTGATGGGGGGGGTGCAATGCCCTTATGGAAACCCTGTCGCAGATGGACGGCAAGAAGTTTCTGAATCATTTAAAAAAACGCAAGCTGGTCAATGGCAACCTTGCGGTAAAAGTGGTCCCGCATAATATCTGGGACCGGCTGTTGCTGTCGGGGGTCTCGGCCGATGTCTGGATGCAGGATGGTGTGACCCGCGAAAATCTGGCGGATAATGTAGCCAGCGCCTATGATATTCCGACCGACAAGCGTAAGGGCAAGGTGGCTCTGGTGCTGGGGGCCGGTAACATCGCCTCGATCGCGCCGCTGGATTGTTTTCAGAAACTGTTTACGGAAAATCAGGTGGTGATTCTGAAAATGAATCCGGTGAATGACTATCTAACGGATTTCCTGCGCGTTGCCCTGAAACCCCTGATCGACCTTGACGCCCTGCGCATTGTCAAAGGTGGGGCCGATGTCGGCCAGTATCTGTGCACCCATCCCGACATTGCCGAAATCCACATTACCGGAGCCGAAACATCACATGACGCGATTGTCTGGGGCACTGGCGAGAAAGCGACGAAAAACAAACAGGCCGGCACGCCGGTCAATACCAAACGGATAACCTCCGAGCTGGGTACGGTTTCGCCAACAATCATTGTGCCTGGCCCCTGGAGCAAGGCCGACCTGATGTTTCAGGCCGAGCATATCGCCACCCAGAAGCTATACAATTCCGGCTTTAATTGTGTTGCCTGTCAAATGGTCGTGCTGCCCAAGGGTTGGGTCGGCACCCGGACATTGCTGGAAAATGTCAAGAAGGTGATGCACGAAATGGACCCGAGGCAGCTTTATTATCCCGGTGCTGCCGAGCGCATGGTCGAGTTTGAGCGCCACGCCGAAAAGGTGGCAAAGCTTGACCGTGGTGCCGCCCCCGCCTGCGTGGTTGCCCCCTTCAATGACGGTGCCGACCCGTGGTTCCAGAACAACGAGGTTTTCGCACCAGCGCTCTCGACCTATATGATCTCCGAAACCAAACCCGAGGCCTATTTGCGCGCCGTGATCAAATACGCCAACGAAAACCTGCATGGCACTTTGGGGGCGAATATCCTGATCCACCCGCGCACCATTCGCAAAATCGGTCGAAAGAAGTTCGAACGCCTGATTGCCGAGCTGCACTATGGCACAATCGCCGTCAACGCCTGGACCGGCCTTGGATTTCTGATGGCACAGGTTCCCTGGGGGGCCTTTCCCGGCCACACGCTGGATGACGTACAAAGCGGCATTGGAACCGTACATAATTCGTTCATGTTCGACAGGCCGGAACGCACCGTGGTCAAAGCCCCGTTCAGGCCGTTTCCGCGCAACCTGTTAAGTGGCAGCTTCACCCTGTTGCCGCGCCCGCCATGGTTTGTGACCAACAAAAAGCAGCACAAGATCGGCAAACTGCTGACTGGCTTTCTGTACAAACCAAGTTGGTTGAAAATCCCGCGTATTTTCCTGAATGCACTATTGGGCTAAAGATGAATAAAAAAGACCGTCAGGTAGAAATTACCCGACGGTCTTTTTGTTATTAATGCCTTACAGCGGACAATCCTTGCGGAATTTCGGCGCGCGCTTTTCTTTGTGAGAGGCAAGACCCTCCTTAACGTCATCGCCCATAAAGCCCAGCATTTCCAGCGCGGTTGACGCATCAAAAATCGGGCCTGCCTGCCGCAGCCAGTTATTCAGCGAATACTTGGTCCAGCGGATGGCGCTTTGTGCCCCGGTTGACAGCTCGACAGCTGTGTCCAGCGCAACCTGTTGCAGCTCGTCATCCTCGACACACAAGGACACCAGACCGATGCGCTCGGCCTCTTCGCCATTCACGGCTTTGCCGGTCATCAGGTAATATTTCGCCTTGGCCATACCGCAAAGCAGCGGCCAGATGATTGCCGCGCAATCGCCAGCAGCCACACCCAGACGCGGGTGACCATCGACCAGTTTGGCCTTTTTGCCGGCAATCGAAATATCCGCCAAGATCCCCACCACAAGGCCCGCACCGGCGGCCGGACCGTTGATGGCGGAAATGATCGGCTTGTTACAGTTGATCACATTGTAGACCAGATCTTTGGCCTCTTTCCATGTTTTCATAACCGTATCGAAATCGCCGGTAATGCTTTCGATCAGGCTGAAATCACCACCTGCGGAAAACGCTTTGCCGCGTCCGGTGACGATAACCGCATTGATGTCGGGGTCGCGGTCGATATCAATCCAGATATCGGTCATCTGCGTATGGGTTTCCGCATCGACCGAATTATAGGTTTCAGGACGATCAAAGGTGATGCGCAGCACACGGTCAGCCGGATAGTCATAAGACATCTTCGGGTATTTCTTGGCATAGTCGGTCATGGTTTTTTCCTTGGGTTAGAGAATAGGGATCAAAGGCCAAGCACGGCCTTGGACAGGATGTTTCGCTGGATTTCGTTAGAACCGCCATAAATCGTAGTCGGCCGCGCCTTGTAAAAGCTGGCCAGCACATCAACGCCGACATTGCCCACTTGCAGCGGGCCAATGGTGCCGCCGTCAGGGCCTGCAACCTCGATCATCAGCTCGGATATGCGCTGATAGGTTTCCGTCACCCAGATTTTCAGCATCGACACGTCGGCACCCAGTGTTTCACCGCGTTTCAACTGATCGGCAAAGCGGGAATAAAGTGCCGCATGGTCTTCCACATCAAGCGCCAATTCGGAAAACCGGTCACGGAAAACCGCATCCTCAAAGGCACCGCGACCACGGGCGAAGGTTTCCAACTGCCCCAGTGCATTTTGCGCCAGAGCAGGCGAGCCGATGAAAATGCGTTCAAAGCTCAGCAGTGCTTTGGCCATGCTCCAGCCCTTGTCGATTTCCCCGACAAGATTGGCGCGCGGGGTGCGTGCGTCATCAAAGAACACCTCGCAAAATTCGGTTTCACCTGCCAGCGTAGTGATGGTGCGCACCTCGACGCCGGGTTGGTCCATCGCCGCCAGAACAAAGCTGATCCCCTGTTGTTTGCGCGGTGCATCCGGATCGGTGCGCACCAGCATGAAGATGTGGCTGGCGTCATGGGCCATCGTCGTCCAGATTTTCTGGCCGTTGATGACAAAATCATCGCCATCAATCACAGCACTTGTGCGCAGGTTGGCCAGATCCGATCCGGCACCGGGTTCGGAATAGCCCTGACACCAAATGTCTTCACAGCTCAGGATGCGCGGCAACCAGTCGTCTTTCTGTTCCTGCGTGCCGAATTTGATGATCAGCGGGCCGACCATTTGCACGCCCATATCGCGCCCGCGAATGACACCGTGGCGCTGCTGTTCCTCGTAAAAGATGATCAGCTTGGCCGCTTCCAGCCCCATACCGCCATGTTCAACAGGCCATGCAGGCGCAACCCAGCCCTTGGCGTGCAATTTCACATGCCAATGTTCGATTTCGGCGAATGTCGGACGGTGCGGCAGGTGGCGCAATTCCTCGGGGTATTCACTTTCGAAAAACGTGCGGACCTGTGTGCGGAATTCCTCGTCGCTCAATGTGTTCCAGTCGGTCATTGTGTGGCCCCCTCGGTTTCGCGAGCATCCAGCCAGCGGCGGCGGTGATAGGTTGCATCGCCCAACCATGCCGACAGCACAAGCGCGCGGTTCAGCAGCAGACCGATATCGAATTCATCGGTATAGCCGACCGCGCCGTGCAACTGGATTGCCTCGCGGGTGATTTTCTGCGCTGCGGTGCAGGCGCGTGCCTTGGCGCGGCTGGCCTGACGGGAACGCTGTGCTGTGTCTGCGCCTTCCATCACGACCAGTGTTTCACGGATGGTCGCCTCGGCCACTTCTTGCATGATTTTCATGTCGACAGCGCGGTGCTGGATCGCCTGAAAGGCTCCGATCAGTTTGTCGAACTGTTCGCGGGTCTTGATGTAATCCAGGGTCAACTCAAGCGCCGAAGCACTCAGCCCGACCAGCTCTGCCGCCGCCAGTGCAGTCGTGTCCGCCACCGCATCGGCCAGTGCGGTTGACACGACGTTTCCTTCGGCCAGTAATTCGGCAGCTGCGCCGGTAAACGTGACACCATGTTGCACACTGCCATCCGATTGTTTGCGGGCCTGCATGGCTACGCCGGCCCCGCCGGTTGCCACACGAACAAAGGCCAGACCAGCCGATGATTTTGCCACAACCAGCAATCGTTCCGCCTTGCCAGCCCCGACAACCCAATCCTTGGCCCCGTTCAGAGCCTTGCCATCAAAGGCACAGTCGATCTGTCCGGAAACACCGCGCGGGCCGCGTTCCTGCCAGGCTACAGCCGGTGGCACCCCCCCCGCAATCGCATCGGCAAGTGCCGGATCATCCGGACAAAGGCGATGCATCAAACCGATAGCCAGCCCGATGGCGGGCACAACGGGTTCAGGCGTAATCACACGGCCCAATTCATGTGCAATCACTCCGGCGGCGGGCAACCCCATGCCAAAGCCGCCTGCCTGTTCGGGGGTCGCAACCCCCAACACACCGGCCTCGGCCAACTCCTGCCATAGCGCCGCATCCCAATGCACAGCCTCGTCGCGCACACGGCGGGCACGGGCAATGCCCCCTGCCCGATCAAGCAGTGTGTGAACGCTGTCGCGCAACAGGCGCAAATCTTCGTTTTGCTCGTCTGTCATGTTATCTCCTCTGGCCGACACTTGATCATTGCCCCGGTGTCCGTTGTGAAAATCACCTCGCCATCAGGATTTCGTGCCTCAAGCCTGTATGCCAGCACCCCCCTGTCAGGTTTGCTGCGGGATCGTTTGACCGTGGTCAACTCGATCCGGATATCCAGAGGTTGCTCCGGATAAAGCGGGCGTAGCCACCTCAAACTGTCAAAACCAAGCCCGCCGATATTTTCCACATCTGCCATCAATTCTCGCATGATCGGCCTGAAAACCAACAGCATGGTCTGGAACCCCGAGGCAATCAGCCCGCCGTGAACGTCACGCGCATAATCCTCGTCCAGATGCAGGCGTTGGGGATCCCATTCACTGGCAAATTCCATGATTTGCTCTTTGCTCAGGCCCGGGGCTTTGAATTCGAACACCTGACGGGGCGTGAAATCTTCCAGATATTTCATGTTTTGTTTTCTTCCTTTGTCGGATCAAAAGCGGCGTCATAGCCAACCGCCCCCTGTGCCGAAATTCTCTTGCGGTTGAATTCCTCGAGCTTGGGGTAGGTTTCCCTGAATGCCGCCAGAAATTCATCAATCGGGGCATCCACAAACAGCCCGCGATCATTGACATATTCCATATGCCGCTGGCCCTGTTCGTCATATTCATGGAACAATGCATCGCGCGTTCCGTCGAATACCAAGGGCTTCACCCCGAAACGTTCGCAAAGGTCCATGTTGAAAGCAGGCGTCACCTTGTAGGGGACATTGTCCAGCCACAGCTGCACATATCCGTGGTAAATGAACAGATCACATTCCATCAAGGTTGCCAGCTTTGGCGTATTCAGATGGTTGCGTACATCCGCAAACCCAAGGGCCGCCGGTATGCCGACCGCCCGCAAACAGGCCGCCAACAATATTGCCTTGGGGACACAAAAGGCGCTTTGCGCACCGGCAATCATGCCCGCGCGATAGGCGTCAGCGTGCAGGGCAAATGAATAGGGATCATATCGTATGTCATCGCGGACCGCCTCGAACAGCCGGACCGCCTTGTCTGTAGACGAAGCATCAGGTGCCATTTTACCCAAGGCCTTCATGACAAAAGCCTGCACTTCCATGCTGTCGCTTTCGACGTAATACGCCGGCGACGTGAATCTTGCGGCTTCTGCTGACAATTCTGTGTCCATCACCATATCCCTTAAAAGGCCGACTTAAATCTAACGATTGTTAGAATATTTGAATCCATGACAAACGTCAACCGTGGCTGCCATCAGGTTTACGGTTTTTCAAACCCGAAAGCCTCATTGTCGGCGCCTAGATCCGGTGCTGCAACCGATTCGTCCGGTGCTGTCCGGAATTCCGGAGCAATCGGTAACGGCAAGGCGGTGACAGACGTGTTGCCAATCCTTGTGCTCCTCCCGAATACGCCGCGCGTGTTGAAATGCGTGTCTTGCGATGCTTCAAGTGGTGTTTTGACGATGGTGCAACAACAATCCGCTGCTGCCAGCAAGGGTTCCCAGTAATCTGACGGTTTGGCCGCAAGACGGCGGGCCACTTCGGCAATGGTCGCTTCGGGGTCAGGCTGATCATCGCGCAATGCGTCCGGCAGATCGATCACATCGCAAAAAGCCAACCAGAATTTCTGCTCCAGCGCCCCGACTGCAACCTGCCGCCCGTCCGCCGCCGAATACAGGCGATAGCGCGCGGTGCCGCCCGTCAGGCGGTCGCCCCCATTGCGGATTGGTTCCTGCGCCACAACCCCTTTGGCATGCGCCCAATAGGCAAAGGCAAAGGCACCCTCGGCCATGGCGATATCCAGATGCACGCCCTTTCCGGTTTTTTCTCGCTGACGCAGGGCCAAAAGGATATTCACAACTGCCGGATAGGTTCCGCCACCAATATCGGCCACCAAACCGAACGGTGTTACCGGATGTTCAACCGTTCCGCTGCCCAGCGACAAAATCCCCGCATCGCCCACATAATTCACGTCATGGCCCGCCGCGTTGCGCTTTGGTCCTGTCTGTCCGTATCCGGTAATCGAGCAATAGATGATGCGCGGATTGATCGCCCGCACCGCGTCATATCCCAGACCCAGCCGCTCCATTACGCCAGGGCGGAACTGTTCGACAATGATATCCGCCTTTTCGATCAGAGGTCGCAAGCGCATGATTGCGCCTTTGTCCTTAAGGTCGATCCCGATGCTTTTCTTGCCACGGTTCAGGATGCCATATCCAACGCTGCGCCCTTCGACCTTCGGGTCGGTGTGGCGCATATCCTCACCGGTTTTCGGGCGCTCGAACTTTATTACCTCGGCACCGGCTTCAGCCAGCATAAGGGTGGCCATCGGGCCGGGCAACAGGGTGCTGAAATCCAGCACCAGCAGATCATCAAGAGGTTGAGCCATTGTTTTTCCTTCAAGACAGGCGCGCAGCGCCATTGTTCAATACCACGACACCACGTTCCGGTACCTTTGCTGTGAAACGCACGTCAATGCCGTCTTGCCAGATATCGAACTGCACGGTTTCTCCGGGATATACCGGCGCGGAAAACCGCACGTCGAGGCCGGTCAGACGGCTGGCATCATAATCACACAGTGTTTTCAGAATTGCACGACACCCAAGCCCGTAAGTTGCCATACCATGCAGGATCGGTCGTTCGAATCCGGCGGATCGGGCCACCGCAGGATCGGCATGCAACGGGTTGTAATCGCCGCTCAGGCGATAGATCAGGGCCTGTTGCGGCAAAGTGGCCAGTTCGCAAGTATGGTCAGGGGCGCGCTCCGGTATTCTGGCAGGGGTCGGGCCGGGCAGGTTCTCGCCACCAAAGCCACCGTCACCGCGACAGAAGGTCGACATTTTCACTTCCGCCAGCAAGGTATCACTGGCCGCGTCGATAATGTCGCGGGTCAAATAGATCACCGCCCCCTTATCTGCCCCCTTATCGGAAATCTGGTCAATACGGGTGCGCCCTATCACCTTGCCCGAGGTTGGCAGAGGTTTATAAACGTCCAGCCATTGTTCGCCATGCAAAAGTTTGCGCCAGTCAATGCCGGTTCTCGGATCCTTTACCCAGAATCCGGGATAGCCCAGCACCAGCGCCATGCTCGGAACCGCCATCAGGCCGTCTTCATAGACATAGGCCAGTTCCTTTTCATCCAAAGGGTTTGAACCGAACCCCAGCCCGAGCGCATAAAGCATGGTATCGCGTTCGGTATACTCATGCAAAATATCATCAAACTTCCAGTTGTTCAGTGCGTCAATATCCATTCCCATATCCTTTTGATCTAGATCGTGTCAGTCCCGCCGAGTATCGCTGTCACCTGGCTGGACAAAACCCCGCCGTTGCCATGGGCCACGGCCAGTTCCACCCCCTCCATCTGTATCCCCAGCGCGTCCCCTCTGATCTGGCGCGCGGCCTCGATCACGGTAAAGATGCCATACATGCCCGGATGCACGCAGGACAGGCCACCGCCATTGGTGTTGACCGCCAGTTCGCCCCCCGGTGCAATCCGCCCGTCGGAAACGAACGCCCCGCCTTCGCCTTTCGCACAAAAGCCCAGATCCTCGAGAAACAGGATCGTGTTGATAGTGAAGGCGTCATACAGTTCCACCACATCGATATCCGCAGGCGTTACCCCCGCCATGGCAAAGGCCCGCTTGCCGGATTCACGCGCCGCCGTGACTGTGAAATCCTTCATCTGCGAGATTTGCCGATGGCTGCTTTCGGCGGCGGCCCCCAGAACATAAACCGGCGTATTCGGGAAATCCTTGGCCCGATCGGCGCGCACCATCACCACTGCCCCGCCTCCGTCAGTCACAAGGCAACAGTCCAGCTTGGTCAGTGGATCGCCTACCATGCGGGAATTCAGAACCTCGTCGCGGGTTAGGGGCGCGCGCATAAAGGCCTCGGGATTGTGGCTGGCCCATCCCCGCGCCGCCACAGCCACATCCGCCAGATTTTCGCGCGTGGTGCCGTATTCATACATATGCCGCGCCGCCGCCAGCGCATAGCCGGAAATCGGATAGCGCGGACTGTAAAGACCCTCGTAGGGCGGCAATTTCGATGCCGTTACCAACTTGCCCGAAGCCGTGCGCTGATTGGAACCGTAACAAATCAGCGCCACGTCACACAGACCGGCATCAAGCGCCAAACCGGCCGAGATCAGGTAATTCACAAATGACGAGCCACCCGTCATGGTGGCCCCGATATGGCGTGGCGTGATGCCCAGATATTCGGCCGCCATCAAAACCGGCATACTGTCTTCCATCATGGTGCAGAACAGCCCGTCCACATCGGCCAGCTTCAGCCCCGCATCCGCCAGCGCCGCCTGCGCGGATTGCGCCATGATGTCATAGGCGGTGAAGCCCGGAGCCTCGCCAAATCCGGCGTGCCCCACCCCGACGATTGCTGTTTTCCCGCGCATATTATCAGCCATTCTTCAGCCCTCCGCCGGTTTGCATAAAACGGCAGGTGTGCCGTCGATTTCACCGGCAAAGGCAGTGATTTTCATTCCGATCCGCACATCTGCGGGGGCAATGCCATCAACCCTGCTCATCATGCGGACACCCTCGGCCAGTTCGATCATGCAGACGTTGTAATCCCCGCCACTTTCCGGCCTGCGCCGCACGGTTGTTGTGGTGTGCACCTCCCCTGCGCCCGAGGCCCTGTGCCATGTCAACGACATGCCGCCACAATGGGGGCAAAGCACTCGCGGAAAAAAAATGGACCGGCTGCAACCGTCGCATTGTTGCAGGTTTATCTGCCCCTTCGACAACCCTTTCCGAAATGTCGAATCAGGCCCTGAAATATCTTTCATTTTGCTCTCCTTGCGCCGGAAGATACTGCCAATATTAGTGTTGCTGATATTTCTAACAGACGTTAGAATAAATGCAACACCCCCTTGTCTTTTCAAAGTCAGAAAGCCCGCAAAATGGAAAAACAACAAGCATCCGCCCTGTCGGGAATCAAAATCATCGACATGACATCGGTTGTATTCGGTCCGCTTGCCACACAAATGCTGGGGGATCTGGGGGCCGACGTCATCAAGATCGAAAGCCCCGAAGGCGATATGCTGCGGCTGGTGCAACCGGCCCAAAATCCGGGTATGGGGGCGGCGTTCATCGGCACCAACCGCAACAAACGCAGCGTGGTGATTGACCTGAAAACCCCCAATGGGCGCGAACAACTTCTTGCCCTGCTGAAAGATGCGGATGTGTTTGTTTCCAGCATTCGCCCCGCCGCCCTTGCCCGCCTTGATCTGTCACCGGACAGATTGCGCGCGCTGAACCCCGACCTGATTACTGTGGCCGCTGTCGGCTTTGGCTCGGACGGACCCTATGCCGACAAACCGGCCTATGACGACTCTGTGCAATCGGTTTCGGGCATGGCCAGCCTTGCCATGATGCAAAACCCCGACAATCCACCCGCCTATGCGCCGACAATTATCGCCGACAAGCTGGGCGGAGTGACTGCGGCACATGCCATCATGACAGCACTATTCCACCGCGAACGCACCGGACAGGCGCAACATGTCGAGGTGCCGATGTTCGAGACCCTGACCGGCTTTCTGATGGTCGAGCACATGGCTGCGGCCACCTTCGAGGACGTGCCGCAGAATTTTGGCTATAGCCGGATGCTGGTGCCGCACCGCCGTCCCGTGCAAACAAAGGACGGCTATATTACCATCCTGCCCTATTCCAACGCACAATGGGCGCGGTTTTTCAAAGCGGTCGGGCGCGAGGATATGCTGGATCACCCATGGGTAACAAACATGGACGAGCGCAGCGCAAATATTGGCGGAATTTATGATATGGTGGCCCAAATCGCGCCGGAACGTACCACTGCCGAGTGGGTTGCCTTGATGGAGCAAGCCGACATTCCGGCAATGCCCGTGCGCCGGTTGCAAGACCTTCCGCATGATCCGCATCTTGCGGATACGGGGTTCTTTCAGCAAACAGACCACCCGAGCGAAGGCCCGATCTGGACCACAAAACCACCGGTAAAGTATTCGCTCACGCCTGCAAGGCACGACATTTTGCCGGTGCCAAAACTGGGGGAACATACAGAGGAAATTCTGGGCAAACTCAAGTCTGATGATTAGGGTCAGAACCTGTTAATCCTGACCCTAGGTGGTAGCGGCAGCAGGAACCCCCTGCCGCTTGCCTACTGCAACATCAGGTTCGGCAGCCACGTGATGATGCTCGGGAAGGCCAACAACACGCCAACCGTCGCCACATCCACCACAAAGAACGGGCCGATGCCGCGGAAAACATCCTGTAACGGGATTTCAAGCGACTTACCGTTTTCATCTCTCAGATCACGCGAAACCCCTGCGACAACAAAGCAATTCAAGCCGATGGGTGGCGTAATCAGCGCGATCTCGGCCATTTTGACCACGATGATCCCGAACCAGATCGGATCATAACCCAGATTGATGGCCGCCGGATAGACCACCGGCAAGGTCAGGATCAACATGCCGATGGCATCCATGAACATCCCCAGAACCGCATAGGCCAACAGGATACAGATCATGATCCAGATCGGTGCCACATCCAGCCCGACAACCCAGTCGGAAAACGCCGTGGGCAATCCGGCAAAGCCTAGGAAACGCACGGACAGGAACACCCCCCAGATCAGGGTAAAGATCATCACAGTGAGTTTTGCGGTTTCAACCAAGGATTCTTTGAGCCGCCCGTGAACCGACCCAAGCTGTTTTTCCCGCCACGCGCGATAGATATAGTAGATAAACACCACCATCGCCCCAAGCGCACCCGCCTCGGTCGGGGTTGCGGCACCCGAATACATGGCCCCGAAAATGATCGCGATCACCAGAAAGATCGGGAATGTGCCCGGCAGGCTTGCAAATCGCTGTTTCCAGCTAAAACCTGCAATCGGCCGCCCCAATTCCGGTTTGACCGTGCACATTCCCACGATTAGCGCCACATAAATCAGCGCCGAGGCAAGGCCGGGCAGAAACCCGGCAAACCAGCGCCGCGCGGCCTCGAACAGACGCCCCGTCAGGCCCGCGTAGAAGGCCAGAAATCCAATCAGGATAAACAACGGCAGCACCGACAAGGGATAGGTGACAACCTTGGAGTGGGGAATGGTTCCGGCCATGGCGGCGGCAATCTTCCAGCCTTTCAGGGCAACAAGCCCCAAAAACCCCGTCAATGCTGCGGCAGCATAAACACGCACACCCAGAAAAACCAGCACGATCAAAAGGAGCGCGCCGCCAATGCCGATGGTTGTATTGCTCAGGGAATCAATCATGGCACCACTCCGGTTTCATCAGCAAGCTCGATTTCTTCTTCCGCTTGTTCCTCGACGGATTTAAGAACCGGAACGGCAATTGGCGTGCGGTCTGGATCGATCGCCAAACGAAGGTATCCCAAAACCTGAAGGATAATCCGGCCCAGCAAGATACTCAGGGCAACCGGCACCACCAGTTTTGAAGGCCAGGTCAACAACTCGATATCAATCGTACTGTCCCCGAAATTATAGGCCCGTAGAAAGTGACTGTATGAACCTGGAATCAGAACAGCGACGATACCGGCGGTCACAAGCGCCCCGACAAACTCTGCCAGCCAATGGGCACGCCCCTTGAGCTTACCGATAAGCAACTCCATGCGCACATGGCCGCCAATCCGTTGGACATAAGAGATCGACATCAGCGCAAAACCGACCATCGACACCTCTACAATATCGATATAGCCATAGATCGGATCCCGAAAGACCGCGCGCAGAACAATCTGCGCCACCCCCAGAAACATCAGCGCAAAGATCATCAGCCCCGCTGCGATATTCAAAGTATTTTCGATATGGCCAAGTTGCCGGTCCGCCCAATCAAGCGGTTTTGCAAGTGCGTCTGACATTTTAAACCCGTGTTTTGTAAAAAAGCGAGGGCCACGACAGCCCTCGCTCTGCTATGAAAAGGTAGCGAACCTAGTATTGTTCGCCCACAGATTTGAACATATCCTCGATCAGGCCGCGCGCATCGAATTTGTCCTGATTTTCTCCAATCCATTCCTCGATCACCGGCTTGCCGGCAACGGCACGGAATTTGGCCAGAACCTCGTCGGAATAAGTGATCTCTTGCAAAGTTTCCCGCAACATAGGCAGGTTGACCTTGTCGATATCGATATAAGCCTGAATTTGCGCCGAAATCACATCTTCTTTGATGTCCTCAAGCAGTTTCTGATATTGTTCGGGCAGCTCGTTATGCGCGCTGAGCGACAGCAGAACCGGACAATCCGAAGTCCCGGGGGACAGATTGCCTGTAAACCACGTGGACACTTCGTTGATCTTGTAGGCCACATGTCCATAGGTCATCGGGAAGGCTGCCGCGTCCATCGTGCCTTGTTGCATCCCTGTATAAACTTCAGTCGCGCTGGCACTTGTTGGCGTTGCACCAAATTTTGCCATGGCCTTGCCGACGCCACCACCGGCACGCACACTCATGCCCTTCCAGTCTTCCAGAGTAAGCGGCGGCTTACCGCTGCCCATCAGCTCGTATTGCGGCAGATAAGAGGACACATAGGGAATAGCATTCCATTGTGCCAATTCCTTTTGCACGGCTGGATTTGCATAAACCACGTCGCGCATGGCGCGGTTTGCTTCCCAGGTTGCCATAGGCAGCATCGGCATCGTCAGGGCCATCAAAGCCGGGTTTTTCTTGGGATGATAGAAGTTACAGGCCATCGCCCCCTCGAATGCGCCAATTGACAACCCATCAAGGTTCTCTCGTGATTTCGACAGAGCACCACCATAATGCAAGGTAATCGTCCAATTGCCATCGGTTTTGGCATTCGCCAGCTCTGCCATTTTCTCAACGCCAGCGGTAAAGGCGCGTGGTTTGCCCTAAAGCGAAATATTCCATTCCACTTTCGGCCCGTCCACTTTTGCGGCAAAGGCATGGCCCGCGATCATCGCAATTCCGGTTCCCGCCAGTAGTAATGTTTTGATAATTTTCATTGTTAGTCTCCCTTGTTTTATTCTTTAGGTTATTACGCCCATAGCGTGCCTCAAATTTTACTGCGCAACATGCGCAGTGGTTCGTAGATGATACATTCTTCGCCGCTTTCCTTGCGCACGATGTTGCGGGTGCGCACCAGCCCGCGACCGGGTTTTGATGTCGGGCGCGCCTCGATCACTTCGACCTCCACATGCAGGGTATCGCCCACATAGGCCGGCCCTTTGACAGTGAAATCAGCGTGCAAAAAGGCCAGCCCTGTATGTTCCATTGTATAGGTCAGCAACCCTTCGGACATGGCATAGACCATCACGCCGGGCACCACGCGCCCAAGCGCGCCGGCCCCGTCGCGGCCATGTTCCAGATCGGTGAACAGGCTTTCAGTCATCCACGTGACGTTGCAAAAACTGACCAGATCGGCCTCGGTAATCGTGCGGCTGCGGGTTTTGAATTTCAGCCCAACTTCGACTTCTTCGAGAAAGAAACCCGTGGTGCGCAAAACGTCATTCATTGTGTTTTCCTTTAATAAGATTTTGGCAGGCCAAGGGCCTTTTCGGCGATGAACGACAGCATCAAATGCGGCGTCACCGGCACGATGTGGAACAACAATGCCTCGCGCACCAGCCGTTCAATGTGGTATTCCTTGGCATAGCCAAAACCGCCAAATGTCATCTGCGCGGTCTGCGTGGCATCCACCGCCGCCTGCGCCGCAAGGTATTTGGAGGCGTTGGCCTCGACCCCGCAAGGCAAGCCGTCATCATTCAGCGCGGCAGCGTGCATCACCATCAGGTTTGCCGATTCCAGCTTGGCCCAGTTATCGGCCAGCGGATGCTGAATGCCCTGGTTCATGCCGATTGGTCGATCAAAAACCACCCGCTCGTTGGCATAATCGCAGGCGCGTTTCAAACCGTTACGGCCAATGCCGATACATTCCGCCGCCACCAGAATCCGTTCAGGGTTTATCCCGTGCAATATCTGGTGGAATCCGCGCCCTTCCTCGCCAATCAGGTCTTCGGCGGGAACCGGCAGGCCGTCAAAGAACAGCTCGTTTGAATCAACCGCCTTGCGGCCCATCTTCTCGATCTCGCGGATCTGCAGATAGTTACGGTCCAAATCTGTGTAAAACAGGCTTAGCCCCTCGGTGGGTTTCTTGACCTGATCCAGCGGCGTTGTGCGCGCCAGCAGCAATACCTTGTCCGCCACCTGTGCCGTGGAAATCCATACCTTTTGCCCGGTGACGATATACTTGTCACCCTTGCGCTCGGCCTTGACCTTCAGCTTGGTCGTGTCCAGCCCGACAGTGGGTTCGGTGACCGCGAAACAGGCCTTTTCCTTGCCGTTGATCAACGGCGGCAGCATGCGTTTTTTCTGCTCGTCGGTGCCGAATTTCACCACCGGATTCAGGCCAAAAATATTCATATGAACCGCCGAGGTCGCCGAGGCCCCGCCGCCAGATTCAGCAATCGCCTGCATCATGATCGCGGCCTCGGTAATGCCCAGCCCCGCGCCGCCGTATTCCTCGGGCATAGCAATACCCAGCCAGCCACCATCTGCCAGAGCGCGGTATAATTCTTCGGGGAATTTTCCATCATGGTCGCGGGCAAACCAGTAGTCATCGTCAAACTGCTCGCACAAACGTAGTATTGAATCGCGAATTTCCTGTTGGTCGTCGGTCATTCTATAGGTCATGGTTTTCTCATCTCAGCCCCTTGGCAATGTTATAATCTTCTGTGCGGCGAGACCCGTGATCTCATCCGGAGTATACCCGATTTGCGCAAGTATTTCGGCCCCTTCAGCGCCTATTTCGCTGCGTCCCAGCCAGCGCACGGATCCCGGTGTTTTTTCCATATGCGGCACAGGGGCAACCACACGGGTTTCCTCGCCTGCAACCTCGGCAATGGCACCACGATGGGCAATTTGCGGGTGGTCCAGAATGTCTTCAACGCTCAGAACAGGGGCGGCAACGGCATCGCAGCGTTTGAATTCGGCGGCAACATCCGAAAAATCATGCGCCGAAATATAACCATCCAGTTTTTGGCTGATCTCGTCCATATTTCCTGTGATTCCCGCCATGGTCGCAAAGCGTTTCTGACCGGCCCAATCGGCCCCGCCTGCCGCGCGCAACAGGCGCTGCGCGGTTTCGGCACTGCCTGCCCGCAACGCCATCCTTTTTGGCAAACAGCGCCATCATCAAACCCAGCGCGCCCATCAGGCCAGTGGTCGAATCCGCTGCCGGAAAACCGGGGTGCATGGGGGGACCGTCCGCATGTCCTGTCAAATGCGGTAGGCCGCTCATCGCCTCGGCGGCACGCCCAAAGGCGGGGGTCTTGACCATCGGCCCGTCCTGCCCGTAACCGGAAATGCGCAGCACCATCAAATCAGGGTTCCATTCGCGCAAGATATCCGGCCCGATTCCGGCGCGTTCCAGCACACCTGGGCGGAAGTTTTCGACCAAAGCATCGGCGCTTTCCACCAGCTTGCGCAATACCGCCTGCCCCTCGGGTTTTTTCCAGTCCAGCGCCAGCAACCGCTTGTTGCGGCCCAGCGTTTTCCACCAGACCCCGACACCGTCCTGCACCGCCTTGGGGCCAAGCTCGCGCACCATATCCCCCGCGCCGGGGGCCTCGATCTTGATCACATCCGCGCCGAAATCCGCCAGCAAAGTTGCGGCCAGCGGGCCGGCCACAACGTGCCCCAGCTCGATAATACGGATATTTTTCAGGGGGCCGTCTGCCATCAAATACATGCCCTTTCGGTTCTTCCTTATAAAAATCTAACAGGCATTAGATTTTTATACAAGCATTAACGCACCCCGTCAGTAAACGGTATAGCCCCGGTAATCATCCCATTTTTAACGGGGTGCGGTCGTAGAACTTACGCGGCCATTCT
>CAYYOF010000056.1:0-22762 GCA_964473185.1 uncultured Marinosulfonomonas sp. | reverse complement strand
TGGAACAGCGGGCCAAAGTCGATCTTGGCATAATGTAGGTATTGCTCCAGTGCATGCACCGGGCAGGTGGTGTCACTGGAGCCACGGCCGATCTCGACCTCGCGCCAGCCGGTTTTGCCCGTGAGCGTCAGGATGGCACGGTAATCCCCCCCGAAACTAAGGGAGCGTTGATCGGCGGGATCGGCTTGCAAGGCCACCATGATTTTTTTAGGCGCGGGTCATCCGCGACAGGCAGGAAAATGGCGACCGAGGGCAGCTCTTTAACCTGGTCAAGAATGACGTTGATCAGCCGCTCATTGGCACCGGTTTCGTCGGGTTCTTTCATCAGCGAGGCATATAGGATCAATTCGTGTAGCAGCGGCGGGATGGTGACCACGGAACAGTCGCGCAACATTTGCGCACTTTGAGATGATTTGAAAAACAGACTGTGGGTGGAGACCGCACCACGGGTCATGACCTCATGCAGGGTTCCCTCCGCCAAAAGATCATGCGACCCTATTGCAGATTATTCGACCTCTATTTCCAGCAATTCCTCATAGCTATAGGAAATGTGGATATCGCCATCTATTCTGGCTTTGAATTTCGGGTCCTGTTTCATGCACCCGATCCCGCATATCTGGCTTACTTCCATATCCTGACTGTCGCTGTACCACAGCCGTCCGCCCGGGGTTGAGATGTAGCCATCAATCCCTTCATCCTCGTCCCCTTCCAGGTCTGCGACTGATGGTACTTCGGCGCGGGCATCTGGATCGTTATGATACGAGGCGATGACATCCATGTTGTCGGGGGCCTTGCCAAGGCAGCTGTCACGACGTCCGCGTCGGGCATTCGAGGCAAACAGCACACCTTTTCCATCATATCCAATATAGCCGCAATATTCACGGTTTTTGCGAAATGAAACATCCTGCAGCTGGTTGAGGACGGATTTTACCAAATCAACTTCGCCAGTCGACTGCGCGAATGCAGCACCCGAGAGGAGCAGGCTGGCAACAAGGATGGTGGGTTTTATCATGGCGTCCCCGTTCGTCTTTGTACGGGACGTTCATAGCGTGGATAGGGGATGGGGCAAAGCGGGCAGTTGGGCAAAGCCATAACCGCCCGCTTTGTATGGTTTAGCCTTCGGATTTCAGGTCGTTATACATCTCGAACGCCTGTTTGACGGGCATCAGTTCGTGCACCACTTTGGACACCGCTTTGATCATCGCAATGGGGGCATCCGACTGGAAGATGTTGCGGCCCATATCGACGCCAGCCGCCCCTTGGTCCACGGCGCGGAACGCCATATCCAGCGCATCCAGTTCTGGCAGCTTCTTGCCGCCAGCGATCACGATTGGCACGGGGCAACCGGCCACAACCTTCTCGAAACCTTCCTCGATGAAATAGCTTTTGACGTAATGCGAGCCGATTTCAGCAGCAATGCGGGTGGCCAAGCCAAAGTAACGTGCGTCGCGGGCCATGTCTTTGCCAACGCCGGTCACCGCAAGCGTCGGGATGCCGACCTTCATGCCTGAATCAATCAGTTTGATCACGTTGGTGATCGACTTATGCTCGAATTCCGCTCCGATATAAACCTGTGCGGCCATCGCACAAACGCCCATGCGCACAGCATCATCAATGTCTACCGCAATGGTTTCATTGGATAATTCCGAAAGGATCGAGTTGCCGCCAGAGGCGCGCATCACGATCGGTTTGGTCACTGTCGGTGGGATCACCGAACGTAGGATGCCACGGGTACACATCAAAACGTCGGCATGTTCGGCCAGTGGCAGGATGTTCAGGTCGATCCGCTCCAGCCCTTTGGTCGGGCCCTGAAAATAGCCGTGGTCAAAGGCCAGCATTACGGTGCGCCCTGACACGGGGTTGAAAATCCGGCTCATTTTGTTCTTGATGCCCCAGTCGTAATTGGCGCCGCCTTTCAGGAAGAAGCCTTGCTTGTCTTGCGGGGTGTTCAAACCAAAGTCTTTGCCGTCTTTGATGTCGTCTAGGTCTGCCATTTTATTTCCTGTCTTTCGAGTTATGAGGTTGGAATTTTCAGCGCCTTGACCATTGCGGTATAGGCACGTTTGGGTTTTTTCGCGCCCAGAACGGCGCTGCCGCTGACCACCATATCGGGTTTGCAGGCGGCGATTTCTTCAATTGTTTCTTTGGTCACGCCGCCGTCAAACGCCAGCAGGGCATCGGGGGCCAGTTGGCGCAGCTCAAGCAGGCGCGCACAGGCGGCGGTAATGTCGGGCGGGGTGCCGCGCGGGTCGAGCGACAACACAAGGATCATATCGGGGTTTAGCGCCAGCAGCGGGGCGGCGTCTTCAAGCGATGTGCCGGGCATCAGGGCAAGGCCTGCCAGAACGGTGCCTGTTGCGGCTTTGATGGCCTCAATCGCTGCTGCCGCGCCGTCAGATTCCGCATGCACCGTGATCATATCTGCACCGGCCTTAAGGTAGCTTTCCACATGATCAGCAGGGTTCTGCACCATCAAATGCACATCGCGCAACATGCCGACATCCATCGCGGCAACGAAGCCCGGCCCACCAACCATTTGTGGCACAAACACCCCGTCCATCACATCAAAATGCAGGATATTACAGCCCCATTCGGCCACGTTTTGCGCCGCACGGCGCAGGTTACCCAGATCAGCGGCAAACATGCCAAGGCTGATGCCACGGGTTCGGGATTTCAGATCATCAATGCTCATCATCAGGTTCCTAAAACACTTCCTAAAAAACCACGCCTTTGCGCAGGATAAAGCAGCCATAAGGCCGTTGTTCGGATGTAGCAACGACGGCAAAAGCGTCATTGGCGCGGGCGTAAAAATCTTGCCGCTCGATACTGCCTAGACCAGCACCATCAGGTTTGGCGGCGGCGAGAGCCTCAAACGTCTGGTTGTGAACGTCGCCCATTTCATCCGGTGCACCGTCAACCTGCATACGCCACGCGCAATTGTCGGTGAACCCATCCAAAGGCATCAGGGCGGTGATCAGGCCAATCGCTTCGGGCAGCATCATCGCGGGCAGGTGGATCACCTCGCCCCAAATGGTGCAGGCGGCGGTGGATGCGGCGGGGAAGTTGGCGTCAACCACAACCAGTTCGTCCCCATGCCCCATTTGCATCAGGCAGGTCATCAAATCAGGCGTCATGCGGGCGTCAATTCCGTGCAGCATATCGTATCTCCTTAAAAGGGGGCCGCGAGCATTTTCCCCGCAACCCCCGTGTTTTTCAAGTGCTTTACACCCTAGCGTGGAGGCAGCGGCATCCATGATGGCATAGCAACATCGGCATGGGCAAACTGGGGCATGCTTTTGCTCAGAGTTTCCATGTTGGTGATGTCGTTGTCATTCAGGAATTTCTGCGTGATCAGAGTTGGCGGCACAACAACGTTGTGACCCGGATCTTCACCTGCCAGCAGCATCGCCAGCGTACGGACCGAAACTTCGCCAACCACAGCAGGGTTGGTTGCAACGGTCGCAGCCCAGGCACTACCAGCTTCGCGCATTGCGGAAATATCGGCGGTGGAAACGTCGGCTGAATAGATATCAACCTTATCGGTCATGCCTGCCTCGTCCACAGCGATTTTCACGCCTTTGGCGAATTCGTCATAGGGCGCGAATATCACGGTGATTTCAGGATGTGCTTGCAAAACAGAACGCGCCTGATTGGCAACCGAATTGGCAATTGGGTTGTCCAATGTGCCAAACATCGCCACTTCCTCGATGCCAGAATGGGCCGCTTTGATATCTTGCCATGCAACATCACGACGATCCAGCGGCGCGATACCAGCCACATAAACATAACCCGCTTTCCAAGTATCACCATTATCGGCAACAGCCTGTTCCAGCGCCAGTTTACCCAGCAGATAATCAGATTGCTCAACCTGTGGAATGGCCGCATTTTCAACGTCCACATCGAACGCTACAACCTTGATGCCCGCATCAAGAGCGCGCTGTGCGGCCTCTTGCATGGCTTCGGTCAGACCGTGCTGGATGATAATCCCGTCCACACCCAATGCGATGGCTTGATCCACCATATCGGCCTGAAGCGCGGCGTCTTGACGGCTGTCAAATACCCGCAGATCAACGCCGATGGCGGCGGCCTGTGTTTCAACACCAGACAGGTAAGCCTGGAAAAAATCGCCAGTGGACAGATAACGCACTAGTGCGATTTTCACTTCGCCTGCGTTATCAAACGGGGCAGGCATGTCGCCCGCCATGGATGGGGTAGCAAAGCCGGTTGCAAGTGCTGCAATCCCGCCAGCCATTCCCAGAACAATACGTCTAGATAGTTTCATGATAGTTCTCCCTTTAGTGGTTTGGTTCTAGTGGTTAGAGCCCCCGCGCCGACCTGTCAGCACGAAGGTAAAGACGAGGGCAATCACAAGCACCGCCCCCTTTACGAAGTCCTGGGTGTAGTAAGGCGCGTTCATCATTGTCAGCCCTTGCAGCAGGATACCGACAAAGAGCGCCCCGATGGCGGTGCCGAACGCGTTTGGTTTGGCCACGCCCAGCACGGCAAATCCGATCAGGGCGGCGGCCACGGAATCCAGCAGCAGGTTATTGCCCGAGGCAATATCGCCGCGTCCCAGACGGGCGGCCAGCAAGATGCCCCCGACCGAGGCCAGCACGCCGGAAATCATATAGGCGATGATTTTGTAGCGGTTCACATTGGTGCCCGCCAATGCTGCGGCGCGCTGGTTTGATCCGATGGCATACATCAGGCGGCCATGGCGGGTCAGTTCCAGAAACACCCAGCACAGGATGGCGACGATCACCAGAATGACCACCGAAACGGGGATCAGGTTCTCGATAAAGAAATCAAAGCGGTTGCGGCCCAGCCACAGGAATTCAGGGGCGAATGTGCCGTTTGCGGTCTCGCCGCCAGGCAGTTTCATGCCAGTGGCGATGGAACGGCCTTCGGTCGGGATACGTTGTAATCCGATCAGCAGGAACATCATCCCCAGCGTCGCCAGCAGGTCCGGCACCTTCATTTTGACGATCAACAGCCCGTTGACCAGCCCGATCAATGCGCCCATCACCAGACAGGCAACGACCGCCGCAACCGCGCTCATTTCCAGCACCACCATAACGTAGGCCGATAGCATCAGCGCTGATGTGGCGGTGGAGCCGATGGACAAGTCAAACCCGTCAACCACCAGCGTGAAGGTAACCCCCAGAGCAAGAATGCCGGTGATCGCCACCGACTGGAAAATAAACACTGCACTATAGGGGCTTAAAAACCCTTCCGCCGCGACCGAGAAATAGATCAGCAGACCCGCCAGCAAGGTTAGAAACCCGTAGCGAATGGCATAGTCGACCATGGTTTTCTTCGGGGCCATGTCTTTAGTATCTGTGATATCTGTCGCGTCGTCCTGCATTGTCGTCTACCCGTCCACTTTTGCTTGTTTGTTGTTGCCGTTCAGGCCCGCGACCTGCGCCACCACCTGTTTGATATCCAGATCAAGGTTGCGATGCTCGCCGACGATTTTGTGGTCGGCCAAAACGATGATCCGGTCGGCGATTTCCATCACCTCGTCCATTTCGCTGGCCATCACGATGGTGGCCCGCCCCTTGGCGGTTTCGCGGATTTTGTTGCCAATATCGCGCCGTGCCTTGATGTCGACGCCTTGAAACGGCTCGTCCAGTATCAGTAAATCCGACGGCTGGCTGAGCCAGCGACCGATCACCACCTTTTGCTGGTTGCCGCCTGATAATGTGCCGATGTCGTCAGTTTCCGACTGGCAAATAATGTTCAAATCGTTGATCGTATCGCGTGCGCCGCGCGCCTCGGCCTTGCGATTGACAAAGGACAAGGTGGAAAACCGCGCCAGAAACGGCGCGGAGATGTTTTTGGTCAGGTTATGGTCCTGCAACACGCCGTTGGTGCCGCGATCCTTGGCACACATGAACACGCCAGACTCAATCGCGTGGCCGGGTGATTTCGGCGCATAGGGCGCGCCCATCAGGGTTAATGTGCCGCCTGCGGGTTTCTTCAATCCGTATAAAATGGCCGCCAGTTCGGATTTTCCCGACCCGACAAGGCCGGTGATGGCGACAACTTCGTCGGTGTTGATGGTCAGCGAGATTTTCGGCGACCCAGCGCGGATTTGCACGTCTTTCAACTCCAGCACTGGCGCACCAGCGGTTTTGAAATCCAGCGTGGCATCGACCATCTTCTGGCCCAGCATTGCATTCACCGCGGCCTCGTAATCCAGCGGTTTTTCGTCAAACCGCCCGACGATTTCGCCATCGCGCATGCTGACGATCCGATCAGCAATGCGGTGAATGTCCGAGGTGCGGTGCGAGATATAGAGGATCGCCACGCCCGCGTCCCGCAAGCGGTCCAGCAAGGTGAACAGGCGAGCGGCCTCGGTGGCGGAGAGTGACGATGTCGGCTCGTCCAGTATCATCAATTTGGGTTCATGCGCCATCGCGCGGGCAATCGCCACCAGTTGCCGGTCGGCCAGTGCCAACTCACTTACAGGTTGGGTCACGTCCACGTTCAAACCCATCGAGGCGGCCAGTTTGCGGGCCTGCGCACGGATTTCACGCCGTTTCAGGAAAAACCCGCTGCCCGGTTCGGCCAATGTGTCCAGCATCAGGTTTGATGCGACATCCAGATCGGGGATCACCCCGTCGTTGATATTCTGGTGAACGGTGACGATGCCCGCGCGGATTGCCTCGGACGGGGTGGCGGGTCGGATCACTTCGCCGTGCATCTTCAAGGTGCCGTTATCAGCCGGATGCACACCGCAGATCACCTTGACCAATGTGGATTTGCCAGCGCCATTCGCGCCCATCAATACGGTGACTTCGCCAGAGTATAACTCAAGGTCAATGCCGCGCAGCACATTGTTGGTGCCGAACGCCTTGGTCAGTCCCTGAATTTCTACAGCAGCCTTAGCCATTGCAAATAGCTCCCCAATTGGCGGCAATCTTATGTGGATAATAGCAAATGTCAATCACCATTGACAAATGACTACTACATAAGGAATGTTAAGGCAGAAGACGGACACAGAATGATGATGGAGGGCACCGTGTCAGATCAAAGCGCCAACTATGAACCGCTAACCGTTGAAACGATTCCTGCGCGACTGAGTAACGTAAAGGCCGTTACAGATCTGTTGGGCACAGATACAGGAGCGTGGGATGCAGACGAGGTGGGGGACGGCAACCTGAACCTTGTGTTCATCGTCAAAAGCCCAAAAGGCGCGGTGATCGTGAAACAGGCGCTGCCTTATGTGCGTCTGGTGGGCGACAGCTGGCCCTTGCCGTTGAAACGCGCGTTCTTTGAATATAACGCCTTGATCCGTCAAGCCGAACGTGCGCCGGGCACCGTGCCGGAAATCTATCACTTTGATGAAGAACAGGCGGTGATTGTGATGGAGTTTTTGCAACCCCACATCATCCTGCGCCATTCGTTGATGGCGGGTGTCAAGCACGACGGTTTGGCCGATGTGATGGGCAAATACACGGCGCAGACCATGTTCCGCGGATCGGACCTGTCGATGGACCCGATGCGTAAAAAGGCCGATCTGGCGTTGTTTGCCGATAACGGGAAACTATGCGACATCACTGAAAATCTGGTATTTTCCGATCCGTATTTCGATGCGGAGCTGAACCACCATACGTCTGGGCTGGATGACATTGTAGCGCGGCTGCGGGCCGATATTGATCTGAAGGTCGCCGCACAGGATATGAAGTCAAAATTCGTCAATAATGCCGAAACCATGCTGCATGGCGACTTGCACACCGGCAGCATTATGGTGACCGACACCGAAACCATGGTGATCGACCCCGAATTTGTCACCTATGGGCCAATGGGGTTTGACGTGGGCATGTTGTTGGCCAACTTTTTCATGGCCTATTACGCCCAACCTGGGCATGCGGAAAAAGACGGCGCGCGCACCGCGTATCAGGACTGGATACTGGGCGTGGTCAGCGACATCTGGTCAGGGTTCTGCGATGAATTTTCCCGCCTGTGGCGCACCGAGCGCACCGGCATCCTGTATCAACACACATTGTTCGAGGATCAGGGCGATAATCTGGCCGCCGAACAGGCACTGGCCGCACGCTTAAACCACATCTTCCAAGATACGCTGGGATTTGCCGGAGTCGAGATTATCCGGCGCACCCTGAGCCTCGCCCATATCGCGGAAAACGACATGATCGAGGATGAAGACATGCGGGCCGACTGCGAGGGCAGGGGCTTGCGACTGGGCCGCTCACTGGCGGTCAACAGGGCAAATTTTGCAGATATGGACAGCGTGATTTTGCAAGCGCGGATGATTGGACAAAAGGACAGAATATGAAAGTAGGCGACAAACATTACCGTTCCATCTGGTTCGATCATGACAGCGGTCAGGTGCAGATTATTGACCAGCGTTGGCTGCCGCATGAATTTCGTGTCGTCGACCTGACCACGCGCGATGATTTCGTCGTGGCGATCCGCGATATGTGGGTGCGTGGGGCGCCGCTGATCGGGGCAACCGCCGCTTATGGTGTGGCAGTGCAGATGGCGCAGGATGCGTCTGATGCGTCCCTGTCCGAAACATGGAACATCCTGCATGAAACCCGCCCGACAGCGATTAACCTGCGATGGGCGCTGGACGATATGAACGCGATTTTGCAGCCGCTACCTGCGAATGAACGCGCGGCGGCAGCGATGGCACGCGCCCATGTGATTGCGGACGAGGACGTGGAATGCAACCGTCAGATCGGCTTGCATGGACTTGAAATAATTAAAGAAATCGCCGCCAAGAAAAAAATTGGCGAGGTGATTAACATCCTGACCCACTGTAACGCTGGCTGGCTGGCGACGGTGGATTGGGGCACGGCAACATCGCCAATGTATCACGCGCATGCAGCTGGAATTCCGGTCCACATATGGGTCGATGAAACCCGCCCGCGCAATCAGGGCGCGTTGCTGACCTCGTGGGAAATGAACAGCCACGACATCCCGCATCACCTGATTGTCGATAACGCAGGCGGTCACCTGATGCAGCACGGCCAAGTCGATTTGTGCATAGTTGGCACTGACCGCACCACCGCACATGGCGATGTGTGCAACAAGATAGGCACCTATCTGAAAGCGCTGGCGGCACATGACAATGACGTGCCGTTCTATGTGGCGCTGCCATCACCGACGATTGACTGGACTGTCAAGGATGGCGTCGCCGAAATCCCGATCGAGGAGCGCACCGATACCGAAGTCACCCACGTTCAAGGCAAATTGGCGGATGGCACCATTGGCGAGGTGCAAATCAGCCCCGATGGCACTCCTGGCGGCAATCCGGCCTTTGACGTCACCCCCCGCCGCCTGATCACCGGACTGATCACCGAACGCGGCGTGTGCAAAGCATCGCCCGAAGGGTTGGCGGCGCTGTTTCCTGACAGGGTTTTGACATAAGCGACTAACAAATTACACGGGCACCGCTCACGGAGCAGGCCCCATCACATAACAGGAATACCCAGTTAATTGTTTGTGGATGGGGTCAAATCGGGGCGGGGTCAGGTATTCCTCCGTTGACCTTTGCCAGAGCATCTTTGATCCTTGCCTGAAATATTATCAGGATCGGAGTTTTATTCATCAATATGCGCGCAATCGCTATCGCCGCCGCGTTTTCCCCGCAAAGATCTGGCAACAGGGGGAAGATTTGCACCTAGAGTCCAGTCACGAGTTGAACATGGTCTTTGACGGGCTTGAGTTTGACAATCCAGACTGGGATTTTTCCGAGGGTGGCAATCTGGGTTTCAAGGTTGATGAGAAGGAACTCGCAATTGTGTTTGGCTGCGACAGTATTAACGAGTTGCCACGGCTTTTTGCCAACGGGGTAGGAAGCTATTTTATCGACGATGGCACCGAGGTGCCAACACAGATGGGGCTTTACGTGCATCTGCTGCAAGAAAACGGGGTGAGAGCGACGGGAGGTATGCGGGCCATAGCCACGATACCGGAAGGTGTTGTGACCTTTAACCTTCAAGTGCGTCTGGTGCCGAAATAGCGTCGGGTTAAAGATAGGCTAATTTGCCGCCAGCATCCCCTTGGCGGTTTCCACGCTGGTTACCACATGGGTGACATAGCCGCCCGCAATCGCCGACAGCATCGGGCGCACCTTATCGGTGCCCACAGACACCAGCAGGCCCATATCCAGCCCCAGCAGTTTGTCCAGCTCAACCCCGATCATCCGGTCGTCCAGGTCCCCTGGGATGAAACGACCCTCGGTATCAATGAAACGCCCGCATAAAACGCCGGACGCACCTTGGCTGATATACCAGTCCAGATCGGCATGGCTGGCTACGCCGCTGCCCACGATGTGACTACTGTGCTCCACCGATCCTGCAGCAAATATTGCTTTATTACAGTGACTTAAAGCATCTATTTGATCCTTGATAATTGGTTCCGCCCGCAGACGTGCGGCCAAATCGGGATCAGACAGAACAGCGGGTGCGTGCAGGTTGATCACCTTGGCCCCCAGCCGTTGCGCCAAATGCGCCGAACATATTTCAGCCGTGAACCCGTAAGGCGTGGCCATTGACCCGACCAATTGCGACACCGTGATGTTTTCGGTCTGGGTCTGCGCCATCGCCTCGGCCACCTCGTAGACGGTGCGCCCCCATGACACGCCTAAACGGTCGCCGGATTGCAGCAGGCTGGGCAACCATTCGGCGGCCCCGCGCGCCACCCGCAACAGGGCATCTTCCTCGCTGCCAGTGCCGTCTGGCACCACATATGCCGCTGTCAGGCCGAATTTTTCGCGCATTTCCTGTGCTAAACGGTGGGTGGTGAAGGCTTTGGGTGCCAGACTGATTCGGATAAACCCGCGTTCTTTGGCCTCTTGCAAATAATTCACCACGGTGGCCCGCGATACCCCCAGTTGCGCCGCAATATCCGTTTGGTTCAATCCGTCATGGTAATACAGCCACGCCGCCTCGATCACGATGCTTTCGCCGGAAACTTGTCCCGAAGGTCTTCTGCGTGTTACTGTTGCCATTCCGCTTCCTTTTTTATATTTGACACCATATGCTGACAATTGTCAAAACATGGTCCGTTCGCGTGGCCAATCCGAATATTCAAATTACATAGGTGCGTCATGGTTGCAAACCGTTGGAACGAAAACGAGTCGAAAAATCTGGGGGCAGAGGCGGGGGATGACCCTGCGGATCAGGCCTTGGCGATGCAGGCCTATGCCTCGCGGCTACTGGGTGCAGATATGACGCTGGTGCAGCATGGCGGCGGCAATACATCCTGCAAGGTCACGCGCAAGGATCTGTTCGGTGCGGACATTGCAGTGCTGCATATCAAAGGCAGCGGCCATGATCTGGCATCTATAGATGCCGCTGGAATGCCCGCGGTGCGGCTGGAGCCATTGCTGGCCCTGCGTGCGCTTGACGGATTGTCGGACGAGGCCATGGTAAATGCCGTGCGCTGCAATATGCTGGACGCCAGCGGGCCGAACCCGTCGGTGGAAATTCTGCTGCACGCCTACCTGCCGCACGCCTATATTAATCACACCCACGCGACCGCCATGCTGGCCATCGCCGATCTGCCAAATGCGGCCGAAGTGGTGCAGGAAATCTTTGGCGGAAAGGTGGGTGTCGTGCCGTTCCACATGCCGGGTTTCGCCTTGGGCAAGGCCGCTGCCGAGGTGTATGAAGCCATGCCCGATGTCGAGGGTCTGTTGCTGCTGAACCACGGGTATTTCACCTTCGCGGATGACGCCAAGACGGCGTATGATCTGATGATCACCCATGTGAACATGGTCCAGGATTGGCTCGATCGTAAATGCGGCAAGGCGTTGAAACCTTCGGGTCCGGCTGATCCCGCGATGGAGGCCAAAGCGATTGACCTGATGCCGGTTTTGCGCGGTATTCTGGGGGACCGTCGCGCGCAGTTCTTAGATGATCGCGATGCGTCCATGCCGGTGATGGACCTGCGGGCAGGGGAAAACGTGCAGGAATTTTTTGCCCGTCCAGATATTGAGGATTTGGCCAAACGCGGCGTGGCAACACCCGATCACGTGATCCGAACCAAAAATTTCCCGCTGGTGCTGAACGCAAAAACATTGGCGGGTGGCAAAGACGCGATTGCCGCTGTGGTGGATGCCTACATCGCTGATTACACTGACTATTTCACCCGCAACAACATCCGTGTTGGTGGCGATAAAACCCTGCTGAATCCTGTGCCTGATGTGGCTTGGGTTGAAGGAATCGGCATCATCGGCATGGGCGCAAACGCCACCGAGGCCCGCATCGCCGCTGATCTGGCCGAACAAAACATCAAAGCGATGAGCAATGGCGAGGATTGTGGCGGCTTCCATCCTGTTGGCGAGCAAGACCTGTTCGATATGGAATACTGGTCGCTGGAACAGGCCAAATTGCCCAGCCGCAATTATCCGCGTTTCGCGGGCCATGTGGTGATGGTGACAGGCGGTGGTGGCGCCATCGGGCTGGCCACGGCACAGGCTTTTTCCGATCTTGGGGCCGACATCTTTCTGGTCGATCTGGGCGAAGACGCGCTTGAAAAAGCGCTCGCTGCTCTTGGTCCTGACCATGACGGCATTGCGCTGGATATCACCGCAGACGGGGCGGCAGGCAAAGCAGTCAGCGCCTGCACCGCGCGGTTTGGCGGGATCGATGTTCTGGTCTCGAACGCAGGGGCCGCATGGACCGGCGAAATGATCGGTCTGGATGATGCGCTGCTGCGCAAAAGCTTTGAGTTGAATTTCTTTGCGCATCAGACATTTTCCAAAGCCGCCGCACAGGTGTTTGCGACGCAGAACCGCGGCGGTCAACTGCTCTATAACGTCTCCAAACAGGCGGTGAACCCGGGTAAAGGGTTCGGCGCATACGGCCTGCCAAAAGCCGCCACCTTCTTCCTGCTGCGTCAACTGGCGCTGGAACTGGGTCCAATGGGGGTTCGGGTCAACGGCATCAATGCCGACCGCATCCGTTCCGGCCTGCTGGATGACGAATTCATAAAGGAACGCGCCAAGGCTCGCGGCATTGACGAGGGCACCTATATGGCTGGCAACCTGATCCGCCGCGAGGTCGAAGCCCGCCATGTGGCCGACGCCTTTGTGGCGCTGGCGCTGGCGGAACGCACCACGGCGCATGTGATGACGGTGGACGGCGGCAATATCGAAGCCGCCCTGAGGTAAGCTGCCTCTTTCCCCTTCTTCTTTTCCAAAGAGCAATTTGCATAAACCGGAATCGGAATTCACCCCAAGAGCGGGCGAATTCCGATGCTCTTTTTGGGTTCAATGCAAAGCGCTCGTAATACCTGCGCCGCAGGCACCGCGTTTCTCCCGTCAGGGGGAACCGCTTGGGGCGACACGCGTAGCGTGGCGCAAACCCTGTTACAAACAACGCCCCGTGTCGCCAATGTGTGCACCAATGTCGCGGATCACTTTTGTCGGCCGCAAGAATACGTGTAACTAATTCTTGAATTAACATGGAATGGGGCAGACACTCGTTCCTGAACAAACACGTTGGGGCAAAGAACATGGCCAAAGACGAACAAAAAGGCGTCTGGAAATCGGGACGGGGCAAGGGGCGCACGCACCCAAAGGGCCGCCAGCTGGATGACAATGCCCTGAATGAGGTCCGCTCGCTGATCGCTCCTGATCAAATGGCGCGCGATATGCTGATCGAAAATCTGCATGTCTTGCAAGACGCCTACGGGCATTTGTCCGCCGCCCATCTTCGGGCGCTGAGTGAGGAAATGCGCCTTTCTATGGCCGAAACCTACGAAGTTGCCAGCTTTTACGCCCATTTCGACGTGGTGAAAGAGGACGAGACCCCGCCACCCGCCTTGACCATCCGTGTTTGCGACAGCCTGTCCTGCGAAATGGCCGGCGCACAGCAGTTAATGACAGCGCTCAAGGACGGGATGGATGCCAACGAGGTTCGCGTTCTGCGCGCACCCTGCATGGGCCGCTGCGACACCGCCCCCGTGTTGGAACTGGGTCACCATCACATTGACCACGCCACGGTCGAGAAGGTGCAAACCGCGATTGCAGCGGGGGACACCCATGCGCATGTGCCGCAATACGAGGATTACGCGGCCTATGTCGCGGCAGGCGGCTACGCCGAGCTAAAGCAGTTGCGCGACACCGGCAATTGGGAAGACGTGCAAGCGAAAATCCTCACCTCCGGCCTACGTGGTCTTGGCGGGGCAGGCTTTCCATCCGGCACCAAATGGGGCTTTGTGCGTGGCAATGCGGGTCCGCGCTATCTGGCGGTGAATGGCGACGAGGGCGAGCCTGGCACCTTCAAGGACCGTTACTATCTGGAGCGCACCCCGCATCTGATGCTTGAGGGTATGTTGATCGCGGCTTGGGCGGTCGAGGCGGAGCGCTGTTATATCTACATGCGCGATGAATATCCTGCCGTGATCGAAATATTAAAACGTGAAATCAGTGCCTTGGAGTCCGAAGGTGTTGTAGATCAAGATTTTATTGACCTACGCCGTGGCGCGGGTGCCTACATCTGCGGCGAAGAAAGCGCGATGATCGAAAGCATCGAGGGCAAACGTGGCATGCCGCGCCATCGCCCCCCATTCGTGGCCGAAGTAGGCCTGTTTGGACAACCGACACTGGTGCATAATGTCGAAACCCTGCACTGGGTCGCGCGGGTCTGCCGCGAGGGGCCGGAGGTGCTGAACAGCGTCGAGCACAACGGGCGCAAGGGCTTGCGCAGCTATTCGGTGTCGGGACGGGTGAAAAACGCTGGCGTGCATCTGTTGCCCGCTGGCTCCACCATCACCGATATCATCACAGCTGCCGGTGGTATGCTGGAGGGTCACACATTCATGGCCTATCAGCCCGGCGGTCCATCCTCGGGTCTGTTGCCCGCCAGCATGAATGATATCCCGCTGGATTTCGATACGTTGCAGCCGCACGGCAGCTTTATCGGCTCGGCCGCCGTGGTTGTGTTGTCGGATCAAGACAGCGCACGCGCCGCTGCCCTGAACATGCTGCGGTTCTTTGAGGATGAAAGCTGTGGCCAATGCACGCCCTGTCGTGTGGGTTGCGAGAAGGCGGTGAAACTGATGCAGGCCGATGTCTGGGATCAACCGCTGCTTGAGGAAATCTGCACCGCGATGGCGGACGCCTCGATCTGTGGGCTGGGGCAGGCGGCCCCGAATGCGATCCGCCTGACGATGAAACATTTCAAAGGCGAGGTGTCCTGATGGCTGACCCAATCACATTCATGCTGGACGGCAATGAAGTCACCGCGCGCGATGGCGAAAGCATATGGGAAGTGGCCAACGGCCGCGGGTTGATCATCCCGCACCTGTGTCACAAACCCGCCAAAGGCTATCGGCCCGACGGCAACTGCCGCGCCTGTATGGTGGAAATCGAGGGCGAGCGCACGCTTGCCGCCTCCTGCATCCGCACCCCGACTGATGGCATGGTCGTAACCACCGATTCCGCCCGCGCCAAAACGGCCCGCAAGATGGTGATCGAAATGCTGGTGACAGATCAGCCCCCGCAGGACATCGCGCACGACAAATCCTCACATCTGTGGGATATGGCTGCGCTTGAGAACGTCTCAGACAGCCGCCTGCCAAAACTCGAATTCGCCCGCATCCCGCTGCTCGATGACAGTCATGTCGCGATGCGGGTGAACCTTGATGCCTGCATCCAGTGTAATCTGTGCGTTCGGGCCTGCCGCGAAGTGCAGGTCAACGATGTGATCGGCATGGCGGGGCGTGGCCATGATGCCTATCCGGTGTTTGATATGGATGATCCGATGGGTGACAGCACCTGTGTAGCTTGCGGTGAATGTGTGCAGGCCTGCCCGACCGGCGCCTTGATGCCCGCCACAGTGCTGGACAGTTATCAGCACGGCGACAGTGCGGATTATGACAGCGAGGTCGCCTCGATTTGCCCGTTCTGCGGCGTTGGCTGCCAGATTTCGCTGAAAATCAAAGACGGCAAGGTGAAATATGTCGAGGGGCTGGATGGCCCCGCGAACGAGGGGCGTTTGTGCGTCAAAGGGCGCTTTGGCTTTGATTATATCCACCATGATCACCGCATTACCAAACCATTGATCCGGCGCGATGATGCGCCCGCCAAGGGCCTGAATGTGGACCCGTCCAACCCGCTGACCCATTTTCGTGAGGCCACTTGGGACGAGGCACTGGATGTGGCCGCCAATGGTCTGGCGCATCTGCGTGACACGTCTGGCGGCGAGGCTGTGGCCGGTTTCGGATCAGCCAAATGCACCAATGAAGAGGCCTATCTGTTCCAGAAACTGATCCGTCAGGGGTTTGGGCATAACAACGTCGATCACTGCACCCGTCTGTGCCACGCCTCAAGCGTGACCGCGCTGATTGAAAACATTGGGTCGGGCGCTGTCACGGCCACTTTCAATGAAATTGAAAACGCTGACGTGGCCATCGTGATCGGCTGCAACCCGATTGAAAACCACCCCGTCGCCGCCACCTATTTCAAGCAGTTCACCAAACGCGGCGGCAAATTGATCGTGATGGACCCACGCGGCCAAGCCCTGAAACGCTTTGCCACCCACATGCTGCAATTTCGCCCCGGTGCAGACGTGTCGCTGCTAAACGCGATGATGCATGTGATTGTCGAGGAAGGGCTGCAAGACGACGCCTATATCGCCAAATTCACCGAGAACTGGGAGGCGGAAAAGGCACATCTGGCCGATTTTACCCCCGAAGCGATGAGCGGCATTTGCGGCATTGATGCCGAGGATATCCGCGCCGCTGCACGTACCTTTGCAGCGGGCAAGGCTGGCCTGATTTTCTGGGGCATGGGGATTAGCCAACACATCCACGGCACTGACAATTCGCGCTGCCTGATCTCGCTGGCCCTGATGACGGGGAACGTTGGCAAACCCGGTGCGGGGCTGCATCCGTTGCGTGGCCAAAACAACGTCCAAGGCGCCTCGGACGCGGGGCTGGTGCCGATGTTTTTGCCGGATTATCAATCAGTTACCGATGACGGCGTGCGCAGTGCCTTTACCGAGGTCTGGAACTCTGGCGACTTCAGTGCCGAAAAGGGCCTGACGGTGACTGAAATTCTGGATGCGGTACACACAGGCCAAATCAAGGGCATGTATATCCTTGGCGAAAACCCCGCCATGTCGGACCCTGACGTGACCCACGCCCGTCAGGCGCTGGCCAAACTGGAACACCTTGTGGTGCAGGACATTTTTGTGACCGAAACCGCCAATTATGCCGACGTGATCCTGCCCGCCTCGGCATTTGCCGAAAAGAACGGCACCGTCACCAACACCAATCGTCAGGTGCAAATGGGCCGCGCCGCCATTGCCCCGCCGGGCGATGCGCGCGAGGACTGGTGGATCGAGGTGGAACTGGCGCGGCGCTTGGGGCTGGACTGGACCTATACCCACCCGCGCGAAATATTCGCCGAGATGAAGCTGAACATGCACAGCCTTGATAACATTACTTGGGAGCGGCTGGAGACGGTGAACGCGGTGACCTATCCGTCACTTTCGCCAACGGATCCGGGCCAGGCGATTGTGTTTGGTGATGGCTTTCCGCGGGCTGATAAACGCGCCCGATTCACCCCCGCCAGCCTGATTGCGCCCGACGAGGTGCCGGATGAGGAATATCCGATGATCCTGACCACGGGCCGGCAGCTGGAACATTGGCACACGGGGTCCATGACGCGGCGCTCAAGGGTGCTGGACCGGCTGGAGCCGGAAGCAAACTGTTCGCTGCATCCACGGACATTGCGCGAGATGGGAGTGAAGGCAGGTGAAATGCTCACCCTGACCACACGGCGCGGCACGGTGACTATTATGGCCCGTGCAGATCGCGCGGTGGCCGAGGATATGGTGTTCCTGCCCTTTGCCTTTGTTGAAGCGGCCGCCAACATCCTGACCAATCCGGCGCTTGACCCTTATGGCAAGATCCCCGAGTTCAAATTTTCAGCGGTGAAGGTGGAAAAGGCGGAGGCTTAACTCCATCATTGTTCCACAAATATCCGCGCCGCAGGCATAGAATCTTTTATTCTTCGCCTTCAAACCGCAGTGCCACCCCATTCAGGCAATAGCGTAATCCGGTAGGTGCCGGGCCATCGGGAAACACATGGCCCAAATGTGCAGCACATGTGGCGCAATGCACCTCAACGCGGCGCGTGAATAGCTTGCGGTCGTCAGATTCACCAATGAATTCGGGCGATGCAGGTTGGAAAAAGCTGGGCCAACCAGTGCCCGATTCAAACTTTGTTGCCTGATCAAACAGCGGTGCATCACAGCAAATGCAATGGAACATGCCAGCGGATTTGGGGAAATCATCATGGCTGTGTGAACGCTCGGTGCCGTGCTTGCGCGTCACTTTATAAGCCAGATCAGACAATTGGGTGCGCCATTCTTCATCGGTTTTGGTGATTTTTACCATGATGTTACCCTGTTCTGGGCCCGTTCGGGGCTTGTGTGTTTCGCGTCTGTGACCCATATTTAGGGGCAGTTGGCCAAAGGGCAAGTCCCCTGTTTGGCCTATCACAAGGGGTTGACCATGCTGATCCTTGAAAGGGGCCGTTACCGTGCACGTTTTGCCGATGGCAAAGCGGATGTTTCGGCCTCGCAATCGCTGCGCAAGCTGGCTTTTGCCGGTGCGCTGACAGGGCTGGAATGCGATACCTTTGATGCGCACTGCGATCATGTTCTGGTCGAGGAAAAAGCCAGCGGAAAACTGGTGGCCAGTTACCGGTTGATGCAAATGAACGGGGTGGACATCGGGCAGAGCTATTCGGCGCAGTTTTATGATCTGGCAGCGTTGGAAAACTTCAAAGGACCGATGTTGGAGCTGGGACGATTTTGCGTCCATCCCGATTATAATGATCCTGAAATCGTGCGTGTCGCCTGGGCTATGATGACGCGGGTTGTGGATGGGCAAGGGGTGACGATGCTGTTTGGCTGCTCGTCCTTTGCAGGCTGTGACGCGGCGCCCTATAGGGACGCGTTTTCACTGCTAAAGGCGCGGCACCTTGCGCCGGATCAATGGCGCCCGTTGGTCAAAGCGCAGGATGTGCTTTCGTTTGATGATGCCACCCTGTCGCATAAGGCGTTGCGGGTTATCCCGCCGCTGTTGCGCACATATCTGGCGATGGGCGGCTGGGTGTCGGACCATGCGGTGGTGGACCGCGATATGAACACGCTGCATGTGTTTGTCGGGGTTGAAATCGCCGCCATTCCCGAAGGGCGCAAACGCCTGCTGCGGGCGGTGGCGCGTTAGCCTGCGATGATTTTTCGGTAAATATCAGGATCGGTCGCGCCTTCGGTTCCGATCAGCAAAACGCGGGCGTTGTTATCAAGGCCCAAGGTTTCACGATGCCCTGTATCTGCACTGGCGGCAATCAACGCCGCCAATCCGGCAACCGCAGATTCGCCAGCCGTAATGGCGGGATCATTCCCCAAAGGGGCACCAAGAAGGCGCATTGCGGGGGCAACGAAATCGTCGGGAATGGTGGTGAATGCCGATGCTTCTTCGCGCAGGATGTCCCAGGCCAGTGGCGATGGCTCGCCACAGGACAATCCGGCCATCATGGTTTCGGTTTGAATGTCGACATTGGTGATTGCTCCTTTGCGGGCACTGGCAAACAGGCAGGCCGCGCGATCAGGTTCAACCACAATGATACGCGGGCATTTCTGGCCCCAACGCTGGCGCATCCCAGCGGCAACCGCCGCCGCAATCCCGCCAACGCCGCCCTGTACAAACACATGGGTTGGTGCGCTGTCCAGCACCTGATTGACCTCGTCGATCAGCACGCCGTATCCGGCCATCACGTCGCGTGGCGGTTCAGTATATCCTGCCCACGAAGTGTCCGAAACCACGAACCACCCCTGTGCCGCCGCGTCATCGCGGGCAACCCGGACCGAGGCATCATAATCGCCATCAATGCGAATAATTTCCGCCCCTAAATCCGCCATGGCATCAGCGCGGTTCTGGCTGACTTCGCTGTGAATATAGATACGGCAAGCTGCGCCAAACCGTTGTGCACCCCATGCGAGCGAACGTCCGTGATTGCCATCTGTGGCCGTAACCAGTGTGATCTTGGCGGCATCGCTTGCGTATTTCCGGCGGCGGATATCGGTCAGCGTCACCGGATGGCCGCGCGTCTGGCTGATCTGTTGTTGCAACACACGACAGGCCGCATAGGCCGCACCAAGCGCCTTGAAACTGTCCAGCCCGAACCGCTGCCCCTCGTCCTTGTAATGCACCGCGCCCAATTGTAATGCCGCTGCCAACTCGGGCAACGCGTGTAGCGGGGTGGGGGCATAGCCCTGCCATGCACTGATCTCGGCCCGCGCATTGGCAAAGTCATCCGTGCTGATCACTGTATCGGCGGCGTTCCCGTCGGTGCGCTGATGCGGGATCACCTGCAAATCGTTGGCGCGGAATTTGTGAAACATCGGTTGATCCCGTCAAGTTTATTTCCGCAGTGCTACCGCGTTTTTGCAGTTTTACCAAGGGGGGTGGTTGACGCCACGCATCCCACGTCATAGCCAGCGGATATGGCACGTGCACCTTTATTACAACTTTCCGATATTTCGCTCACATTCGGCGGTGATCCCGTTTTTGATGGCCTGTCCCTTGTGGTTCAGCCCGGCGACCGTGTGGCGCTGGTCGGGCGCAACGGGTCGGGTAAATCCACCTTGATGAAGGTGATGGCCGGACTGGTCGAGGCCGACAGCGGGGCGGTGGTGGCATCCCCCGGTGTTCAGGTTGGATACATGGAGCAAGACCCTGATTTTGTAGGATTTAGCACGCTTGGCGAATATGCCACCAGCGGGCTGTCGGCGGGGCAGGATTATCTGGTTGAGCGGGTGGCCGAAGGGCTGAAGTTTGACCCCGAAGGGTTGATCGAGACCGCATCGGGTGGCGAGCGACGCCGCGCGGCTTTGGCCAAACTATTGGCCGAAGCGCCCGAGCTGATGTTGCTGGACGAGCCGACCAACCATCTGGATATCGAGGCGATCGGCTGGCTGGAAGGGATGCTGAAAACCACCCGCACCGGTTATGTGCTGATCTCGCATGACCGCGCGTTCCTGAATGCATTGACCCGCGCCACCCTTTGGATTGATCGAGGTGCGGTGCGCCGGCAAGAAAAGGGGTTTGCCGAATTCGAGGCATGGCGTGACAAGACTTGGGAAGAGGAAGACGACCAACGCCACAAGCTGAAACGCAAGATCAAGGCGGAGGCCCGCTGGGCAGTCGAGGGTATCTCGGCACGGCGCAAGCGTAATCAGGGGCGGGTGCGGGCGTTGCGCGAATTGCAGGCGGGGCAGTCGGCGCAGATCAAGCGCCAAGGCACAGCTGAAATGGTGCTTGAGGCTGGTCGTAAATCCGGCAAGAAAGTCATAGAAGCCATTGATATTACAAAGTCTTATGATGGAATGATGATCCTTTCCCAGTTTTCCCTGAAGGTGCAACGTGGCGATTGCATCGGCTTTGTTGGTCCCAACGGTGTGGGCAAAACCACCCTGCTGAACATGCTGATTGGCGAGATTGAACCCGACAGCGGCACCGTGACCCGCGGCACCAATCTGGAAATGGCGCTGTTTGATCAAAACCGTGCCCAACTGGACCCCAACATCAGCCTGTGGGAGAGCATGACGGGCGATGTGGACCTGCGCGTGTCGGGCAAGGCCGATCAGGTGATGGTGCGGGGTGCGCCGCGCCATGTGGTCGGCTATCTGAAGGATTTCCTGTTTGACGAGGGGCAAATGCGTGCGCCTGTGCGTTCATTATCGGGCGGTGAAAAGGCGCGGCTGTTGCTGGCCAAAATCATGGCGCGGGAAAGCAATCTGCTGGTGCTCGATGAGCCGACCAATGATCTGGACGTGGAAACGCTCGATCTGTTGCAGGAACTGCTGACCGACTATAAAGGCACAGTTTTACTGGTCAGCCATGACCGTGATTTTCTGGACCGTGTGGTGCGCACCACCATTGCGATGGAGGGCGACGGCAAGGCCACGGTTTACGCCGGTGGCTGGTCCGATTACCGCTCGCAACGCGGCGAGGATGCGCCCGATGCGCCCGCCCAGAAGAAAAAGCAGAGCGGGGGCAAGTCCGAGACTAAGTCAGCGGACGCGGGGCTGTCATTCGTTGAACAGCACCGTCTTGAGGAATTACCCGCGGTGATGGAGCGGCTGGAAGCCGAGATCGCCAAGCTGGTCGAATTCATGTCGGACCCTGACATGTTCACCGACCATCCAGTCAAATTCCAAAAGGCTACGGATGCGTTGATCGAGCGCCAATCGGTGCTGGATGCGGCGGAAGAGGAATGGATGGCGCTGGAAGAGAAGGCGGGCTAGGGGCGCAGTTCTTGCACGGCAGAACGATAACCCTAGCGGTCTTGGGCTTCGCACCTGAATTTTGGTGCGAAGCGTGATTGTTTGATTAGCCGGTTGGCGGCTTATAGACGGCGGCGGCTGCCTGTGCTGCCTGCATCGCTTTCATTGCCTCGCCGGACGTCATCAGACTGGTGGTTGCTCCTGCGGAAAATGCACCAGACGCGCCGATGGCCATGGAACACGCCGCAACAGATTTGTCATCCGGCGCCTCGATAATCGCTACAATGTCTGAAGATCCAAAACAGAAGTACATGCTTAACAGCTTGCCCCCCACGGCTTCAATGATTGGGCGTGCGGCGGCTTCCCAGTCTTGTGGGTTTTCTATCATGCCTTGATTGCATCGGAGGTATAACTTGCTTGGAACATATATAGTGGCATAATTTCTTCTCCCTTGAAATTTTGGGGCTGACCCAGATAAC
>CAYYOF010000055.1:0-23686 GCA_964473185.1 uncultured Marinosulfonomonas sp. | reverse complement strand
GAGTGAATCAGAACTTACACCAAATGTGAATCCTGAATCTCAACAAGCCCTAATGAAATGTCGAGGATAGGCTGATGGGCCAAAGATATCGTTTGCCCCATTGTCAGCAGAAGCGCTGAGAGTAACAGCCAGATCACGCGGGAAATCAAACCGGATTGATCTGTAGGTCGCCGGAATTGGGTGATCCATGGTTGCTGCAAGTTCTTTGGCATTACAGGCGTGGAATTTATCAGACAGTTGGTTGAATACGCTGTGAAAGGATAGCATTCCAGTCAAGGCAAGCCCAACAAACAGAGCGGTTCTTTTTGCGGTTTTGTTGGGTGCCATTTGCTGAATTGCAAGGGTCAGAATACCGGTAATGCTACCGACGATAGCCCCTGCAACAACTGTGAACAATAGAAAGAGAACGACGAAAAACAGAAGTGAAAAGGCCGTGACTGTAACTAAAAGCCCGATGCTGATTGTGGATGCGGTGACGCCGGTAAAAATACCGGGTCGCCAACGGTTAACGATGGCCAAATATACTAGAAGGGCAACAAACAGTTCGGGAATAATCAAGATATACGGAATGCTCATACCAATTGTTAGCACTGTTCATAGGTTGTATACCAACGCATTCCCTTCAACCAACGCAACACCCGCCCTTTACATCACTCCACCTAATCCCGCGCCATCTCCGCATGTATATAGACCGCCTCAAACTGATGTTCTCACACCTGTCGCTAACAGAACAGACATCACCCACCTACGCCCGTCACCTGATCCAGTTACAAACCGTCGGAGAACCCTGTGCCAACCCCACCCCCACGCAACAACATGCTCGGCATCCTGTCTGCCATTGGTGCGTCCTTCTTCTTTTCGTTCAACGACATGGCGATCAAGTTTATCAGCGCGGATTACGCCCTGCATCAGGTCGTTCTGATCCGCTCGCTGATCGGTATGGTCGTTTTGCTGGCCATAATTGTCCCACTTGATGGCGGCTTTAGTGTGCTGCGCACCAAACGTCTGCCGATGCACCTGCTGCGCGGCATGTGCGTTGTGGTTGCCAATATGACGTTCTTTCTGGCGCTGGCGGCAATGCCGCTGGTGGATGCGGTGGCGATATTCTTTATTGCGCCGATGTTGATCACGGTGTTTTCGGTGATCTTTTTGAACGAGGTCGTCGGGCCATACCGCTGGGTCGCTGTGGTCATGGGGTTTGTCGGTGTCATCGTGATGATGCGCCCGGGCAGTGACAGTTTTCAGGTGGCAGCCCTTCTGCCTTTGGCGGCGGCGGTGGCATATGCGGGGCTGCATATTCTGACCCGCAAAATCGGCGGCACCGAGCGGGCCAGCACGATGACGTTTTACATTATGATCACCTTTATTGTTGTGAGTGCCGTGATGGGGCTGGTGGTCGGCGATGGGCGGTTTGCAGGCACAGGGGACCCATCGCTTGAATTTTTGCTGCGCGCATGGGTCTGGCCTGCTCCGTCCGATTACCTGATCCTGTTGGGGATTGGTGTCGGTAGCACCTTTGGCGGATATTTGATCAGTCAGGCCTATCGTTTGTGCGAGGCGGGATTGGCCGCGCCGTTTGAATACACCGCACTGGTTCTGGCGATATTCTGGGGGGTCGCGGTGTTCGGCGAATGGCCCGATGCAACGGCGTGGATCGGGGTGTCGCTGATTGTCGGGGCGGGGCTGTTTATGCTGTGGCGCGAAATGGCGGTGAAGGCCCGCACCACCAAAACCCGCCCGTCACGAATGGGATAATGTTCTGACGTCGCGTTTTGCTTGCGCGGCGCCAAATGTTCCCGCACCATCCTGCGCATGTATTTGGATCGCCTGAAACTAATGTTCTCGCACTTGTCGCTGCAATTATTGCTGGCGTTGTGGGTGTTTGGCTGGGGGATGCTGATTGCGACGGGGAACTGGCATTTGCTGTGGCTCGCACCTCTGGGTTTCCTTGCGCAAATGGTGAACGAATATTCGACCCATCGTTTCCTGTTCCACTGGCCCGCGCCGCAAAACCAGTTCTGGTTTGATGTGCTATATCGCGCCCATTACGGCCATCATGATTTCCCCAACAAACCGGCGTTGTTCTTTGTGCCGGTGTGGTTTGCCATCCCGATGGCGTTGATCCATGTCGCATTGGCCTATTTCGTGTTGCGCCTGTTCGGGTTTTCCAACCCGATGGTCGGGGCCACAACATTCACCTTCATCGGCGGCATCACCACATTCATATTTTATGAATGGTTCCATATGACCGCGCACACCAACGTGCGTAAATGGGTGTTGGAGCGCCATGTGACACGGCTGCACGGGATGCATCATTTCAGGGATTACCAACGCTGGTATCACGTTAACCCGGGCGGGTTTGTGATTGACCGGATCATGGGCACGGCGATCCCCAATGACGAGATCAAACAGAAGGGGCGGGTTGAATTCCTGTCGACCATGGGGCTGCGCCCCGATGATCCGCGCCTGATTAGCGCCCGCACACGACTGGGGCCGGGGTATGGCATCACACCGGATGAAATAGCGCGGGCCGCCAAGGTCTGATTTACCGACGTCTGATTTTCGGCAGGCAGTATTTTGTCAAAATCTGTTGCGCCGCTGCACTAGGCGGGGTGCCTTCGTTCCTTTATATCCGCAGGTCGGGGCGTAAACGGGATTGGATATCGGGATGCGAACTGCACGCCTTGGACTTTTTTGTGCATTATTGATCGGCTTTATGACGGGCTCAGTCCCTGCAATTGCGGGCGAGCGCGTGACGCTAGGATTTGGCCGTTTGATGACCAATGATGTTATGGGCGATGGCGAGGATCGCTGGCGCACAGGGTCTTATGTTTTTTCAAAGCTGCGAGGGCGCAGTGCGTGGACGGGGCAGCGGCCAACGCGCATCGGTGATATTCTGGAATATCGCATCCGTGGTGAAGTGTTTGCGCCGGAAAACCTGACCACTCCGGTGGCAGGGGATCGACAGTTCGCTGGCGCGTGGTCTTTGGGGGTTCATACACATTTTCGTGCCAATGAAGTCGAAGTCAGCATGGGTGCCGATCTGGTGATCACCGGAAAACAGACCGGTCTGGGCGATATGCAGCGCCAGTTTCATGATGTTCTGGGGATCACGGCCCCATCGGCGCTGGTGCTGGGCAACCAGATAGCAAACGGGTTTCATCCAACCATTTCGACCGAGATAGCACGGCCATTGCGGTTTTCTGACCGGATAATGCTGCGCCCGTTTGTCGAGGGGCGTGCCGGGGACGAAACGCTGGTCCGGGTCGGCGCGGATTTACTGATCGGGCGCGTTGGGCAAAAGGATTTGCTGTTGCGCGATGTCACGACGGGGCACCTATATCGCGGGGCGCAGGTTGCGGCGCGGGGCGGCACATTTGTGTTGGGTGCTGACATCGCCAAGGTCGATAGCAGCATCTATCTGCCTGCATCGGCGGGGTATGTTTTGACCGATACACGGTCGCGTTTGCGGGCCGGTTTACATTGGCAAAGTGGTCGGCGATCGGCGTTTTACGGTGTGACGTGGTTAAGCGAGGAATTCGTTGGTCAGCCGGAAGGCCAGATTGTCGGATCGGCCCGATTTAGCTGGCGTTTCTAGGGCCACGCGCCTGTCCGTGAAAAAAATCCGAATCGGACTCTATCCAGAGTGATTCGTTTCGTGTTAGCCTGCCTGCAATAATAAACTATAAAAAACGATGAGGCAGGCGTTCAGACATGGAAACGGGCTTTCGAGGCACGTTTGTCATTTCATGGTCGCAAACAGAAGTAGACGGCTTGCGGGCTGCATCCACCGATATGTTGTCGGTCGGGGCGGCGTGGCGGTGGACAGGCGAAGCGGTGCGGGTCGATGGCCCGGCTGAATTGCTGCTTTTGGATGGGGCAAAAGAGGTGACAGATTTACGCAAACGGGCGGCAAGCAAAGTGCGCCGTCTGGTTGGCGCAGCGCTACAACCAAAGAAAAATTATGATGACATCCAGATTGATGATCCGGTCATGGACGGTGGATTTGTCATAACGGACGGGCGCCGCACCTTTACTGCCACCTTGATCGAGGTTGAGCATGATGCTCCGCCACTATTGATGTTTCTGGATGAAATTCCGCCGGTGCAGACCGGCATGTGGGTGGTGAGTTGCTCAATCGGGCAACCCGTTCCGGACCGGATGGGTGGTCAGACAGGCGGTGTTATCTGTTTCACAAAAGGGACCAAGATATTGACCCCTGATGGACCACGGCTGGTTGAGGAACTGGGCGAGGGTGACAGGGTGCAAACCAAGGATGATGGCGGGCAAGAGATCCTGTGGATTGGCCAGCGCCGGATGACCGGTGCGCGGCTGCATGCGATGCCACATTTGCGCCCTGTGCGAATTATGGCAGGAGCGCTGAGTGAGGGCGAGCCGGATGAGGATTTGTTGGTGTCGCCGGATCACCGGCTGCTGCTAAAAGGTCCAGCGGCCAACGTGCTGTTTAATACGCCCGAAGTATTGGTTGCGGCCAAGGATCTGGTGAATGACCATAACGTTTTGGTAGAGCACGGGATGCGCGAAGTGACTTATATCCATCTGATGCTCGAGAAGCACCACGTGGTGTGGGCAAATGGCGTCGAGACCGAAAGTTTCCATCCAGCCAATACATCACTAGAATCGATTGATAAGGATCAGCGTGACCAGTTGTTCGAGGTTAATCCAGAGCTTGAGCAGGACCCGAATGCCTACGGTGATTACGCACGGCGAAACCTTTCCCCATCCGAGGCGGAAATATTGAAATATGATGGTGTCGTTCACCATTGACTCTGATCCGATAGCCACCTAAAAGCCCCAAGTTCCCAGCTTTAATCGGCTGGGGATTTCATTTGGTGTTGGTGGCCCCTGTAAGGGGATGCCTGTCGCCCGACCCTGAAAAGGCGAGGGAAAGGACAACGCCCTTCTTGCGCATCCGCGCACATATATCTGAAGGAGAACAGCCGTGACCAAACGCACCGCTGCCAAGCACAAACTAGACCGCCGCATGGGCGAAAATATTTGGGGCCGCCCCAAATCACCCGTCAATCGTCGTGAATATGGCCCCGGCCAACACGGCCAGCGCCGCAAGCAAAAACTGTCGGATTTTGGCATTCAGCTGCGCGCCAAGCAAAAGCTTAAGGGCTATTACGGCGATCTGACCGAAAAACAATTCCGTCGCATCTATGGCGAAGCCGAGCGTGTTAAAGGCGACACTGGTGAAAACCTGATTGGCCTGCTGGAGCGTCGTCTGGACGCTGTTGTGTACCGCGCTAAATTCGTGGCAACCGTTTTTGCGGCCCGCCAGTTCGTGAACCACGGCCACGTTCGTGTGAACGGCAAGAAAGTGAACATCCCGTCCTACCGCGTGAAAGAGGGTGACGTGATTGAAGTGCGTGATCGTTCCAAGCAAATGGTGGTTCTGCTGGAGGCTGTTCAATTGGCCGAGCGCGATGTGCCCGATTACATTGATGCGGATCATTCCAAAATGACAGCGACATTCGTGCGCACACCTGGATTGGGCGATGTGCCGTATCCGGTGATGATGGAGCCAAATCTGGTGGTGGAATTTTACGCGAAGAACTAATCTTCGCCACTATCATCGAAGTATTACAAGGGCTGCGCATTTGCGTGGCCCTTTTTCATTGGCGGGTAATTCTGGCGCATATACGGCCATTTCCTTGTAGCTGAAATATTGCTTAACATATTGATTTATATGTTGAATTGGTGAGATAAATTAGAACTACTATTCCGGAATAGTAGTTCTAATTATCGTTCATATTCTAGACAGCATTCCGGTATTGATTTGATCAATGTGTGATGCAAAATAATGATGGAGTTAAAGCGGAAGAGGCCGTCCTTCGGCGATGGTTTCCATAGCAAAGTAGGACGTCACCGAATCCAGCTCGACTTTTTCGATGAGCCGTTGATAAACACGGTCATAACTGGCCATATCTTCGGTCACGACCTTGAGCATATAGTCGTAATCGCCGCCGATGCGGTGAAAATCTACCACCTCGGGAATGGTCAACACGTGCCGACGAAATCGCGCCAACCAATCCGCAGAATGGTGTCGCGTGCGCAACATGACGAACACCACAAGCCCAAGACCCAGTTGTTGGCGGTCCAGCCGCGCGGTGGCCCCTTGCAGAACCCCCGCAGCCGTTAATGTTCGTAATCGCCGCCAACAGGCATTCTGCGATATGCCGATGCGGTCGGCCAGTTGGCGCTGTGAAAGATCGGCGTTGATTTGCAACTCTTTTAGAATCTGTCGGTCAATATGATCTGATATTCCATGTTTCATTGGGTCAATTGACAACGAAATATACAAATAAGCAAGGAAATATAGGATGATTTTGCATTCATAAGGGGTAATTATTGTAAAAAAGAGGAAATACCATGCCCCTGACCGCGTTCAAAACCCAGATTTCAACAAACTCAATCCTTGCAGACCTGCGTGAAGGGTTGATTGGTGAAGGCGTTATGATCCCCGGTCAAAACGGTGATGTGCCGCTGACCTATGCAGATTATGTTGCCTCGGGGCGGGCGGTTCGGCAGGTCGAGGATTTCATCAACGAACAGGTGCTGCCCTATTATGCCAACAGCCATACTGAGGCTTCGTATTGCGGGGCGTATATGACCCGTCTGCGCGAAGAAGCGCGTGGCGAAATTGCCCGCATGACCAAGGCCAGCGATGCCTGTTCAGTCGTGTTCACCGGTGCAGGTGCAACCGCGGGGCTGAACAAAATGGTGCCGCTGCTGGGCGTCGGAGAGGCCAAAAATCCGGTGGTGTTTATTGGCCCCTACGAGCATCATTCCAACATGTTGCCGTGGCGCGAAAGCCGTGCCGAGGTGGTTGAAATTCCCGAAGCTGATACAGGCGGGCCGGATTTGGCAGCACTGGAGCAGGCGCTAAAGGATCACGCAGATTCGGATCTGATGATCGGCAGCTTTTCGGCGGCCTCTAACGTGACGGGGATTGTCACCGATGCCGACCCTGTGTCGCGGATGCTGAAACGGCACGGCGCGTTATCGGTTTGGGATTACGCCTGCGCGGGCCCCTATATGCCGATTGATATGTGCTGCGGAACGGACGCCGAAAAGGATGCCGTGGTGGTATCGGCGCATAAATTCGTCGGGGGACCGGCGGCATCGGGAGTGTTGATCATGCGCAAAAATGCTGTGCGTAGTGCAGTTCCCAGCTGGCCGGGCGGGGGCACCGTTTGTTTCGTGTCACCGTGGCATCATGACTACGTTGGCGATGTTGCGGCCCGCGAAGAAGCGGGCACGCCGAACGGCATTGGCGACATCCGTGCGGCACTGGTGTTCTTGATCAAAGAGGCGGTGGGCGAGACCGCGATTGCGGCGCGCGAGGACGAGTTGGTGCAGGTGGCCGTTGAGGGCTGGCGCGATAACCCACGGATAGAATTGCTGGGCAATCCAACCGCACACCGCCTGCCTATTTTCTCGTTTCTGGTGCGGGGTGCAGCGGGCCAGATTGTATCAGAGCAGCTGTTCACCCGCATGCTCAGCGATATTTACGGCATTCAGGCCCGTGGTGGTTGCGCCTGTGCGGGACCATACGGGCACCGGTTGCTGGGGATTGATCAGGCCTATTCCGATCAATTGCGCCGCGAAATCCTGGCGGGCAACCCGGTGCATAAACCGGGCTGGGTCAGGCTGAATTTCGGCTATCTGATGACCGATAAAACCGTGCAATATATCATCGACAGCGTGAACGATCTGGCCGCCACATTTGACGAAGTGGCCGCAAGATACGCCGCCTAGGGTTTGACCGCAAAGCAACGGTTGCCAAATGCGCGTCTTATCTGGCTGGCAATGCGCCAAAGCCTAAGCTAGAACGCTTCTTAACAGGAGTATTTTAGCCATGAGTGCAGATATTAATCCGCAACCCGGAATCATGCAGATTGACCTCTATCAAAGCGGCAAAGCGGCTGTCGATGGGCTGTCGGATGTGGTAAAATTATCCTCGAACGAGAACCCCTATGGCCCCTCTGAGGCGGCGCAAAAGGCATTTACTCAAGCTGCATTCCAACTGCACCGTTACCCGTCGACCGATCACGCGCCCTTGCGCGCGGCGATTGGCAAAGTGCACGGGCTGGACCCCGAGCGCATTATCTGCGGGGCCGGATCAGACGAAATCATCACCTTTCTATGTCAGGCCTATGCGGGCGTTGGCGACGAGGTTTTGTTCACCGAACACGGCTTTTCAATGTATCGCATCTCGGCACATGCCGCAGGCGCCACCCCTGTTGAAGCCAAGGAACGTGAGCGGGTCACGGATGTAGATGCCTTGCTGGCCGCCTGCACTGACAAAACCCGACTGGTGTTCATCGCCAACCCGAACAACCCGACCGGCACAATGATTGGTGGCAACGAAGTCGCCCGTCTTGCCGATGGTCTTCCGCCCAAAGCATTGTTGGTTCTGGATGGGGCTTACGCCGAATATATCGAAGGGTTTGATGGGGGTGCCGCCCTGATCGAGGGTCGTGATAATGTGGTGATGACGCGCACGTTTTCAAAAATCTACGGGCTGGGCGGATTGCGTATTGGTTGGGGATACGGCCCAAAAGCGGTGATTGATGCATTGAACCGTGTGCGCGGGCCGTTCAACCTGTCCGAGGCGCAAATGTCAGCCGCCATAGCGGCGGCTCGCGATCAGGACTATATTGATAAATGCCGTGCCGATAACACAAGGATGCGCACATGGTTGACCAAAGCCTTGGCCGATTTGGGCGTGCCGTCGGACGCATCATCAGCCAACTTTATTCTGGCGCGTTTCGCCTCGGAACAAGAGGCCGTGGCCTGTGACTCCTACCTGAAATCCCAAGGGCTGATCGTGCGGTTGGTGGGCGGATACGGCTTGCCCAATTGCTTGCGGATCACAATCGGCGATGAAGCGTCCTGCCGCCGCGTGGCCCATGCGGTGGCTGGTTTCAAGGAGGCGCAGTGATGGCGCAGATTTATGAGCGCGTGGCCCTGATCGGATTGGGCCTGATTGCCGGATCAATGGCGCTGGCGATGCGGCGCGGAGGTTTGGCGGGCGAAATCACCGGCTATGCGCGATCCGCCGAAACCCGCAAAGTGGCGGCTGAAATCGGACTGGTGGATCGGGTTTGTGACAGTGCAGCCGATGCCGTCAAAGGTGCAGATCTGGTAGTGCTTTGCGTGCCTGTCGGTGTGATGGGCGCTGTGGCTGCCGAAATCGGGCCGCATTTGCAAACTGGCGCAACGGTCTCAGACGTTGGCTCGGTCAAACGCGCGGTGATTGATGCGGTTGGCCCGCACATCCCCGAAGGCGTGCATTTCATTCCGGCGCACCCGCTGGCTGGGACCGAAAAATCCGGCCCCACGTCAGGCTTTGCCGAGTTGTTTGACGGGCGCTGGTGCCTGATTGTGCCGGTTGAAGGCACGGATGCCACCGCCACACAGTGTCTGCGTGATTTGTGGGTCGGCATGGGCGCACAGGTCGATGAGATGGAGGCCGACCACCATGATCTGGTGTTGGCCGTGACCAGCCACGCACCGCACCTGATTGCCTACACGATGGTCGGTGTGGCTGATGATTTAAGCCGCGTGACCGACACTGAAGTGGTGAATTATTCGGCTGCCGGTTTTCGGGATTTCACCCGCATTGCCGCGTCGGACCCGACCATGTGGCGCGATGTTTTTCTGAACAACAAGGACGCGACGCTGGAAATTCTGGGCCGCTTCACCGAGGAACTGTTTGCCCTGCAACGGGCCATTCGCACCGGTGACGGGGACCATCTGTTTGATTATTTTACCCGCACAAGGGCGATCCGGCGCGGGATTATCGAGGCGGGTCAGGATACGGACGTGGCCGATTTTGGACGGGTAAAAAAGTAGAACATGGTTTGGCTGCGGACATTTGTGATGGCGCTGCTCTGCATAACTGCGGGGCAGGTGGCGTTGGCCAAGGCACCTTCAACGTCATTGCGTCCAACGGCGCGACCCGTCGGCATTACCAATTATGTGCCACGCCTAATTGCGGTGCCGGTTTATTTTCACGCCCGCATCCGGCCAAAACCACGCCCTGTTATTGCGTCGGGCACACGATATCGGAGCCGGGTCGAGACACATCCCGATGTGGCGGTGTTTTTGCGGGGCGCACCAGGGTTGCAACGCTCATTACGCCCCCCCGCACGGCCCAAAAACATGCGCCGGATTGTTGCGCGTGCTGAAACAGCGCCAATTGTGGTGCGCGGTGAAGTGCACGGCCCGCGCCGTGGATCGGTTTGTGGTGACAGGGCCATTCGCGGTCAGGCGATTGCCCGTATTCGGGGTCGGCTCAGTGCTTGTGGCATCGCCAATCCGGTGCGGATCACCTCGGTTGACGGGGTGGCGTTAAGCACGCCAGCGACGCTGGATTGCACCACGGCCAAGGCGTTGAAACAATGGGTTCACAATGGCGCAAAACCGGCTGTTGGGCGTATGGGTGGCGGTATCAAATCACTGCGCGTGGTGGCGCATTACGCCTGCCGGACCCGCAACAATCAGGCCGGTGCCAAGATTTCGGAACATGCCCACGGTCGCGCGATTGATATTGCCGCGATCAACCTGAAGAACGGAACCTCGCTGACGGTGCTGACCGATTGGCGCAACCGCCGCAAAGGTGCGGTTCTAAAGCGGATGCACAAGGCGGCTTGCGGGCCGTTTGGCACGGTTCTGGGGCCGAACGCGAACCGGTATCATCAGGATCATTTCCATTTTGACACCGCCAGATACCGTAGTGGGTCGTATTGCCGTTAGTTCGTCTATTGCCTTATGCAGATCGAGCCAGCGTTTGATTTACCTAATCTAGCTTGGGACCGGTCAACCGGAATGAGCACAGAGCACATTCCGGTTGACCAGCTTTGCCTGAACTACCCTTTGTTTGCCATTTTCTCTATGGCAATAGCTGTGCGCTTGGTGTTGTCATAGATACCCAGCCCCATATAAAGGAAGCCCCCCATCACGAGGACATACAAACCGCCCCCGACAAGCACAGCAATCCCCGGCAGAAAACCGCCCCCTCTAATGGACGAGGTAAACATAATAGATACTGCGCCGATCACCACAGCAATGGACAACAGAATAATTAGAACACCAACTATCTTTTCAAGTGAATTAATAAAAAAATCACGCATATCTTTTCCTTTGCTAATTGTGTTTTGCACACAATGACTGCAACAATTAAGTCAACTATTCAACTATAAGATTAATCTGGCAAGCGGATGGTCCCCCTTGCCCGCAGTGCGTTTGAGCCGTTTTGGTGGCAGATCTTCTGCCTGATAATGTGTTTTGGGATCGTCATGTTGACGGCACTTATAACGATTATCGCATGAAAGGTATCTGCCCTAAAAACGTGGCACAGGCCCGATGGGAAACGGGCCGAGCAACATCTGGCCGTTTGCAAAATTCAGCGGCGCTTTGATTACATTCTCACCTTCGGACATATCGGCCAGAACCCTTAGGGCATTCTGGATGGTCTGGGCAAAATCGGGGTCTACCGCATTGGCATTTTCGGCCAGTTGATACATTTTCTGCCAATTGGTGGCGGTCAGGTCCAACGTGCCGTTTGGATATCCGCTCCGGTCAATCTGCAAGGTGCCGCTGGCTTGAAACCGCACATCGCCCCAAAGGAGGGTCAGGTCGGTCACGGTGATTTCGGTAAGCTGCGGGGTGTCGGGGCGCGTGGTTAGCAGGTTCCACGGGTGGGTGAAGGCAAGGGTGCTGTCGAGCGATATTCTGTCAAACATCGCGGGTTGTTGACCCGCCGGATCAATCGCCATGCGCAGTTGGTCGGGCAGGATGATGACGCGCCCCGAGGCTGCGAGATCGTAGTGCAACGGGTTGGCCGGGGTTTGGCGGGTGGCAATGTTGCCTTCTTTGATTGCGGTAATCCATCCCACATTCGAGGTCACCGCCAGATTGCGGATCACGATGCTGCTGCGTTCGATTTCCAGCGCTTTGTCCAACAGGGCACCAGCGGCAAACACCACACTGCCCTTGATTTCATCACTGGTGATTTGCAATTCCTGATCCGTCAGGCGCAGGGTCTGGGTGTGCGGTAGCGCGGCAATGATGTGGTAAGGTTTATAGCTGAGCGCGTGTATCTGGAAGAACGGCGCGCTCCAGCTGATGCCGTTTGCGGCGTCAACCACGCTGATGTCGGACAGGCGGGTGTCAAACCGGTTGGGAAACCCGCGCACGACCAGATCGGAATAGCTGATCTGGATCGGGTGATTGGCGCGATGTTTGGTTGCCAGATAATCCTTTAGGCCGGTTTCAAGTGCGGTTGAGCCGACAAACCAGTATCCGCCCCACAGGCCGAACAGGATGACAATTAGGGCGATCAGTTTGCGCATTATGGCCTCTTTTAACCTGCATTGATCTGTTGTTTATAGGGGCTAGGGAAAAAGGGCCAGAATTGATGACACAATCGCCAATATGGGTATTTGGATACGGATCATTAATGTGGAATCCGGGGTTTGAGTTCACTGAGAAACAAATCGCAAAACTATCGGGCTATCACAGGTCATTCTGCATGCGGTCAATCCATCATCGCGGCACAGTCGCAGAACCCGGACTGGTGCTGGCGCTGGATGCACTGGATGATGCGTCCTGTGACGGGTTGGCGTTTCAGGTGGCGGGGGCGCAGGCGGATCATGTGCTGGATTATCTGCGCGAACGCGAGCTGATTTCATCGGCTTATGTCGAAGCGGTGCTGCCGATTACCCTGCGCGATGGGCAATCGGTTCAGGCGGTGACCTATGTAATGGACGTGGGCCATCAGCAATATTGTGGCCATCTGACGCTGGATGAGCAGGCGGGGATTATCGCAACGGCGATAGGTGGGCGCGGGCCGAATGACGAATATCTGCACAATACAGCGGCGCATTTGCATGAATTGGGCATAGCGGATGGCGATCTGGATTGGTTGTCACACAGGGTGCGCGAACTGATCTGACACACAGTAAATTTGCCGGTTGGCATAGCCTGCGCATGGCACTATCGTTGGTCAAAACAACCAATCAGGTCAGGAACTGTCCAGATGGACCAGCCGGATCACGAGGCCGAGCCATATTTTGCCCAACCCGTACGTCAGATCATCACGATGCTGATCGTTCTGGGGCTTGTCGGGTTTGGAACCTACATCGCCTTTCCGCGTGTCGCGCCGGTGTTTTTGGCCAATCCGCTGTTGAACGGGTTCATTCTGTTTGTGTTTCTGATCGGGGTGTTTGCCTGTTTCTGGCAGGTGTTTCAACTGGTTACGTCGGTAAACTGGATCGAGGGATTTGTTGCTGATCGCGAAGTGATTGAAACGGCCAGCGCACCGCGACTGCTTGCGCCATTGGCCGCGTTGCTGCGATCCCGCTCGGCCAAGATGCAGATCGGGGCATCGTCATCACGATCAATTCTGGATTCTGTCGGCACACGGATTGAAGAAGCCCGCGACATCACCCGCTACATCGTCAACCTGCTGATATTTCTGGGCCTGCTCGGCACATTTTACGGTCTGGCCACCACGGTTCCGGCGCTTGTCGAAACCATCCGCGCATTGGCCCCCTCAAGCGGCGAAAGCGGCATCGAGGTGTTTGGCCGACTGATGAGCGGATTGGAAAAACAACTGGGCGGCATGGGCACGGCGTTCGCCTCGTCCTTGTTGGGATTGGCTGGCTCGCTGGTTGTCGGGTTGCTGGAATTGTTTGCCAGCCACGGCCAAAACCGGTTTTATCGTGAACTGGAAGAATGGCTGTCGACCATCACCCGCGTCGGGTTTTCATCTGGCGACGGGGACGGTGGCGAGCAGGGCGTGATCGCCGGTGTGCTGGACCATATGTCGGAACAGATGGAAGCGATGCGCACGATGTTCACCCAGTCCGATGTCAGCCGCGCGATGGTGGACGAAAAACTGGGGCTGCTGGCCACATCGGTCGAACGGCTGACCGACCAGATGACACAGGAGGTCGGCACGTCGGATGCCCTGATACGGGTGGCGGACGGGCAGGATGCGCTGGTGCAGCTGCTAACGAAACAGGCCGAAGAGGGCGGGGCGCATGTGGATGCCGAAAGCCGGATGCGGCTGCGTTCAATTGATGTGCAATTGCTGCGGGTGCTTGAGGAAATGTCGGCGGGCCGCCAAGAAGTCACAGGCGAATTGCGCAGTGATCTTGCGGCGTTGACCAAAGCGATCCGCGCAGTGACGCCCAAAGGCGGCGGGCGGGGGCAGGGCTGATGGCGCTTAGTCGTCGCACAGGAAACCGGTTTCAAGCCTCGATCTGGCCCGGGTTTGTCGATGCGATGACGGCGCTATTGCTAGTGTTGATGTTTGTGCTGACCATTTTCATGGTGGTGCAATTTGTGCTACGAGAAACCATCACCGGACAGGAAAGCGAACTGGATGATCTGAGTTCGCAGATCATTGGATTGGCGGATGCGCTGGGGCTGTCGCAGCAACGTGCGGCAGGCCTTGAGGATGACGTTGTGCGGCTGGACGAGACCTTGGCTGCGGCCCGCACCGAGGCCGAAACACGGCTGGCGCTGATCGCATCCCTGACGGCCCAGTCGGATGCGCAAGGGTTGGAGCTGCAACAGCAACGTGTCTCGATCACTGGGTTTGAAGCACAGGTTGCAAGTTTGCTGACTGAGCGCGATGCGGCCCGTGGCGAGGGCGAGGCGTTGACGCAGCGATTGGCCGATGCAGACGCGGCGCGCAGCCAGTTGATTTCGGATCAGGAGGCGCTGCAACTGGCACTGGCAAAGGCACGCGAGGAAATCGATGTGCAGGTCGAGACCGCCCGTCTGGCGGCGGCCCGCAAGGATGCGTTGCAGGCGTTGATTGCCGATTTGCGCAGTCAGGCCACGGCGCAGGATGAAACGCTGGTTGATGTATTGGCGCGACTGGATGGGGCTGTGTCGCGGGGCAGTGAACTGGAAGGCAAGCTGGCCTCGGTAGAGGGGCAGTTATCGGAGGCCGAGAAGGCCGCTTTGGCCGAAGCTGAAGCGGGGCAAGCCTTGCGCGAAAACCTGGCCGGGCTTGAGGTTGAATTGAGCAATGAGGAAGCCGCAAAGCTGGCCGAGGCGGTTGCGGCGCAGGCTTTGCGTGACAGATTGGCCGGAGTTGAGGCCGAATTGAGCGAGGAGGAAGTCGCGCGATTGGCGGATGCGGCGGCGGCTGAAATGCTGCGGGAACGTTTGAAAAATGCGGATACCGAACTGACAGCGATGACGCTGGTGCTGGAGGAGCAACGCAAGCGGGCCGAGGAAACACTGACATTGCTGGCGGCAGCCGAGGTGGCGAAAGGTGCGTTTGAGCAGGATGCACAGGATGCCAAGACGCAGTTGAGCGCGGCCGAGGAGCGGGCCGCGTTGCTGGCCGTGGCGCAAAAGGCGCTGTCCGAGCAGGAGGCGCTGACCTTGGACGAGCAGCGCAAACTGGCGTTGTTGAACGAGCAGGTCGCAGTGTTGCGGACCCAGTTGGGCGGCTTGCAATCGCTGCTGGACGATTCTGCCGCGCGGGATGCGCAATCGGATGTGCAGTTGCAGGCGCTTGGGTCACAATTGAATACCGCATTGGCCCGGGTCGCTGCCGAGGAAAAACGCCGCCGCGAGCTGGAAGAGGCCGAGCGTATTCGCCTAGAGGCCGAAACCAAGGATTTGGCGCGGTATAAAAGCGAGTTTTTCGGGCAACTGCGCGATCTGTTGGGCCGCGAGGAGGGCGTGCGCATCGTTGGCGACCGCTTTGTGTTTTCAAGCGAGGTTCTGTTCCAGACAGGCGATGCCGAGTTGTCAGTCGAGGGTCGCGCACAGATCGCCCGCATCGCGGCGATTTTGAAACGGGTTTCGGATGAAATTCCGCCTGAAATTGAATGGGTGATCCGCGTGGATGGGCATACGGACAACCAACCATTGTCGGGCTTTGGGCGCTACCGGAACAATTGGGAGCTTAGTCAGGGCCGCGCCCTGTCTGTGGTGCGTTATATGGCGGATGGGTTGGGGATTTCGCCGAACCGGCTGGCGGCAAACGGGTTTGGGGAATATCAACCGATCAATCCAGCCAACACACCTGCTGCGTGGGCGCAGAACCGCCGGATCGAGCTGAAGTTTACCGAGCGTTAGTGCTGCCTATTCGATCTGAAGGCTGATTTCGCGGTGTGCCAGAACTTCCCCGCCCCGCAACAAGGTCGCCGTTCCGGTATAGGTGCCGATTGGCCAGCCCGCACTTTTGGTGCGCTTGCCCGCCGCACGGAAAAACTGGGCTTGGGGTTTTCCAGATCGGCCTGATGGCGGATCACTTCGCCTTTGGGGCCATTAATCAGCAGTTCCAGAACATCGCCCTTTTGCCCGCCATAGGCATAGCCCCAAAACACCAGCGCGGGGGTATGGATGGGCATCGCCGCATTATGTGCGCCTCCGGCCTTGATAACGGCGTATTTAGGCACGCTGGCGCTAAAGCCCAGATTAATAATGCCGGTTGCCGACATAAGCCATATCGGTTTGCCACAGGCTGTGCAGATCAGGGTCGTTGCAGGTCAGGATCTCGTCGGCATCATATGGGTCAATGACATTGCCATCCTTGCGCACCGACAGATGAACATGGGGGAACTGGGTCTCGCCACTTAGACCAACTGCGCCCAGCACGGTGCCTTGCGAAATATGCGCGCCCTGTGTCACAGTGACCGAGCCTTTTTTCAGGTGGCAATACTGGGTTTCCCATCCGTTGTCGTGCGTAACCACGACGCCGTTTCCGCATTCTTTGCCCGCTATGTCGGGGGCGTTCGGTGCGCCATGCATGATGTCGGGCATGTCGTTGCGTATGCCTGTGACAATCCCGGCGGCAGAGGCCAGAACATCAACGCCCGCCTGCATCGCGGCAAGGCTGGTCAGGGCAAAATCGGTGCCTTTGTGGCCGTCATAACTAAGCTTGCCACAGGCAAAATCGCTGTGGTCCGGCCCCGCGTCACGGTCAACATATTGCTGGACGTAACAGGTTTGGCCAAGCGTGCAGTCCAGCGGCAGGCCGAGCGACAACCCTTGCGCCGCAAGCGGGGCGGTGGAGCAGAGCAATGCGAGGAGCGCCAGCGCCGTGCGGATCATTCCGCGGTCAGCAAGGGTGGCTTATCCTCGGACAGGCGGCGTTTTTGCGGTGACAGTATCTGGATATCCAGTTTGCCACCTTTTGTCCCGACCTTGACCAATCCACCTTTGGCCAGCTTGCCAAACAGCAATTCCTCGGCCAGCGGTTTCTTGATGTATTCCTGAATAACGCGGGCCAGAGGGCGTGCGCCCATTTTATCGTCATAGCCCTTGTTGCCCAGCCAGTCAGCCGCTGCTTTGGTCAGTTCAATCGACACATTGCGATCCATCAATTGCGCCTCCAGTTGCAGCACGAATTTCTCGACCACTTGGGCGATCACATCTTTGCTAAGCGTGGCAAAGCTGATGGTGGCGTCCAGACGGTTGCGGAATTCCGGTGTGAATGTGCGTTCAATCGCGGCGGTGTCTTCGCCCTCGCGCCGGTCACGGCCAAAGCCGATAGCCTCTTTCGCCATTTCGGATGCACCGGCATTGGTGGTCATAATCAGGATCACATTGCGGAAATCCACTGTGCGCCCGTTATGGTCGGTCAGTTTGCCGTGGTCCATCACCTGCAACAGAATGTTGTAAACATCCGGATGCGCTTTTTCCATTTCGTCCAGCAGCAGCACGCAATGCGGGTGCTGGTCAACGCCATCCGTCAGCATACCGCCCTGATCAAACCCGACATAGCCGGGAGGGGCGCCGATCAGGCGGGAAACAGCGTGCTTTTCCATATATTCGGACATATCAAAGCGCAGCAGTTCAACGCCCAAGGTGTCGGCCAACTGTTTCGCGACCTCGGTTTTACCCACGCCGGTCGGGCCAGCAAACAGGTAGTTACCGATGGGTTTTTCAGGCTCACGCAGGCCAGCGCGGGCCAGTTTGATCGCCGAGGCCAATGCCTCGATTGCGGGGTCCTGACCGAACACCACGCGTTTCAGGGATTTCTCCAGATCGCGCAGGATTTCGGTGTCATCTTTGGACACGGATTTGGCGGGAATGCGGGCAAGTTTAGATACAACCACCTCGATCTCTTTCACGCCAATAGTCTTGCGTCGCTTGCTTTCAGGCAACAGATGTTGCGCCGCGCCCGCCTCGTCGATCACGTCGATGGCTTTGTCGGGCAGTTTGCGGTCGGTTATGTAACGCGCCGACAACTCGACAGCCGTTTTGATCGCGTCCATAGTATAGCGGATGCCGTGGTGTTCCTCGAAATAGGATTTCACCCCTTTCAGGATTTTAATCGTATCCTCGACCGATGGCTCGTTCACGTCGATTTTCTGGAACCGACGCGCCAAGGCACGGTCCTTTTCAAAATGCTGGCGGAATTCTTTGTAGGTGGTCGACCCCATGCAGCGCAGTTTGCCGCCCTGCAATGCAGGTTTCAGCAGGTTGGACGCATCCATCGCGCCGCCCGATGTGGCCCCAGCACCAATGATGGTGTGGATTTCGTCGATGAACAGAACCGCGTCGTCATGTTCCTCAAGTTCGGTCATCACCGCCTTTAGCCGTTCCTCGAAATCACCGCGGTAACGGGTGCCGGCCAGCAGCGCGCCCATATCCAGTGAATAGATCGTGGTTTTTGACAAAACCTCGGGCGTTTCGCCTGAAACGATTTTACGTGCCAGCCCTTCGGCAATGGCGGTTTTACCAACGCCTGGATCACCCACCAACAGCGGGTTGTTCTTGCGACGGCGGCAAAGCACCTGAATACAGCGCTCGACCTCGTGTTGGCGGCCGATCAGCGGGTCAATATCGCCCTTGGCGGATTTCTCGTTCAGATCAACGCAGTATTTCGCCAGTGCACTCTCTTTTTCCTCGCCTTCAATCTCGAATGCTTCTTCGCCAAAATCCGATGCACCTGTCAGTGGGCGTGGCTCACCAAATTCAGGGTCTTTGGCCACGCCATGCGCGATGAAGTTCACCGCATCATAGCGGGTCATATCCTGATCTTGCAGAAAATAGGCAGCATTAGATTCGCGTTCGGCAAAGATGGCGACCAGCACGTTGGCCCCCGTCACCTCGGTGCGGCCGGATGATTGCACATGGATCGCGGCGCGCTGGATCACCCGCTGGAACGCCGCCGTTGGCACCGCTTCGGAGCCTTCAACCGTGGTTTCCAAGGTGGCCAGATCATCGTCGATGAATTCAAGCAGGGTTTTGCGCAAAGCCTCAAGATCAACACTACAGGCCTGCATCACCTTGGCGGCGTCTGGTTCGTCAATTAATGACAGCAACAGATGCTCCAGCGTGGCCAGTTCATGCTTGCGGGCATTGGCCAAGGCCAGTGCGGAATGGATTGCCTGCTCAAGGGTATTCGAGAATGACGGCACGTTGTGTGCTCCTTTGCGTTAAGGCGGTTGACCCACCTATGTCCTGATATCCTTAAAGTTCGGTGTGATTGACCGTAAATTCAAGTGCTTTTTGATCAATCATACGCACAATTGCACGGATCTTCTGTGATATCGGGCATTTCGGTCTGTTTGAAGTTGTCTTTGCGGTGCCGGATTTCGGCAAACACTTCGGTATCGGTGGCGGCTTCCATCCCCAGTCGTTGCCGGATTTCGGCGGATGCGGGGCGCAGGAACGGGTTTGTGGCCAGCTCGTCCGCCAGAATTGACGGCACGGTTGCCATGTTTTGCGCCCGTGCTTCGATGATTTGCAGGATGCGGTCCTTCAGGGCTGCGTTGTTCGGCTCGACTGAATAAGCGAATGTGGCGTTCGACGCGGTGTATTCATGGCCGGAATAAACAATCGTCATCGGCGGCAGGGCGGCGAGTTTGGAAAGGCTCTCCCACATTTGCGCAGGCGTGCCCTCGAACAAACGGCCACATCCCAGCGCCATCAGGCTGTCGGCGGTGAACACGGCAAAACTGTCGGGGAAATAAAAGGCGAGGTGGTTGGCGCAATGGCCTGACACATCCAGCACGTTGCCTGTGTTGTCCCCGATTTTGATGGTATCACCCTCGGACAGTTCGATATCCAGCGGCGGCAGGCGGTGGGTGTCGGCCTTGGCCCCGACAACTTTGGCACCATATTTTTTGCGCAACTCTTCCACCCCGTCGATATGGTCGTAATGGTGGTGGGTGATCAGGATATGGGTCAGGGCCCAGCCGCGTTTGTCCAGTTCTTCGATGATCGGGGCCGCTTCGGGGGCATCGACCACTGCGGTTTGCCCGCTGTCTTTGTCGTGCAGCAGGAAGGCGTAGTTATCAGAGCGGCAAGGAATGGTGGCAATCTGGAGCGACACGGGGGTATCCTTTCATTTCGGGTTGCGCACAGTCTTGCCCATTGTGGCGATGGGCGCAATATTGGGTTTACGAACATGTGAGGTGCAAAATGACACAGCCCCCTTTGAAATTGCCGGATTCAGGGCCGATGACGAACACTTTGCCGGATGGCCGGCTGTCGGCCCCGTCTGCCGTGCGTAACGCTGTGCCGATATTCGAGCGGTTGGCGGAATATGTGCCAGACGGTGGCATGGCGCTGGAATTGGCCAGCGGCACGGGGCAACATATTGCGGCACTGGCGCAAGGGCATCCGGATGTGGAATGGCAGCCCAGCGATCTGTCGGATGAACGGATGGTGAGTGTGCAGGCGTGGCGGGCGCATGTGGGTGTGGCCAACCTGCGCGTGCCGATCCAGTTTGATGCCAGCGGCACATGGCCTGCGTGGTCAGGCTTGGGGTTGGTCTATGTCGTCAATCTGTTTCATCTGATTTCACAGACCGATGCGAAGGCCGTGATCAGCGGGGCGGCAAACGGGCTGACGGCTGGTGGGCATTTCTTTATCTACGGGCCATTTCGCACCAATGGGGCATTCCGTAGCGAGGGGGATGCTAAATTCCATGCGAGTCTAAGCGCGCAGGATGCGGCCATCGGATATAAAGACCTGGAGTGGATGGAGGCAGAGCTCTGTGCGAACGGGCTGTCATTGGTTGCGGTTTGCGAGATGCCTGCAAATAATCTGGCGGTTGTGGTGCGTAAGGGCGCCTGACAGAATTGCACAGTCGGTGCGCGGTCGGCCCCCTTGTGTGTGGATGTGTTTTGCAACACCTTGCGGGTCAGTTTTATGAAAAAGGGCGCGCGATGACACAGTTTAACCTATTGGGAATTTCCGGATCATTACGGGCGGCATCGTTTAACCGTCAATTGATCCGCGAGGCGGCACGGCTGATGGAGAATGCGACCTATACCGAGGCCGATCTGGATTTCCCTTTGTATAATGGCGATGTCGAGGATGCTTCGGGCGTGCCTGCGGCGGTGCAGACATTGGCTGACCAGATCGCGGCGGCGGATGGCGTAGTGATTTCGACGCCGGAATATAACCAGTCATTTTCCGGTGTGCTAAAGAATGCGCTGGACTGGGTTAGCCGAACGGATGGAGCACCCTGGAAAGGCAAGCCGGTGGCGATTGTGTCGGCGGCGGCAGGACATGCAGGCGGGGCGCGGGCGTAATATGCGTTGCGGCTGGCGATGACCACGTTCCGGCCACGTTTACTGACCGGGCCAGAGGTGATGGTGGCGGCGGCGCAGAACGAATTTGATGCAGACGGGCAGCTGACAGGCGCGTTCTATCTGAAATCGCTGACCGAACTGATGGCGGGCCTGAAAGCAGAATCCATACGTTAAGGCATGGCGTTTTTGCGCCCTATGGGTATGGTTGCGTGAATGCAGTTATGCGAGACCCGATAAATGCACCTTGATGTGCTTGATCTGAAAGCTTTCTACTATCGTTCCGCGCTGGGCCGTTCGGCGCAACGCGCGGTGCGCGACCGCGTGGTCGAGATATGGCCCGAGGCCAAGGGCCAAACCGTGGCGGGCTTTGGTTTTGCCGTGCCGTTGCTGCGCCCCTATCTGGCCGAGGCGCGTCGGGTGATCGGGTTGATGCCGGGGCCGCAAGGGGTGATGGCGTGGCCGGTGGGGATGAAAAACGTCGCCTGTCTGGTCGAGGAAACCCTGTGGCCGCTGGAAACCGGATCGGTTGATAAACTGGTGGTGATGCACGGGCTGGAAACTTGCGACCATCCGTTTTCATTGCTTCAGGAATGTTACCGTGTGCTGGGCCCCGGGGGGCGGGCGCTGTTTATTGTGCCCAACCGTGTGGGCCTGTGGGCGCGCAGCGATCACACGCCGTTTGGCTATGGGCGACCTTATAGTTTGGGGCAGCTCGAGGCGCTGCTGAAAAGCCACGGGTTGATACCGGAACGCCATGTCGGGGCATTATATGCGCCGCCCTCAAACAAACGGTTCTGGCTGCGCACGGCTGGGTTTTGGGAAAAAGCTGGGCGGCGGATTCCGACGGTGGTGGCGGGCGGAGTGCTGATGGTCGAGGTCAGCAAACAGATACCGGCACCGAAAAGGCCGGGATTAAGCGAGGCGGTTCGCCGGCCATTGCGGATACTGGAGGGGATGAAGGTTCCCGAGGCGAAGCCGGTATAATTATTGAGTGGCGAAGCCGGTTTGACGGGGTGAATTGGGGTATATGAATTGCATATGAAAACCATATGAATTCCATATGACTCTTTTTCGGGACTAGATGACGGCATTTGCGCATAATTGACGCGCATCCTTTATGCGCATATAGTGAGAGGAAAGGAATGCCCCGATGCAAACCCAACACCGAAAACCTGCTAATCTGTCACTGGACGCGGCATTGTTGTCCGAGGCCAAGGCGCTGAAGATCAATCTGTCCCGCGCCGCCGAGGCTGGTGTGCGGGCGGCTGTTGTTCAGGCACAGGAAGAACGGTGGAAGGCCGAAAATGCAGCGGCGCTGGCAAGCTCGAACAGCCATGCGGCAGAACACGGGCTGCCGCTGGCAAAGTTCCGGCAGTTCTGAATGGCAAAGTATGATGTTTATCCCAACCCTGACGGGCGCGGGTATCTGCTGGATATTCAGGCGGACCTGTTGGAGGCGCTGAACACATGTGTCGTGGTGCCGTTGATGCCAATGGGGGACGCGCCAATTCCGGCGAAGCGGCTGAATCCGGTGTTTGAAGTGGGTGGTGAAGAGGTGGTGATGGTGACGCAGTTTTTGTCCGCTGTGCCGCGTTCGGTTTTAAGAGGGCCGGAGGGGAGCCTGAAAGCGCAGTTCGCCGAGATCACGGATGCGGTGGATATGTTGGTGCAGGGGTTCTGAGGGGGAGCATGAAACCAAAATTAAACCGTTTCCAAAAAGTGCTTGAGTTTTTACTGATAGCAAGCTCGCGGCACCCCTTCTTCTTTGTCGTGCTTTCTTTCGCGTCAATGTTTTCAGTTTTCATGTTGCTGTCTTTTGGCGCATTTCTTCCAAAGATTGCCACATTCGTTTTGGTGAGTTTTGTACTTGGCTATTTGGGGTTTGGGTTTTTAGTTTTGGCTCCACTATCGTTTTGGGCATGGGCCAATATATTTGGAATTCCAAATGTGTGGGATGGGTATATCGCGCTACTAGGCACTTTGGCTGGACGCGGCAGAAAATGGTGGCCGAACGAGAGGGATTAATGTCAAAACGGTGGGCGATTGTTGGAACGGATAGTGTTTCAAGAACCCCCGTCATTTTGCAAAAATGTCAGCGCCCGACCTCCCCCAGGAGGGCGCTTTTGCAA
>CAYYOF010000054.1:0-24129 GCA_964473185.1 uncultured Marinosulfonomonas sp. | reverse complement strand
GGTATTTGAAGCAAGAAGAAGCGAAAAATTAATTAGAGGTTAATCCAGCCGAGCCCATCTAACGTGTGGTTTCTCGGGTTGTATTCGCCGCTGACCACGCCTTTGTAGCCATCCGCATCCAGTTGTTTGAAAAAGGCAGGGTAATCTATATCGCCGCCAACCGGTTCATGCCGCCCTTCTGCGCCAGCGATCTGGATATGCACGGCGCGCTTACCGTGAGTTTCCCATGTGGCGGGAAGATCGCCGGTGATCATATGGGCATGGTAGGCGTCAAATTGCAGGTTGACGTTCGGGGCCGAGACCGTGTCCAGAATCTCGGCGGCCTGGTCAAAATCATGCAGGAAATAGCCGGGGATGTCGGTCTGGTTGATCGGCTCGATTGTCAGGCTTTGTTTCGGGGCGTGTGCTGCGGCCCATTTCAGGTTTTTGATAAAGGTTGCGCGGGCCACAGCCCCTTTGGCGCGACCCGCCATGATGTGGATGTGGGTGGGTTTCAGCAATTGCGCATAGCGCATGGTGCGTTTGAAATCATATTGAAAGCGCTTTTCGCCATTCGGGATGGCGGCATAGCCACGGTCCCCGCCCGCCCAGTTTGGTGGCGGGGTGTTGATCAGCGCCAGTTTCAGGTCGTGGCGGAGCAAGGCCGAGCGCATTTCCTGTGCGGGGTGGTCATAGGGAAACAGGATTTCCACCACGTCAAAGCCAGCGTCCTTGGCGGCGCTAAAGCGGTCAATACAGGCATGTTCAGTGAACATCATCGTCAGGTTGGCGCAAAATGTGGGCATCTTAAGGTAACTCGTCACTTGGGATGATCGGAAAAAATGCCCCGCCGGACCACAGGCCGAACCAGTCGTCATGGTGTGCGGCAATATCGACAAGGCGGTAGAAGCTTTTGCGATCAATCAGCGCTTCCAGATTGGCGCGGACCGACACATATGGCGAAGGCTCGCCCGTTACTGGGTCGCGCACAACGCGGATCGGGGTGTCGGGGCCTGCGGTGACGGTATCGCCAACGTTGGTTTCAAAGGTCAGGATTTGGTCGGCCCCGCTGCCCGTTACCTCGAAATCCACCGCCACAAAGGGCGCGTCATCGACGGTGATACCGACCTTTTCAACAGGGGTGACAAGGAAGTAATCATCGCCATCGCGTCGCAGGATGGTCGAGAACAGTCGCACCAGTTCAGGCCGCCCAATCGGGGTGCCGAGGTAAAACCACGTCCCGTCCCGCGCAATCCGCATATCCAGATCACCGCAAAAATCGGGGTTCCACAGATGCACCGGCGGCAACCCGCCTTTTGAGGCCTTTCGCGCGGCAGATGCGAGGCTTTCTGCCGATGGCTTCACAATCTTTTCATCATTCATAGCGTTTGCCGTTTGAATCCCATGCAATTTGCCCGTTAAATACTGTCATAACCGCGTTAAGGGAGAGTTGTCATGGGTAAAGCTGAAAATCTGGTTGCTGATATCGAGGCGCTGGGCGCTAAACTGGCCAAAGCCAAGGCGTCTATTTCGCACCGGTTTATCGGGCAGGACCGTGTTGTGGACCTGACGTTAAGCGCTTTGTTGTGTGGGGGGCATGGATTGCTGATCGGTCTGCCGGGGCTGGGCAAGACGCGGTTGGTTGAATCACTGTCGACCGTGATGGGCCTTAATGGCGCACGGATACAGTTCACGCCGGATTTGATGCCCGCTGATATTTTAGGATCCGAGGTGCTGGACGAGGGCAAGGATGGCAAGCGGGCCTTTCGGTTTATCGAGGGGCCGATTTTCTGTCAGTTGCTGTTGGCGGACGAGATTAACCGTGCATCCCCACGGACCCAGTCAGCGCTGTTGCAGGCGATGCAGGAAAAGCAGGTGAGCATTGCGGGTGAAGAGCGTGATTTGGGTGTGCCGTTTCATGTGCTGGCGACGCAAAATCCGATTGAGCAGGAGGGCACCTATCCGTTGCCCGAGGCGCAGTTGGACAGGTTTTTAGTGCAGATTGATGTGGATTATCCGGATCGTGATACGGAAAAGGCGATTATTCTGGCCACCACAGGAGTGGAAGAAAGCGAAGTGAGCCAAGTGTTTACCGCGCAGGAACTGCTGGAGGCACAGACGTTATTGCGCCGGATGCCGGTTGGCGATGCGGTGCTGGAGATGATCCTTGATCTGGTTCGCGCCTGTCGGCCCGAGGACGCGTTGGCCACTGATGCGGTGCGCGAGAATGTATCGTGGGGGCCGGGGCCGCGCGCGGCGCAAGCGTTGATGTTGATGGTGCGGGCGGCCGCGTTGCTGGATGGGCGGTTGGCGCCGACGCTGGATGATGTGGCGGATATGGCGCGACCTGTGATGATGCATCGGATGGCCCTGTCGTTTGCCGCCAAGGCACGCGGTGAAACGCTGGGGGCTTTGATTGATTCAGTGGTGGCGCAGGTGGCCAGAAACGAGGCTGCCGCGTGACAACACCTGCCGCCTTACGACGTAAATCGGCAGAACTGGCGGGGGCGTTGCCGCCGCTTTTGGCGGATGCTGAGCGGCTGGCGGCGATGGTGTTGTTGGGTGAACACGGGCGGCGGCATTCCGGTATGGGCGATGAATTCTGGCAATACCGCGTGGCGGTAGACGGAGACGAGGCGCGCCAGATCGACTGGCGGCGGTCGGCAAGGTCCGATGTGCATTTCATCCGGCAAAAGGAATGGCAGGCGGTGCAATCGGTTATGCTGTGGGTCGACGAGGCGGCATCGATGGCGTTTTCATCGGCCAAAGATTTGGTGACCAAAGGCGAGCGAGCGCGGGTTTTGGCGATGGCTGTGTCGGTGTTGCTGGTGCGTGGTGGCGAGCGGGTCGGGCTGACCAGTAGCGCCAATCCGCCACGCACGGGGCAGGGGCAATTGCTGCGCATGGTGCAGGAATTATCGGACGTGGCAGGGGATGCGGATTTCGGCAGCCCCGAAACACACGGGATGCGGCCCAACACGCGGGCGGTGTTCATCTCGGATTTTATGGGCGGTTTTGAGGGTGTGAAAGCCGCGCTGACAGATGCGGCGGATCGCGGTGTTAAGGGTGCATTGCTGCAGGTTCTGGACCCGCAAGAAGAGGCGTTCCCATTTGACGGGCGCACGATATTTGAAAGCATGGCTGGCACCATGCGCCACGAAACCCTGAAGGCGGGTGATTTGCGCGACCGGTATTTGCAACGGTTGGCCGAGCGCAAGGCGGCGCTGGCCGATTTGGCCCATGCAACGGGTTGGCAATATTCCTGCCACCATACAAATGACGCGCCACGGGTGGCGCTCACCTGGCTCTATCATGCATTGGAGCGGCGGCACTGATGTTTATACTGGGCCCCATAGGATTTACCGCACCCTGGTTGTTGCTGGGGCTGATCGCTTTGCCGATCTTGTGGGTTTTACTGCGGGCGGTGCCACCGGCACCAATCCGGCGACGGTTTCCCGGGGTGGCGTTGCTGTTAGGCCTGACCGATGACGAAGTGCATGCCGACAAAACGCCGTGGTGGCTGATGCTGTTGCGGATGCTGGCGATTGCGGCTGTGATTATCGGGTTCGCGGGGCCGGTGCTGAACCCCAAGGACGACACTATGGGCAGTGGTCCGTTGCTGATTGTGGCCGATGGCACATGGGCCGATGCGCAGGACTGGGGCAAGCGTCAGGACCGGATTGCGGGGCTGCTTGAGGAAGCGTCGCGGGCGGGGCGCGTGGTATCGGTGGCGGTTTTGACAGATTTACCTGCGGGTGAAATGCAGTTTTTATCGGCGGATGTCTGGCAGACCCGATTGGCGGGGATAACACCGCAAGCGTGGGAGCCGACACGCGAAGATATGGGCGAATGGGTGGACGGGTTTGGTGCGGACGGGTTTGAAACCTATTGGTTGTCGGATGGATTGGCCCGCGAGGGGCGCGAAGTGCTGCTGGAGGCGTTCGAGGCCAAGGGGCCGGTGACGGTGATGCAGACCGCGAGCGCGGTGGTGGGCTTGCGGCCTGTCACGATCAAGGATGGCGCGCTGCAGATCACAGCGGTGCGCAGTGATCCGGCGGCGGATGCGACGTTGACCATCGCTGCAATTGGGCTGGACCCAGCAGGCGTGGAACGGGAACTGGCGCGGGTTGATGTGGCGTTTAAGGCGGATGCGGACACGGGCGAGGTGGCGCTGAGCCTACCGCCGGAACTGCGCAACCGGATTTCGCGTTTTGCGGTGCAAGGGGTGAATTCGGCGGGGGCTGTGACGTTGGCCGATGACGGGTTGCGGCGGCGCGAAGTGGCGTTGATCGCGCCGCATGATGCACGCGAGGGGCTGCAACTGTTGTCGCCTTTGCATTACCTGAACCAAGCGCTGGAGCCGACGGCAGACCTGATCAAGGGTGGGCTTGAGGATGTGTTGCCTGCCAACCCCGATGTGATCGTGCTGGCCGATGTGGCCAAGCTGACCGAGGGGCAGACGGCGGGATTGATCGAGTGGGTCGAGGCAGGTGGATTGCTGGTGCGGTTTGCCGGTATCCGGATGGCGGCGAGCGATCTTAGCCGCAGCGTTGAGGATGCGTTGATGCCGGTGCGGTTGCGGGCAGGCGGGCGCACGGTGGGCGGCGCGATGAGTTGGGGGCAGCCAAAGGCGTTGCAACCATTCCCTGATACGTCGCCGTTTTTCGGGCTGGATATTCCGGCTGATGTGACGGTGACATCCCAAGTGCTGGCGCAACCCGATCCGAAACTGGCGGAGCGCGTGATTGCCTCATTAGCCGATGGCACGCCGCTGGTGACACGCAAGGAAATGGGTGAAGGGCAGGTGGTGCTGTTCCACGTCACGGCCAATGCGCAATGGTCAAGCCTGCCGCTGTCGGGTCTGTTTGTGCAGATGCTGGAGCGGTTGGCGGTTTCATCGCATCAAGGCGCGTTGAGCGACGAGGATTTGGCCGGAACCACATGGGCACCGGTGCGGGTGTTGGATGCGTTCGGGCAGTTGGCGGATGCGGGCGCGATGGCCGGAGTTGCAGGCGAGGATTTGGCGGCGGGTGTGGTGAGCGCCGACATGCCGCCCGGTGTTTACGAAAGCGAAGACCGGCGTGTGGCGGTGAATGCTGTCGGGGCGGAAACTGTGCTGGAAATGGCGGCATGGCCCGCGCGGATCACGGTCGAGGGGCTGTCGTCGGCGCGTGAAACCCTGTTGAAGGGTGCGGTTTTGGTCGCTGCGCTGGGGCTGTTGATGCTGGACATTCTGGCGTCGCTTATGCTGTCGGGGCGTTTGACGGGGCCACGTAGTTCGGGCGTGGCTGCGCTGTTGGCGCTGGGCATGATCACGATGGCGGACAGGGCGCAGGCGCAGTCGGATGACTTTGCCATCAACGCCACAGCCGAGGTGGTTTTGGCGCATGTAATCACCGGTGATAAACGCGTTGATGATGTGGCGAATGCGGGGTTGATGGGGCTGTCGGACGTGTTGTTCCGGCGCACCACGATCGAGCCTGCCAACCCGATCGCGATTGATCTGGAGCGCGATGAATTGGCGTTCTTTCCCTTTCTTTACTGGCCGGTGGTGGCCAGCCAACCACTGCCATCATCCGAGGCATATGCGAAACTGAACCGGTATTTGCGCGGTGGCGGGATGATCCTGTTTGATACCCGCGACGGCGATGTTGCCGGATTTGGCACCGGCACCACGCCCGAGGGGCGCAAGCTGCAACAGCTGGCGCTGGGGCTGGATATTCCGCCGCTGGAGCCGATCCCAGAAGATCACGTTCTGACCCGCAGTTTTTACCTGTTACAGGATTTTCCGGGCCGCCATGTGGGCCGTGCTGTGTGGGTCGAGGCCGCGCCCGTGGACGCCGAACGCGCCGAGGGGATGCCATTTCGCAACCTGAATGACGGGGTGACGCCGGTGGTGATTGGCGGCAACGACTGGGCTGCGGCGTGGGCGGTGGACAACACTGGCAACTACATGTTTCAGGTCGGGCGCGGCTATACCGGCGAGCGCCAGCGCGAGATTGCGTACCGGTTCGGGGTGAACCTGATGATGTACGTTCTGACCGGCAACTATAAGTCGGATCAGGTGCATGTGCCGGCCTTGCTGGATCGGTTGGGCCAATGAATATGAGCGGCTCAATCCTGTTTTCGCCGATCATCCCGTGGCCTGTTTTGGCGATTTTGACGGTTGTTGCACTGGCCTTTATCGGCTTTGCCATCTGGCGGGGTTTGGCGGGCTGGGCGTTGCGCGGGTTGGCGGCGGTGGTGCTGTTGGCGGCACTGGCGAACCCGTCGTTGCAACAAGAGGACCGCGAGGCGTTATCGGACATAGTGCTGCTGGTGGTGGACGAAAGTGCGAGCCAGAAGATCAGTGATCGTGCGGATCAAACTGCCGATGCTGTGACCGATATTACCGCGCGCATCACCGCCCGCCCCAATACCGAATTGCGCGTGACCACTGTGGCGGATGCAGATGGCGATGGTGGCACGTTATTGATGAGGGCCGTGGCCGAGGCGCTGGCCGACATCCCGCAATCGCGTATTGCGGGGGTGTTGTTACTGACGGACGGGCAAGTGCATGACGTTGACCTTGCGCCGCTGATCACCGCGCCCGTGCACACCCTGCTGACAGGGCATAAAACCGATTGGGACCGCCGCTTAAGTGTGAAAAATGCCCCCGGTTTTGCCATTCTGGGCGAAGAGGTGCTGCTGACCCTGCGCATTGATGATCAGGGCGCGGTTCCGGCAGCTGTGGGCCAGCAGTCAGAGTTGCTGATTTCGGTAGACGGGGAGCCCGCGCGGAGTTTCACCGTGCCGGTCGGGCAAGACTTGGAACTGCCGGTCACCCTGACCCACGGCGGGATGAATGTGATCCAGTTTACCGTGCCCGAGGGCGACGGCGAGTTGACCAACCGCAACAATGTGGCCGTGGTGCAGATCAACGGGGTGCGCGACCGTTTGCGGGTGCTGCTGGTGTCGGGTGAACCGCATCCGGGCGAGCGCACATGGCGCAATTTGCTGAAATCCGACAGTTCCGTCGATCTGGTGCATTTCACCATTCTGCGCCCACCCGAGAAACAGGACGGGGTGCCGGTGTCGGAATTATCCCTGATCGCATTCCCTGTACGCGAGTTGTTCATCGAGAAGATCGAGGAGTTCGATCTGATCATTTTTGATCGCTATAAACGGCGCGGAATTCTGCCCGGTGTCTATCTGGATTCAGTGCGTAGTTACGTTGAAAGTGGCGGGGCGTTGATGGTGGCGGCGGGGCCTGATTTTGCGTCAGCCGATAGTATTTATCATTCGGCACTGGCAGATATTCTGCCAGCTAGACCGACCGCAAGGGTGTTAGAGGAAGGCTTCAAACCGTTGCTGTCCGAGGTTGGCCAACGCCATCCGGTAACCGAAGGGTTAGAAGCCTTTGCGCCCGATGTGCCCGAGGGCGAGGAGGGGCCTGGATGGGGCCGCTGGATGCGCCTGATCGAGGTCGAGGAAATATCGGGCAACACGGTGATGACGGGAATTAATGACCGCCCGTTGCTGGTGCTGGATCGGGTTGGCGAGGGGCGCGTGGCGTTGCTGGCGTCGGATCAGTCGTGGCTGTGGGATCGCGGGTTTGAAGGCGGCGGGCCGCAGTTGGAATTGCTGCGCCGTTTGGCGCACTGGATGATGAAAGAACCCGATCTGGAAGAAGAAGCACTATGGGCCGAGGCGCGAGGTCAAAGCATGACGATCATCCGCCGGACCTTGGGTGAGGAGGTTGGCGATGTCGAGGTGAGAGCACCGGATGGCACGGTGCAGGTGGTGCCGTTAAAACAAGTTTCGCCCGGGCGGTACGAGGCTGTGTTTCAGGGGCCGGAAATCGGGCTGTACCGGTTGAGTGACGGGGAGCAGGACGCGGTGATTGCGCTGGGCCCATCCGCCCCGCGCGAGTTCGAGGAAACCATTGCGACGGGCGAAAAACTGCTGCCGGTGGTTGCGGTGATGCGTGGCGGTGTGTTTGCGATTGAGGATGGAATGCCAAGCGTGCGCAACGTGCGGGCGGGGCGCCCAGCGGCCGGGCGCGGATGGCTGGGTCTGACCCCGCGCGAGGCGTATTTGACGGCGGATGTGAGGATCACGCCGTTGTTGCCTGCATGGTTGACGCTGTTGCTGGCGGTGCTGCTGTCGGTTGGGGCGTGGCTGCGCGAGGGACGCAGGTAATCAGGTTGACCACGCATTGGGCGCAGGCCCAATCGCGCCAGAACTGCAATGTTGGTTGGCTTAACTAAACAGGTTTAATGATGGTAAGCAGGATGCCGAGAGAGAATTGTAGAGCAATTTGGCGTTTGATTAATAGAACTACTATTCCGGAATAGTAGTTCTATTCTCTCAGGCGTAACTTATTGATGTAATGGGAATATACCAGTTATACATAGCTATTGAGTTGTCTATTTTCCATGCATTCAGGCGGCTACTTTGGTTCTAGTCGCCCAGATTCACCTCGAACCGTTGATCCCCCCAACCATCGACCAGACAATGGGCGCGGATGAAAACGGTTTTTGTGCCGACAGGAATGGTGACGCCGCCCAGTGAACGGGTAAACGGCTGTTCATTCACATGCGGATGGGCCAGCGTCCGGTGGCCGAGGCTGTTGCCGCCCGCATCCAGCACTTCCCAGCCGTCAGCGTAATGGTCCCAGCCGCTGTCGGGGTGCGACAGGGTAACGGAAAAATTCCAGCCGCTGCCGGATTTCTGGGCGCGTACGCCTTCAATGGTCGGGTCATCCGCCCATGCGGGCATGGGCATCAGCAATAAGGCGAGGGCGAGGGTTTTCATATCAGGTTCCTTGTCATTTAGCGGCACCATGTCAGGGTGATTGGCAATTGTCCCGTCACGATGATGTGAGTGTTTTATCAGTCATCTTGCAACAAAACACTGCGCGAATGCGAGGCAAATTCGCGCCGCCACAGGATCAGCACGGTAAAGGCAGTTGCCGCCAAAAGCGGAATTGCGCCCAGCAACCAAGCGAGGGCGCCGAGTGCGAAATAGACCGAGCGCAGGCCGCGGTTGAAGCTGCGCGCCGCAGTGATGTTGATCTCGGCGGCTTGCCGTGCGCGGGGTAGGCACGCGGGGTCTGTCGCATCATTCGGGACCGAGGCCAGCATGACGGCGCAATAGCCGAACAGCCGGTGTGACCAGACGAATTTCAGGAACCCGTTGGCAAGGAACAGGATCACCACGAGGATTTTCATCTCCCACACGACGGCGGGCGCGTCCTCTAGTGACAGGTCTTTGGCAATGCCAAGCAGGCTTTCGGTGTTGCCGATCAGGGCAAGGCCGCCCCCGATGCCGATCATACTGGCCGAGGCGAAAAATGTGGTGCCTTGGCGCAAGTTGGCAAGGACGTTGGCATCAAAGACACGCGGCTCGCGGGTGACAAACTGGACCATCCATTCCCGCCTGTATCCAGCCATGATGACTGAAACCGAGGGGTGTTTGCTGTTTGCACGCTCAATAATCCAGCCGATCAGCACCCATGCGGTGGCCAAAAGGGTGATGGCGGTCAGATCGAGCGGGCCGAAAAACTGTAGGCGATCAAGGAGTTCCATGTTTGTGATCCTATCTGGTCAGGATTTAACTTGCCAGCCCCGTAAATTGGTTATATTTTCTTACCAATTCGTGAAATTAGGAGTCGCTCCGATGGAAATGCCTATCCCAGATGCTGAAATACTAGCGAAAAAAGCGCAGATCGTGGTGCGGTTGCAGTCGGTGTTGCCAAAGGGTGCGGTGATTTCGGACGAGGCCGAGACCAAAGCCTATGAGTGTGACGCGCTGAGCGCCTATCGCTGCCCGCCGTTATGTGCAGTGCTGCCCTCCAACACCGAGGAGGTTTCGGCAGTGTTGAAGATTTGCCACGAGATGGGCGTGCCGGTGGTGCCGCGCGGGTCGGGCACATCACTGGCGGGCGGGGCGTTGCCCACGGCGGACAGCGTGATTTTGGGGGTGTCCAAAATGAGCGACGTGTTAGAGACAGATTACAACAACCGGTTCATTCGGGTTCAATCGGGGCGCACAAACCTGTCGGTGACGGGGGCGGTCGAGGAAGAGGGTTTCTTTTACGCGCCGGACCCGTCCAGCCAGTTGGCCTGCGCCATTGCCGGCAATATCGCGATGAATTCCGGCGGGGCGCATTGCCTGAAATACGGGGTGACCACCAACAACCTGTTGGGCGTGGTGATGGTGCTGATGGATGGCACTGTAATCGAGGTTGGTGGCGCACATCTGGATGCGGGCGGGCTGGATTTACTGGGGTTGATCTGTGGCTCCGAGGGGCAGTTGGGTGTGGTCACTGAAGCAACGCTTAAAATTCTGCCCAAACCCGAAGGGGCGCGGCCCGTGCTGATCGGGTTTGATAGCAACGAGGTGGCGGGGGAATGTGTGTCCGACATCATCAAGGCAGGCGTGTTGCCGGTGGCGATCGAATTCATGGACCGCCCCTGCATCGAGGCGACCGAGGCCTTCGCGCATCCGGGATATCCCGATTGCGAGGCGTTGTTGATCGTCGAGGTCGAGGGATCAGACGCCGAGATTGACGCGCAATTGAAGGTAATCATGGGCATCGCGGCGCGACATAATCCGGTGGAGCTGCGCGAGAGCAAATCCGAGGAAGAGAGCGCGAAGATTTGGCTGGGCCGTAAATCGGCCTTTGGCGCGATGGGGCAGATCAATGATTACATGTGTCTGGACGGGACTATCCCGGTGTCGGAACTGCCCTATGTTTTGAAGCGCATTGGCGAGATGTCCAAGGAATACGGGCTGGGTGTGGGCAATGTGTTTCATGCGGGTGACGGCAATATGCACCCGCTGATATTGTATGATGCCAATAAGCTGGGCGATCTGGAAAAATGCGAGGCATTTGGCGCCGATGTGCTGCGATTGTGCGTCGAGGTTGGCGGATGTTTGACCGGCGAACATGGTGTGGGCATAGAAAAACGCGACCTGATGTATGACCAGTTCACCGCGGCAGACCTTGAGGCGCAGTTGCGCGTCAAAGATGTGTTTGACCCGAAATGGCTGCTTAATCCGGCCAAGGTGTTCCCGCTGGATGCGACGGCTGAACGGCGGGCCAGCCAATGACCTTGAAACCAAGCGATGAAAAGCAACTAAGCGAGGCAATTGCAGCGGCCAAGGGGCCGTTGCGGATTGTCGGAAACGGGACGCGCGACGTTCTGTGTGATGGCGATATGCTGTCCACCGCTGCGATGAGCGGCATCAGTCTGTATGACCCGGGCGCGTTGACCATCGTGGCGGCGGCGGGCACGCCATTGGCCGAGATCGAGGCGGCGTTAAAGGCGCAAGGGCAGCGATTACCGTTCGAGCCGATGGACCATCGCGGATTGCTGGGCACCACTGGTGCGCCGACGATTGGCGGGGTAGTGGCGGCGAACATTTCCGGTCCGCGTCGGGTGCAGGCAGGGGCGTGCCGCGACAGTCTGATCGGGGTGCGGTTTGTGGATGGGCGCGGCGAGGTTTTGAAAAACGGCGGGCGGGTGATGAAGAACGTCACCGGCTATGATCTGGTTAAACTGATGGCGGGCGCACATGGCACGCTGGGGGTGATCAGCGAGGTTGCGTTCAAGGTGTTGCCGGATGTGGAGACCAGCGCTTGTGTGGTGCTGCACGGGTTGTCGGACGGTGGCGCTGTGGCGGCGATGGCCGCGGCGCTTGGATCATCGTTCGAGGTGTCGGGGGCGGCCCATGACAGGACGCGCACTATGCTGCGCATCGAGGGGTTTTCGGCGTCAGTTGCTTACCGCGCCGAGCGGTTGCAAGGTTTGTTGGCCGAATTTGGCGAGGCCGAAATTCTGCAAGATTCGGTGAAAATCTGGCGAGAGGTGCGCGATGTTGCCCCGTTCCACGAGGCTGTGGGTGATGTGTGGCGCATTTCGGTGAAACCGTCGGATGCGCCGCAACTGGTTGCGGGGCTGGGAGCGAATGCAGTCTTGTTTGATTGGGGCGGCGGGCTGATCTGGGCTTTGATGCCGCTAGGGGCGGATGTGCGGGCCAAAATGGGCACTGTGTGTGGGCATGCGACATTGGTGCGGGGCACGGGCTTTGCGCGGTTCCAACCAGAAAGCGAACCATTGGCGACGATCAGTGCCGGATTGCGGGCGCAGTTTGATCCGCGCTATATTTTGAACACGGGGTTGATGGGCTGATGCAAACAAATTTCACTCCCGAACAGTTGCGCGACCCGGACATCGAGCGCGCCAATGAAATCCTGCGTGCCTGCGTGCATTGCGGGTTCTGCACCGCAACCTGTCCGACCTATCAAATTCTGGGCGACGAGTTGGACAGCCCGCGCGGGCGGATTTATCTGATCAAGGATATGCTGGAAACCGACCGCCCTGCGGATAAGAAAACCGTTGAGCATGTGGATAAATGCCTGTCCTGCCTGGCCTGTATGACGACCTGTCCGTCCGGCGTGCACTACATGCATTTGGTCGATCACGCCCGCACCTACATTGAACAAACCTATAAACGCCCAATGATGGACCGAATGTTGCGCTGGACCTTGGCGCAGATCATTCCGTACCCAAAGCGGTTCCGGCTGGCCCTGTTGGGCGCAAAGATCGGGCGGCCCTTTGCCTTTTTGATGCCGGATGCGCGGCTGAAAGCGATGCAGAAGATGGCGCCGAAACGCATCCCTTCGATCAGCCGCAATGATGATCCACAGGTGTTTCCCGCCAAAGGCAAGCGCCTTAAACGGGTGGCCCTGCTGACCGGTTGTGCGCAAAAGGCGCTGAACACCGACATTAATGACGCCACCATCCGGCTGTTGCGACGACTGGGGTGCGAGGTGGTGATTGCACGCGGTATGGGATGTTGCGGGGCGCTGACCCATCATATGGGCAAGGAAAAACAGGCGCACGCGTCGGCGGGGGCCAACATTAATGCATGGATGAATGAGGTGCGTGGCGAGGGGCTGGACGGCGTGGTGATCAACACCTCGGGCTGTGGCACGACGGTTAAGGATTACGGGCATATGTTCAGGAATGACCCGCTGGCGGCGGATGCAGCCACGATTTCGGACATGACGATGGATATTAGCGAGCTGTTGATGCAGCTGGATATGCCGCAAGGCGCACAAAAAGGGATGCGTGTCGCCTATCATGCGGCCTGCTCCTTGCAACATGGCCAGCAGATCAAAACCCACCCGAAAACCCTGTTGAAACGGGCCGGGTTCGAGGTGGTCGAGCCTGCGGACAGTCATCTGTGCTGCGGATCTGCGGGCACCTATAACCTGATGCAGCCTGTGATTTCGGAGCAATTGAAGACGCGCAAGGTTCAGACGCTTGAGGCCAAGACGCCGGATGTGATTTCGGCAGGGAACATTGGCTGTATGATCCAGATTGGCGGTGGAACCGAGGTGCCGGTGGTGCATACGGTCGAGCTGCTGGATTGGGCGACCGGCGGGCCAAAACCACGCGAAATTGCCGAAAAGCAGCCTTAATCCTGCCTTATCGGGCCGTTAATTACGACAAAACGGCCCGATAATGGTGGAGATAACATGCGTAAAATATTCAGTATTCTGGTTTTTCTAGCCAGCTTTGCCTCTGCGGGATTTGCCGAGCAATCCAGTGGGTTGCGCAAAATGCTGACCGGTGATGACAGCCGTGGCTGGGAGGCCGTGGGGCGGTTGAATGTTGCAGGCAGGAACATGTGCACGGGGGCGTTGATTGCGCCTGATCTGGTGCTGACGGCCGCGCATTGTGTGTTTAACAAGGCCAACGGGCAAATGGTGGATGCGACCAAGATCGAGTTTCTGGCCGGTTGGCGTGGCGGGCGTGCAAGTGCGTATGCCAATGTGAAACGTGCGGTTGTGCACCCCGATTATGTGTTCGCGGCCGATTCCGAAGACATCCGTGTGCGCAATGATCTTGCGGTTCTTCAACTGACGCGGCCGATCAATAAATCCTCGATCACGCCGTTTCAAACCGATGTGCGGCCCCGCAAGGGCGCTGATGTCGGGATTGTATCTTATGCGCATGACCGCGCTGAATCGCCCTCGATCCAGGAGAGTTGCCGTGTGTTGGCCCGCCAATCGGGAACCTTGATCATGTCATGTGACGTTGATTTCGGATCATCCGGTGCGCCGGTGTTTTTGATGAACGCCGATGGGGTGCCGCGGATCGTGTCGGTGGTTTCGGCGATGGCCAATGTGAATGGACGCAAAGTATCGCTGGGCATGTCACTGGAAAAACCGTTGGCTGATATTCTGGCAGAGCTAAAAGCAACCGAAGGTCCGTTTCAGCGCGCAAAACCTGTAACGCGCCGCATGAGCACACAAGGCGGGATTAGCCGCATCGGCGCAAAATTCTTGCGGCCATGAAAATGCATAAATCTGCGATAATTGCGGTCTTGCTCCTTGTAAATCTGGCCCTGCCAGCTCTTGCTGAAAGTACAGGATTACGGCGTCTTACCTTGCGGTCGGATACCTTGGGATGGGAGGCCGTGGGCAAAGTAGTTATCGGCACCACGGGGTATTGCACCGGCGTCTTGCTGCGGACCGACATTGTGCTAACGGCTGCGCATTGCCTGTATTCCAAAGGCACGGGTGAGCGCCGCGACCCGAAGACCATGATATTCATGGCGGGTTTGCGCGATGGTAAACCGGTTGCTACACGCAGGGTTGTTCGCGCAGTTGTATCGAAGAACTACAATTATAGCGGCGGTGACAGGCTGATGAATATTCAGCATGATGTGGCGCTGCTGCAATTGGATCAACCTATTGCCACGGCCTTTGCGGCACCCTTCAAGATGCAACCTTTGGCCAATTTGGGACGCGAAGTTAGCGTTGTTTCGTATGCGCAAGGGCGTGATGAAACGCTATCGTGGCAAAAAAAATGCGATGTGATTGGCAGGCAGGACGATTTGGTAGCGTTCACATGCGATGTTCATTTCGGGTCATCCGGTGCTCCTGTGTTTGATCGCTCTGGCCGGCGTGCGCGCATTGTTTCGATTGTTTCCAGCGGAATCAGAGAGCCGGGAAGAAACATTGCCCTTGGAATGGATGTTTCCCGCATTGTACCCGGTCTGTTTGCGGCATTTCGATCGGGCAAAGGCGTGTTCTGATCCGGTTTTACCGAGTTCGCTTGAAACCATCCAAATCCACCCCCATCTAAGCATTACCAGACGCCGCCAAGCGGGTTTGGCAACTACCGATGCCTGTCCATAATGGAGGGCACAAAACATTTGTCGCTTACATAAGGATGAACGAGATGAGAAATTTTGACCTAGCACCACTATACCGCGCCACTGTTGGCTTTGACCAAATTGCCGATATGATGGACCGCGTGTTTACCAATGACGTAAGCAAGCAGAGCTACCCCCCATATAACATCGAAAAAACCGCCGAGGATGCCTGGCGTATCACCATCGCTGTCGCTGGTTTTTCGGATGAGGAACTGTCGGTCGAGGTGCGTGAAAATACGCTGATTATTGCCGCCCGCAAAGCGCTGGAAGAAGTCGAGCGCAGCTATCTGCATCGCGGCATCGCCACCCGCGCGTTTGAGCGCCGCTTTCATCTGGCAGATCATGTGCGCGTGACAGGGGCGGCCCATGCTGACGGGATGCTGCATATTGACCTGACACGCGAAGTGCCCGAGGCGCTGAAACCGCGCCAGATCCGGATCGCTTCGGACACACCGGTGGCTGCGAAAGTGGTCGAGGGCAAGGCGAAGAAAGCCAAGAAGGTTAACTAACCGGCTTTGAGATGTGACAAACAGGGCGCGAGGCTGAATGCTTCGCGCCCTGTTTCTCTTTTGTTCAAATATCCGCGCCGCAGGCAAGTAACTTTTGTGCCTGCGGCGCGGATATTTATGGAACAATGATGGGATTATTCAGCACTCAGACTTTTTGCCAACCGCATCAGTTTGATCGCCTCGCTGCGATAGCCGTAAGCATCTTCGCCCTTGGTTTCATTGGCCAAGGTGATCAACTCGTTATAGCTCCAGTCTTGCAGGTATTTTCCGCCTGATAACAATTGGCCATAGCCAGCGATGGCCGCCGAAAACCGGATATCATCTGTGGCCTGCCCCATGCCTGATGTGATCAGGGTGGTCAGCAATTGGCTGACATCCTCGCCCGGGGTTTTATAGCGCAGTTTCAGTAAGCCGAGTTCACCATTGCCGTCAGTATCGGCGGCGGGTTGGTAGCGCAATGCGTCGTTCAGTATGGCGTCTGATCCAACCGGCGTGATCTCGTATATCGCGGTCACTGAATGGCCTGCGCCAATCTCGCCTGCGTCCACTGTGTCGTTGTTGAAATCCTCACGCGCCAGCGCGCGGGTTTCGTATCCGATCAGGCGGTATTCGGCGATTTGGGCGGGGTTGAACTCGACCTGTATCTTCACGTCATTGGCGATGGGGAACAGGGTGCCGCCCAATTGATCCACCAGCACTTTTTGTGCCTCGGACAGGGTGTCGATATAGGCCGCTTGGCCGTTGCCGTTTTGGGCTAGCGCCTGCATCGTGGCGTCATCCAGATTTCCACGACCAAAGCCGAGCACCGACAGATAGGTGCCGCTGTCGCGTTTTTTGGCGATGAAATCTTTCAACTGGTCGGGGTTGCTGATGCCGACGTTGAAATCGCCATCGGTGGCCAGAATGATCCGGCTAATTTCGCCATCTGAGCGCATTTCCTCGGCCACCGCATAGGCCTGTTGCAAGCCTTGCTGGCCAGCGGTTGACCCACCTGCATCAAGACGCATCAACGCGGCCATAATCGCGATTTTGTTCGATACTTTGGTTGGCTTCAAAACCTGACCGGCGCTGCCCGCATAGGTGACGATGGACACTTCGTCCTCGTCATGCAGTTCGGACAGCATAAGGCGAAAGCTCTGGATCAACAGCGGCAGTTTGTTGGGCGATGCCATGGACCCGGATGTGTCGATCAGAAACACAAGGTTCAGCGGTGGGCGATCCTCGAGCGCGGGCATGGTGCCCTGAATGCCGATGTGCACCAGTTGCGTGCCTGCATTCCACGGGGTCGGGAACACGGTGACAGTGGGTTTGAACGGAGCCTCATTGGCGTCTGGTGCGGGGTAGTCATACGGGAAATAGTTGATCATTTCCTCGATCCGCACCGATTGCGGATCCGGCGCATAGCCGTTCATCAGGGAGGAGCGCATCACCGAATAGGACGCCGTGTCGACATCAATCGAGAAGGTCGAGACGGGGGTATCCGTGGTGATTTTGACGGGGTTTGCATCGGCGTTGGCGAATTTCTCGGTGTTCGGTTCAGGGTGGATCACAACGTCGTCGTATCCAAGTGCCCCAGAAGTAATCCCGCCCATGGGAACAGGCGCGGCTTTGCGGATAAATGCGGGGGGCGCAGACGGGGCAATTTCGGCCATCACCATGTCCGCTTCGGCTTCTGGCGCAGCAATGGCACCGGCAGCAAAGCCTTCTTCCTGACTAAGTTCGGCGGTTTCGCGTGTTCGCCGTGTGTCGGTCTGTGCTGTAGCGGTTGTTTCATCCACAGATGACTGCTCGATAAGGGCTTCGACCTGATCGTGAAGCACGGGGGTATTCACAGGAAGCTCGGCCACCACGGCATCCGGTTTTGGCAATTCAAAGCGGATGTTGCCTTGCTGTGCATAAAGGAAAACACCGATGCCAACGGCGGTGATTGATGTGGTTGCCGCCAATGCGCCGCGGGTGGTTAGGGAATGAAACATATGAATTACTCCTGATGTAAACCGCGACGTGATTGTCGGGTGATCAGTAGTAAGACGGGCCCCGTTCGCCGATCCTTGGCGGGAATTTTGCATATCGTCGAAATTTTTCATTGCAAGCGCCAGATCGGCATCTTTTTTGGACGGCTTGGGTGTGGCCGCGCGCATGGCGTCTTTTAGGTGCGTCAGATCATCAGTCATGCCTTTTGCTCCTCTTGGTGCATCACGCGCAGGTGCTTTTTCACCTCGGCCATGCGCCAGCTAATTGTTCCCTCGGACACGCCCAAAACCTCGCCTGCTTTACGGTGTGTCATCTCGTCCTCTAACGTCAGCGCCAGTGTGTCGCGCAGCTCGATGGACAGGCTGGACATGGCTTGGGTCAGCCAATCCACCCCATCCTGCGTTTCCTTATTTGTGGCCACACGGTTCACCTCCCAATCGCCCCAGCCATCGGCGGCGCGCGCATGGGTGGCGTGCCGCCGCCGCCTGTCGTGTGCCGCATTTACCGCGACGCGATACAGCCACGTCGAGAACTGTGCCTGACGTTTGTAACCGCCCAGTTTGGCGGGCAGGGCGGCGCAGATATCCTGCGTCAGATCCTCGGCATCGGCGCGGGCACCTGTCAGCCGGAAACACAGGCCGAACAGGCGGTCATAGTTGCGCGCAAGCAAAAGCGAGAATGCCTCGCGATCACCATTTGCAGCGGCTTGGGCCAGTGTTTCGTCTGTAGTTTCCATGCGCATCACAATTGGTTAGACGGACGCGCGGCGTCAATCCTTGGAAATTATTTTTTTTAAGGGCTGATAAAGTGCGCCGTAGGTTTCGCGCAGCGCTTTTTTCTGCACCTTGCCCATCGTGTTGCGCGGCAATTCGGGGACGAATATGACCTGCTTGGGTTGCTTAAATTTCGCCAGTGATCCGGCAAGGTCGGCGATGATTTTGGCCTCGGTAATTGTGGTGCCGGTATCCACTACGACAACGGCGGTTACGGCTTCGCCTAGGTCGGGATGGGTAAGGCCGATCACGGCGCTTTCCTTGATGCCTGATATCGCATCGATGACCAGTTCCACTTCTTTCGGATAGACATTATAGCCGCCCGTGATCACCAAATCCTTGGCGCGGCCAACGATTGCGATGCGCCCGTCTGCATCCATCGTGGCCATGTCGCCAGTTATAAAGAACCCGTCTGGGCGAAATTCCTCGGCGGTTTTTTCGGGCATTTGCCAGTAGCCTGCAAAGATATTCGGGCCTTTGATTTCAAGGATACCAACCTCGCCACGCGGCAGTTCATGGCCATCCGTATCGGCAACGCGGGCGGTGATACTGGGTAGGGGCGCACCGACGGTGCCGGCGATACGCTGGCCGACGTAGGGGTTCGAGGTGATCATGCCTGCCTCGGTCATGCCATAGCGTTCCAGAATGGTGTGGCCGCTGCGTTGCTCAAAACTGGTGAAGGTTTCGGGCAGCAGGGGGGCTGACCCCGAGATGAACAAGCGCATGTTCTTGCAGGTTTGCGCGTTGAAATCTGCGGCGTCCAGCAGACGGGTATAGAAGGTGGGCACGCCCATCAGAACGGTGGTTTCGGGCAGGGCAGCAATGATGTTGTCGGTGTTGAACACGTCGTGAAAGATCACTTTGCTGGCGTTCAGCAACGCGCAATGCAGGGCGACGAACAGCCCGTGGACGTGAAAGATCGGCAGCGCGTGCAGCAGCACGTCATCGGGTTCCCATTGCCAATATTGGTGCAGCACAAGGGCGTTCCAGGCAAGGTTGTCATGGGTCAGCATCGCCCCTTTGGAGCGCCCCGTGGTGCCGGAGGTATAGAGGATCGCGGCGAGATCAGTACCGGTGCATTGGGTAATCTCGGGGTCAGCAGCGGTGGCGTTCATCTGGTCAATCAGGCTGCCATTACCCGCACCATCAAGCGTGTGGGTTGTGCTGCATAGCGCGCTGATTTCGGGTTCGGATTGCGGGTTGCACACCACAATGCACGGATCGGCATCTTTGATGAAATAGGCAACTTCGGCGATGGTGTAGGCGGTGTTGAGCGGGATAAAGGTAAGCCCCGCGCGAAGGCACGCGAGGTATAGCATTACGGCCTCGGGGGATTTATCGACCTGCACGATGACGCGGTCGCCTTTGGCGGCACCGCTGGATTTCAGGACGGCGGCAATGCGGGCTGACTGGTCGTCAAGTTGGGCGAAACTGGTGATGCCTCGGGCGTGTTGCAGAAAAGGGGCGCTGCGGTCGGGCGGGAATCGTGACGCAAAAAGGGCATAGAGGTTGGCGTTTGGCATCGGGTTTCCTGCGGTTACTTGGAAGCAGTTTGCGCATGGATGCGGGGTTTGCGCAAATCAAAACCGCATGTGTTACACCGCCTGTTTCACCCATCGCAAGCGCAGCGCATTGGTCAGCACGAAAACGCTGGACAATGACATCGCGCCCGCCGCCAGCATGGGCGACAGCATGGTGCCGTAAAACGGATACAGCAGGCCCGCCGCAACGGGGATCAGCACCACGTTATAGCCGAACGCCCAAAACAGGTTTTGCTTGATGTTGCGCATGGTGCGCTGGCTGATGTCAAAGGCGTTGACTACCCCGTTCAAATCACCCGACATCAGCACCACATCGGCGGCCTCGATCGCGACATCGGTGCCGGTGCCAATGGCGATGCCCACGTCGGCGGTCGCCAGCGCAGGCGCGTCGTTGATGCCATCGCCGACATAGGCGAGCGTTGTGCCCGCGCTGCGCAATTCGTTCAGAGCGGCGACTTTGCCGTCGGGCAGCACTTCGGCCACCACATGATCGATGCCCAACTCGCGGGCGATGGCGTTGGCGGTGCCTTGGTTGTCGCCGGTTATCATCGCAACCTTCAGGCCCAGATCATGCAGGGTTCTGATCACGGCGGGGGTGGTTTCCTTGATTGGGTCCGACACGGCCAGAACGGCAACGGCCACACCGTCAATCGCGATATAGAGCGGGGTTTTACCGGATTGGCCCAACTCGTTTCCTTGGGTTTGAAACGCCTCGAACTCGATCTCCTCTCGCGTCAGCAGGCGGTCAGCACCAATCAGGATCTGTTTGTCATCCACCACAGCGCGCACCCCGTATCCGGTGATCGAGGTGAAATCACTGACCATCGGCAAGGTCATGTTTTTCTCGGCTGCGGCCCGCACAATGGCCTTGGCAATCGGGTGTTCCGAAGTGGATTCAACCGCCGCCGCAAGGCGCAAAACGTCGTCAAACAGGAACCCTTTGGCCACGGTATAGTCGGTCAGCTCGGGGCGCCCTTCGGTCAGGGTGCCGGTTTTATCGAGCGCCACCACGCTGGCCTCTTGCAACATTTGCAGCGCGTCGCCTTTGCGAAACAGAACCCCCATTTCGGCGGCCCGCCCAGTGCCGACCATGATCGAGGTCGGCGTGGCCAGACCCATGGCGCAGGGGCAGGCGATGATCAGAACGGACACGCCCGCAACCAAGGCAAAGCTAAGCGCGGGGGCTGGGCCAAAGATGAACCAGAGCGTGAATGTCAGCGCGGCGGCCACCAGAACGGCGGGCACGAATATGGCGGTGATTTTATCGACCAAGCCCTGAATCGGCAGTTTCGCCCCTTGGGCCATCTCGACCATCTGGATGATCCGCGCCAGCACCGTGTCGGCCCCGACATTGGTGGCGCGAAAGACCAGTGCGCCCTCGCCGTTGATGGTGCTGCCGACCACATCTGTGCCCTCGGCTTTCTTGACTGGTGCTGGCTCGCCGGTGATCATGCTTTCCTCGACATAAGATGCACCGCTTAACACCGTGCCATCCACCGCGATTTTTTCACCGGGGCGCACATGCAGAATGTCGCCCTGCACGATGTCCTCGATCGCCAGTTCCACCACTTCGCCGCCGCGTTCAACCCGCGCGGTTTTGGCCTGTAGCCCCACCAGTTTGCGGATCGCCTCGCCGGTGCGCCCCTTGGCGCGGGCCTCAAGGTAGCGGCCCAGCAAGATCAGCACGATGATCACCGCGGCGGCCTCGAAATACACGTTATCGGTGCCCTTGGGCAGCAATTGCGGGGCGAAGGTGGCGACCACCGAAAAGCTGTAGGCAGCAGCGGTGCCAAGCGCCACGAGCGAGTTCATTTCGGGCGCACCTTTTAGCAGCGCAGGGATGCCGATTTTGTAAAACCGCAAGCCGGGGCCGAACAGCACCAGCGTGGTCAGGACGAACTGCATCAGGCGGCTGTTTTGCGCCCCGATGTTGGCGTTGACCCAGTGGTGCACACCGGGGATGAAGTGGCTGCCCATTTCAACGGCGAACACCGGCAGCGCCAGCAGTGCGGCGATCAGGGTGAGCCAGCCAAGGCGGGTGATTTCGCTCGCTTTACGCTCCGCACGATCATCGACATCGGCGGCTTCGCCCGATTTCGGTTTGGCAGGGTATCCGGCGGCGGTGGCGGTGGCCATGATCTGCCCTACAGTTGTGGCCTTGGTGGCGTAGCGCACGGTTGCGGTTTCGGTGGCGAGGTTGACCGACACATCCACCACCCCGTCGCTGGCCGCGATGGCCTTGCCCAGACGCCCAACACAAGAGGCGCAGCTCATGCCTTCGATCTCCAGCGTCACTTCTTGGGTGGCGGCGGGGTATCCGGCGTCTGACAGGGCCTTGATCATCGCGTGGGTGTCGGCGGGCGCATCATAGGAAACCTGCGCGGTTTCGGCGGCCAGATTGACGGTGGCCTTGGCCACGCCGTTGATCGCGTTCAGCGCTTTTTCGGCGCGTCCGGCACAAGAGGCACAGTTCAAGCCTTCGATTTGGAATGAGGTTACAGTTTGATCGTTCATGGGTTCACCGGCTTTTGAATGTTGGCTTCAGTAATCAGATAGACCCTCTAGTTACTGGAAGGTCAAGTGGCGATGCGCAAGAAATCCAATGCGGGTTCCCGCCTAATAACGCCCAATTGACACTAGGTAAGGAATCCCCCACCTGACCGATTTTAGCGAAACTGCTAGGTAGAAGCATATTCAATATAATTTTATGCACTGCATTTTGGAAGTAGAATGATGGAACATCTCTATTACTCACAAAGCATTTTGGAGTTGCTCGGCGTGGTGGGCTTCTTTTTATATGTGTTGAATTATACGCTGCTGACCTTCAGGTTTTTGACCGGTGACAGTCTGACATATTTTGGGATAAATTTCTGTGCGGCGTCGCTTGTTCTGGTCGAATTGACCAACAGCTTTAATCTGGCAGCGGCATTGGTTCAGGTTTTCTGGATATGCATGTCGACACTGGCAATCATTTTGCGTCTGGTACGGCGCAACCCCAGCGTCAAGATTTAGCGCTTCAGTGTATCACCGAATTGCAGCTTTGGGGTCAGTTCGACGCGTGTTTCCACCTCTTCGCCATTTGCCCGCGCCGCGATGATCTGGGCGGCGATGCGTCCGATCTGGTGGCGTTCGGCGTCCATTGTGGCGAGCTGTTTGGGCAGCCCGTCCAGCAGTTCAACCCCGTTGAAACCGGCCAGCCCGACCTGACCCGGCACATCAATACCGTTGGCAAGACAGTATAACAAACCACCCGCCCCGATCATGTCGTTTGAATAATACAGAAAATCCAGATCGGGCGAGCGTTTCAGGATGGCCTCGGTCATCTCGCGCCCTTTCACAAGGGCCGAGCCGCCAGAATAAAACTCCTGATCCGCGATCTCGATACCGGCCTTGGCCAGCGCTTCGGTGAACCCCTCGAACCGTTTGCGCGCACGATGATCCAGCGGCATGTTGGTGCCCATGAACCCGATTTTGCGATAGCCCTGTTCAATAATCGCCTCGGCCATTTCACGCCCTGCGCGGCGTTGCGACACACCAACAATGGCGTCAATAGGGTCGCCATCCAGATCCATGATCTCGACAATTGGCACATCGGCATTTTGCATCATCGCACGCGCCGCTGCCGTGTGTTCCAGCCCCGCGATGATCACACCGGATGGGCGCCATGACAGCATTTCAAACAGCACGGATTCTTCTTTTTCGGGCGAATAATTGGTCACCCCGATCACTGGCTGCAACGGGGTTTCGTCCAGCACCTCGGAGATCGATGTCATCACCTCGGGGAACACCATGTTGGACATCGACGGGATGATCACAGCCACCAGATTGACCCGCTGCGAGGCCAGCGCCCCGGCAATTTTGTTGGGGACATAGCCCAGTAATTTGGCGGCTTTGCTCACCTTGAGGCGGGTTGCGTCAGACACATCACCGCGGTTGCGCAACACACGGCTGACCGTCATTTCGCTGACCCCTGCGGCCTCGGATACATCGCGCAAGGTCAGGGGGCGTTTGGACGGGTTGTGTTGTGGTGACACTGATTAATATCCTGTTTGGCCAGATAAATCATTGTTAGCGGGTAAATCCGACTTGTCCAAGGTTGATGTTATAGCTATGTTAACGCTAACGTGAATTATCCGC
>CAYYOF010000053.1:11039-24139 GCA_964473185.1 uncultured Marinosulfonomonas sp. | reverse complement strand
ATATGTCGGCAGCAATCATTAATTCACGGTGAATCTCAACAAGCCCTAGGAAAATGCCTACTTATCCCGCTGAAATATCCAGTCATGTTCGGGGTGGTTCTGGAACCGCCAATTGCGACGTGGGCCGGCCATGACGTTCAGGTAGTACATGTCGTAACCGTATGGCGCGCCGCAAGGGTGGTGGCCCTTGGGAACCAGAACCACATCGCCATCGGAGACAGCCATGGTTTCATCCAGTTCACCGTCTTCTGTAAACACCCGCTGGAATCCGAACCCTTGCGACGGGTTCAACCGGTGGTAATAGGTCTCTTCCAGATAGGTCATCTCGGGGAAATTATCCTCATCATGACGGTGTGGCGGGTAGGATGACCAGTTGCCGCTGGGGGTGAACACTTCGGTCACCAGCAGGCTGTCAGCCACATCGCGGTTTTCCATGCCGATATTGTGGATATAACGGGTGTTGGCACCCTTGCCGCGCTCCTCCAGATCAATGCCCGCAGGTCCGATGATTTGGGCGTCATGCTCGCCTTTTCCGGGGGCCGTGCAGACGGCAAGGGTCAGGTCCGTGGTGGCCGTGGCCGACCAATCCGTGCCGTTCGGGATATAGACACAATGGGGCGGGGTGCGCTCGAATACGCTCATCCGCTCACCCAGCTCGCCGAAATCCTTGCCGGCTCCGCTGATCGTGGCTTTGCCCTCGACCAGCACCAGAATGACTTCGGTATCCCCCGTAGGTTCCGCAACTGTTTCGCCTGCCTTCAGACGATAGAGACCAAAACCAACATAGCCCCACCCGGCACTTTCAGGTGTGATGTCATGGACCTTGCCCGTTGTCCCGTTCGGTTTGCGTAACAGATCAGCCATCAGATTTATCCTTGTCCAAACCGGCCGCGTGGGCCATTTCCTTGAGCGCTTTCAACCCCATCGTTTGATAGTGCAGCGGGTTGCGCACAGCAGGGTCTTGCTCCGCCTCGATCACCAACCAACCCTCGTAACCATGCTCGGCTGCGATTTTCAGAACCGGTTCAAAATCCACGCCACCCTCGGCATCACCCGGAACGGTAAACACCCCGCGCCGCACACCTTCGAGGAATGACAGGTCGTCGCCCCCCACCTGTGCCTTGATATCAGGGCGCACATTTTTGGCGTGTAGATGCCCGACACGGTGCATGTATTTCTGCGCCAGTGCTTCGGGGTCCACACCTGCAAACCACGCATGACCTGTATCTAGCAGCAACTTGGTTGCGGGGCCGGTGTTGGCCATGAAGGCATCAATCTCGGTGCTATTTTCAACGATAGTGCCCATGTGGTGGTGGTAGACCAGCGTGATGCCTTGGGCGGCGCAGAACGCTGCAATCGCCTCGACATCCGCCCCAAAATCGGCCCATTTATCGTCTGGCAAGGTAGGACTATCGGCAAGCGCCAGATCATCACGCCCGTGGATTGCATTGGAGGTTTCGCAAACGATACAAACCTTGCAGCCCATCGCCTTGAGCAGGTCAAGATGCGGCTGGATCGCCTGTTTCTCATCCGCAACCGAATGGGTCAGCAGGTTCAACGAATGCCAGCCCGAGATAAACTGCAACCCATGCGGTTCCAGCGCGGCCTTTAGTGCTTCCGGCGTGGTGGGCATTTTATGGCCCTTCTCGATGCCATCAAAGCCGATTTCGCCAGCCTCGCGCAGGCATTGTTCCAGCGGGATATCCGCGCCAAGGCTCTGGTCGTCATCATTGGACCACGCGATAGGGTTTGTGCCGTAAAGGATCATAGTCGTTAGTCCGTATCAGTCAGCAGAGCGCTGGGATTTCAGGTGTTTTTGGTAATTTGCATGGGCTTGGGTAACTTGCGGGCGCTTTGACACTTCCGGCACAGCCACATCCCACCACGCGCCACCTGCCTCGGTGGTTGGCATCGGGTCGGTGTCAATAACGATGACATAGGAGCGGTCCGAAGCCCGCGCACGCTGCATCGCGTCTTCCAGATCGGCGATTGAGTCAACCTTTTCGCTGGTTGCCCCCATCGCCCCCGCGTGGGCGGCGAAATCAATGTCGGAAGGCACCTCGTGACGCGCTGTATCCAGCAGGTTGTTGAAACTCTCACCGCCTGTCCCGATTTGCAAACGATTGATGCAGGCATAGCCACGGTTGTCCAACACCACCGTAATAATTTTGTGGCCCAGCATCACCGATGTGGCCAGTTCCGAATTCAGCATCATGTAGGAGCCATCGCCAACCATCACCACAACCTCGCGGTTGGGATGCGCCATTTTTACCCCTAATGCACCAGCGACTTCATAGCCCATACAGGAAAATCCGTATTCGACGTGATAGCCATTTGGCGCGCCCGATTTCCACAGTTTATGCAATTCTCCCGGCAACCCGCCAGCGGCGCAAACCACGATGGCATTATCATCAACGCCACGCTGCACCGCGCCGATCACCTGTGCGTCCGTGGGTAAATCATTGCCCTTGGGCGTAGCCGTTCCAGCCTCTACCGCTACCATCCATGTGGATTTTAGCGCAGGGTTGGGGGGCGTAGCTTTGTGATTGCCAATAGCGGCGGAAAGCTCCTCCAACCCTATGCGGGCATCGCAAACCAGCGGCAGCGCGTTATGTTTGACGCTGTCATAACCTGTGATATTGAGTGACAGGATACGCCGGTCGGGGTTTTGGAACAGCGCCCAGCTGCCGGTGGTGAAATCCTGAAAACGGGTGCCAATACCGATCACCAGATCGGCCTTCATCGCCACCGCATTGGCCGCCGATGATCCCGTCACCCCGATAGAACCAAGGTTCTGCGGATGGTCCCAAGGCAGCGCCGATTTTCCGGCCTGTGTCTCGGCCACCGGGATTTGGTGTTTCTCGGCAAAGGCCAGCAACGCTTCCGTCGCGCCAGAGTAATGCACCCCGCCACCCGCAATAATCAGCGGGGTTTTAGCCGCTTTGACCGCATCAACCGCCGCTGCCAGTTCGGTCAGATCAGGACGCGGGCGGCGTTGTGTCCAGACCTTGGACGTAAAGAAATTTTCGGGCCAATCATAGGCCTCGGCCTGCACGTCCTGACAGAATGCCAACGTCACGGGACCGCACTCGGCAGGATCGGTCATCACCGCCATGGCGCGGGGCAATGCGGTTAGCAGTTGTTCGGGGCGGGTTATGCGGTCGAAATATCGACTAACGGGTTTGAAACAATCATTGGCGCTGATGGTTCCATCATTGAAATCTTCAACTTGTTGCAGAACCGGATCCGGTGCGCGGTTGGCGAACACATCACCGGGGATGAACAGCACCGGCAGACGGTTCACATGGGCCAGTGCCGCCGCCGTCACCATGTTCAGCGCACCGGGGCCGATAGAGGACGTCACCGCCATTGCTCGCTTGCGATTACGGGCCTTGGCATAGGCAATCGCGGCATGCGCCATGCCCTGCTCATTGTGGCCGCGCCATGTGGGAAAAACATCGCCCACGCCATGCAATGCCTCGCCCAAACCGGCCACATTGCCATGCCCGAAAATGGCCCAGCACCCCGCAAGGAACCGCTCGCCATCACCGTTCATCTGAACCGAAAGATAGCGCACCATTGCTTGTGCTGCCGTTAGTCTAATCGTTTTCATTTGGCGGCTCCGTTTCGGGCTTCATCCCATATCTTGCATAACGCGTGGTATTTTTCGGCCATGTCATCAATCGCTTGCTTGTCGCTTATAGCACCCGATAGCCATAGCTGCGCGGCATCCGCAAAAATCGTGCGCCCGACAGCGAAACCTTTGACCAGATCATGCTTGGCGGCCGCTTTGAAACTAGCACTTAGATGTGCCGTAGGTGCGTCCAGCCCCAACACCACAATACCACGGCAATATGGGTCATTCTTCGCAATCGCCGCACAGGTCGCTTTCCATGCCGCATCGGTTTTCATCGGCTCCAGCTTCCACCAATCGGGGTAAATGCCGATGTCATAGAAACGCTGAATGATTTTTGCAGTCGTCTCATTGTCGCAATTCGCCACCTTTGACGGGATCACCTCAAGCAGGAATTCCAGCCTGTTACGCCGCGCAGCCGCGAACAATCTTTGAACCGTGCCTTCCTGTGCTGCCTTCGTCTCGGCATCATCACCGGGATGGTAAAAGCACAGCACCTTGACCACATGATCCACCGGCCACTCGTTCAGCCCGCCAAAATCCGGCCCTATTTCGGGCTCCAGCGTCAGGGGCCGCGACCCCGGCCATTCCACGGGGCGTGCGACCCATAGGCCCATACCCACAGCATCAAATAGCGCCCCCTGCCCCAGACGGCTATCGCACAGAATTCCATAGCCCGCCTTGCCCTCCGACACTTTCAGCGCGGCGGTCAGGCAAAGTTTTTTGAAAGCGCCAATGCGTTCAGGCGTGGCATCGGCCATCTCCTCGAACTGTATCCGGTGGTCAAAGGCAAACACCCGCATTTGTGGCCAATCCCCTGTGCGGTTGGTCGACCAGTGGATTTGCTCCAATGCTGCATCTTTGCGCAGGGCGGGGTTTTGAATGCCGGTATCAAAGAAATATTGCAATTCATCCCAACTGGGATAGGCGGGGGTGCAGCCGTGACGGCTGACGGCAAACGCACCACACGCGTTGGCGTATTTCAACGTGGTCTGCCAATTCTGATCGGTAAGCCAGCCCTTCAAAAGGCCGCTCATAAACCCGTCACCTGCGCCCAGCACATTGAATACTTCAATCGGAAAGCCCGGCCCGCTTTTCCCCTCATCCAGACTATCGGGGATGTCATCGGTAAAAGCGCTTGCTCCCATTGGGCCGCGTTTGCAAACCAGCACAGCCTTGCTAACATTGCGCACATTGCGAAGCGCCTGAATGGTATCAGTGGTGCCGCCCGCGATATGAAATTCTTCTTCGGTGCCGACGATCAAGTCAAACAGATGCAAGGTTGATTGCAGCTTTTCCGTCACCGCATCCGAGGCGATAAACCGGTTTTCGCCATCGCCATGCCCCGACAACCCCCAGAGGTTCGGGCGGTAATCAATATCAAGCGCTGTTTGCGCACCAAATTCACGGGCCAGCGTCAGCGCCTTCAACACGGCGATTTTGGTATTTTGATGGCTAAGGTGGGTGCCGGTGACGGTGACACAGCGGCTATCCTTGATCAGCGCCGGATCAATGTCATCTTCACACAGCGCCATATCTGCGCAATTCTCGCGGTAGAAAATCAACGGGAATTGGTCGCGGTCACGAATGCCCAGCAACACCAGCGCGGTCAGGCGCTCGGGGTCGGTGATAACCCCGCGCACATCCACCCCTTCGCGCAGCAATTGTTCACGAATGAACCGCCCCATGTGTTCGTCTCCGACCCGCGTGATCAGGCCCGATTTCAGGCCCAGCCGCGCGCAGCCCGCAGCGATGTTGGTGGGTGATCCGCCAATATACTTGTTAAACGACGCCATATCTTCCAGCCGCCCGCCCACTTGCGCGCCGTATAGGTCAACCGACGAGCGGCCAATGGTTACTACATCAAGCTTCACACAGTTCCCCCCAATGACCCTTCGAGGGTTGCGAGTTCTTCGCCACCGGCCATCATGTCTTGCAACTCCTCTGGCGTGATTTCACCACGCACGGCAGTCCCGAGGGTTTTGCCGCGATTGAGGACAGTGAACCGATCCCCGACCGCCATCGCGTGCCGCACGTTGTGAGTGATGAACACGACCGCGATCCCCTGCTTGCGAACTTTGTCGATGTTTGCCAGCACATTGGCGGTTTGACGCACGCCCAGTGCCGATGTCGGCTCGTCCAGTATCAACAGCTTGGCCCCGAAATACACCGCCCGAGCAATCGCCACGGTCTGGCGTTCACCGCCTGACAATGTGCCAACCGCCTGATTGGACTCGCGCAGATTGATACCCATCTTCTTCATCTCGGACATCGTTACATCGTTAGCCTTGGCAAAATCCATCATAGTAAAGGGCCCGACTTTCTTGACCGGCTCGTTGCCCATCCAGAAGTTGCGGGTCACCGACATCAGCGGGATCATCGCCAGATCCTGATAAACCGTGGCAATCCCCGCATTCATTGAATCGCGGGGACTGTTGAAATTCATCTCGACGCCTTCAAACATTATCGTGCCCTTGGAGGGTTTGTGCACCCCCGACATGGTCTTGATGAAGGTGGATTTGCCGGCCCCGTTGTCACCCAATAAACAGTGACATTCACCGGGGCGAACATCGAACGAGACACCACCCAGCGCAATTACCGCGCCGAAGTGTTTCTCGATATCTTGCATTTCTATCAGAGGAGCAGTCATCAGCGTTCTCCCGTTATCATACGGCGGATGTAGGTATTCAGGATCACCGCCAGAATTAGAATAGTTCCGAGGAACACGCGGAAAAGCGAGCTTTCAGCGCCAGAGAAGAACAGCCCTTGCTGCACCACCCCAAAGATCAACGCGCCAAGCGCTGCCCCGACAACCGAGCCATACCCGCCCGTCAACAATGCACCGCCGATGACAACACAGATGATCGCCTCGAATTCTTTCAACAAGCCACGGTCAGCAGCAGCGGAACCAAATTCCATCACCTGCGCGGTTGCAAATACGCACGCGCAAAAAGCCGTGAACATGAACATCAGCATTTTGACGCGGTTTACCGGAACCCCGACGTAACGCGCGGCCTGCGCATCCCCGCCTGCAGCAAAAATCCAGTTGCCAAATCTAGTGCGAGTCAGCAGCCACTGGCCAAAGATGATTAACCCGATGGCCCAAACCACCAGCATCGGCACGCCTTCGACTACGGGCTGCCCTATCCGGCTGCCACGCGAAAACGTATCAATCAAACCCATGTCAGCGAACCATTGGAACAACCCCTTAAGGATCGTGCCGCCAAACAGCGGGGCTAACCAGTCTCCCTCGGCCGCTTGTTTCACCCCGCCGATGATGGTTTTCTGGGTGGTCAGGATCGCCAACCAGATGGTCAATCCGCGCAGGATATATAAAAACGCCAGCGTCACGATGAAACTGGGCAATCCGGTTTTGATCACCAGAAACCCGTTCAACGCCCCGAGTGCTATGCAAATAACAAAGGCCACAAGGATCGCGATCCACACCGGCCAGCCCCATTGCACGGACAGGATGGCAATAACGATACCGGCAAAGCCGATCATTGAACCAACCGAAAGGTCAAATTCGCCCGCGATCATCAGCAGGCAGGCACCCACGGCGATAATGGCAAATTGGGCCGACACCACGGTCCAGTTCTGAATCCCCTTAGGGCCGAACATGCCGCTGTCACCGGCAATCATGAAAAAGAATACAAACACCAGAATGGTTCCGGCTATTGCTCCAAGTTCGGGGCGGATCATCGCCTGCCGTAACTTCGAGACTTGTTTTGTGCGTTCGTCGGTCATAGAAAATTCCCCGTTAATGTGGTGAGGCAGAAAAGGGCGGCACCAATGTGCCGCCCTTTCAAGATAAGCCTAGCGGTAAACGCCAGCATATTTCTCAACAAACGAGAGGCTGTCTTTGGTGATGAAACCCGGACCAGAGTTCATGTGGCCCGATGGCAAAACGCCATAACGCACCAGATTGGTCAGGATGATCACCGGCATATAGCCCTGCAAGTACGGCTGTTGATCGATGGCAAAAGCAATCGTATCGGCCTTGATCGCATCCGCGATTTCACCGGACAGATCAAACGTGCCAAAGAATATCTCGCCTGACAAGCTTTCTGCCTCAAGTGCGGCCAGTGTTGGATGAGCCGAGGTAGGGCCGAGTGTCAGAACCGCGCCCGTATCAGGGTTGGCTGCCAGGTAGGCAATGACCTTGTTTTTGATCTCGGCAGGGTCTTGGCCTGAATCGATCATGCTGGCGCCAACATCTGCGCCAATAGCATCTGCGAAACCCTTGCAACGCTCAACTGACGCCGGGTTGGTGATGTAGTGGTTCACACATAGGAACGACGTAACACCCGCTGCTTTGGCCCGTTTGCCGGCTTCAAAACCAGCGGTATATTCTGGCTGGCCAACATGCAGCAATGCGCCCATTGCTTCGGATTGTGCCTGCGTGCCCGAATTGATGGTGATAACAGGAATGCCCTGATCCACCGCATCGGCAACTGGCCCCGACAGCACATCAAAGTCAGCGATTGTCAGGATAATGCCATCGGGGTTTGAAGCGATAGCTTGCTCGACGATACGGGCCATATCGGCCAAATCACCCGTTGGCGGGTTGCGGTATTCAACCGTCACGTCCATCTGGTCGCCTGCAACCTCGATCGCGTTCTTAATCGTGTTCCACCAGCTGTCACTGTCTGGTGCGTGGCTGATCAGAACGAACCGTTCCCCCTCAGCCATAGCAGGTGTGCCAACTGACAGCATGAGCGCTGCCGCCGTCAACATTGCGGTAAATGACTTTCTCATTTGTTGTCTCCCTATAAGTTCAATTGCCAGATTATGCGCATCCCGCCCCCCAAAACCAATTGGCACGAGGGAATCGCATTCTGTTCTTCAGCACTGTAGAATATTTATTCTATTCGTAAAAAAAGCAACACTTATTTTCCAACCGTTGTCGCCCCGCGCCGCGTGCCAACGGCAACCGCCAGAGTAATTGCGAGCGATAATGGCGCTGTCAGAGCGCGAAATGCACCAACGTCGACCTCGGAAACAGTCAACGTTGTCGCCCCTAAATGATGTAACGGGCTGTTGATCGCATCCGTAATAGCCACAATCTCGCTGCCCTGCGTATTTGCGTAATTCGCAAGGTCCAGCGTTTCTTGCGTATAAGGCGCAAAGGTAATTGCGATTAAAACATCGTCCGGCAAAATTGCGTGGCGATGGTCCAGATTGCCAAACTTGCCATGCAACATTGCTGGAATGTCCATTTTCTCAAGCGCGTAAGCCAGATAGGTCGCAACGGGGAACGCCCTGCTGAGGCCTATGATGTGTATCATTGGCGCTTTGGCGATCGCCGCCACTGCATTCTCCAGCGTCGCGGGGTCGATGCTGCTGGCAAGGTTTTCCAAGGACGCGCGCCCTGCATCAACAAATTCTGCCAGCAATGCCGAAGGGGATTCCTCGCCCCCTGCCCGCAAATTTTCCAACCGGGTTGCATAATCCGGCCAGCGCTGTGCGTGGTTCTCACGAAATATCCGTTGCATTTGCGAATAACCGGAAAACCCCATCAACTGGCAAAACCGCATGAACGCCGAGGGTTGCACCCCTGCCGCCTTTGACAAATCGGCAACCGTCGAAACCGCGATAAGATCGGTATTTCGCGCAACATAGTCAGCACATTGGCGAAGCCGTTTTGGCAAGCCATCGGTGATTTCCACCAAGCGGCTCTGGAATTCCTCAATCGTTTTCGGGGCGTCGGTATTTGTCATCCGGTTTCTTTCTTTTGTCTTGACAGCGCGGCGGATCAATCACATTCCAGTGCGTAGAATATATATTCTATTTTGAGTCGTGACGGGAGTCTATCGAAATGCGGGAACTGGGTATCGGGCTGATTGGCACCGGATTTATGGGGAAAACCCATGCCTTGGCTTTTGGGGCCGTTCGCGCGGTTATGGGTGATGTGCCCACACCAAGACTGGAACTTTTATGCGATACACCACTAGAAAAAGCCCGCGAAATGGCGGCGCAATTCGGGTTCGCGCGGGCGACGGATGACTGGAAGTCGCTGGTCACTGACCCACGCGTTGACATCGTTTCAATCACCACACCAAACCACTTGCATCATGAAATGGCGCTGGCCGCGATTGCAGCAGGCAAACATGTTTATTGTGAAAAGCCCCTTTCACTGACCGTTGATCAGGCACAGGAAATGGCTGATGCAGCCGTTAAGGCCGGTGTGAAAACCATGGTTGGCTATAACTACATCAAAAACCCGGCCTTCACTCATGCGCAGGCGCTGATCACCGATGGGATGATCGGCGACATCGTGCATTTTCGCGGTTGGGTGGATGAAGATTATCAGGCTGATCCTGATTTTCCCTGGACTTGGCGTGCCAAAATTTCCGACGCGGGGCTAGGAGCCTTGGGCGATTTGGGATGCCATCTGATTTCAATGGCATACGGCATTGTCGGACCCATCGACAGCCTGATTGCCGATATTCAAACTATCCACAAAACCCGCCCATTGGCAGATGGGTCGGGGCGTGCCGAGGTGGAGAATGAAGACACCGCAAGCGCATTGGTTCGGTTCAAAAGTGGCGCACACGGGTCGCTCTCGACGTCGCGCGCGGCTTGGGGACGTAAAAACCGGCTGACATGGGAGGTGCATGGCACCAAAGGCATGATTTGTTTCGATCAGGAACGAATGAACGAATTACAGCTCTTTCGCAACGAGGGGCCGGTTGGCACACAGGGTTTCACCACCATCCTTACAGGCCCCGAGCAAACACCCTACGGTGCATTCTGTCCTGCGCAGGGGCATCAACTGGGATTTAACGATCTGAAAATCATCGAGGCCGCCGCTTTTCTGCGCCACATTGACGGGGGGGCTGCGGCCCACCCCGACTTTACCGACGCCGTAGAATTCGAGCGGGTCATCCACGCAATTGCCCATTCAGCCCAAACCGGCGCACGGGTCACAATTTAACAAAAGGGATCACACATGACACTGCGTTTTGCACTTCTGGGAGCTGGCCGGATCGGCCTTGTCCATGCCAAAGCCGTCACCGAAAACCCGCAGGCCGAACTGGTTGCCGTTGCCGACGCGTTTGAGGAAACCGCCCACTCCCTGATCGCAACCTACGGCGGCGAGTTTCGCACCATTGATGCGATCGCCGCATCCGATGACATCGACGCCGTGCTGATCTGCACCCCGACCAACACCCACGCTGATCTGATCGAAAAATTCGCCCGCGCCGGCAAGGCAATATTCTGCGAAAAACCGATTGACCTAAGCATCGAGCGTGTCGACGCTTGCCTGAAGGTTGTTCAGGAAACCAACGCCACGCTGATGGTTGGTTTTAACCGCCGGTTTGATCCACATTTCATCGCCTTAAAAGACACCATTACCGCCGGAAAAATCGGCAAGGTCGAGATGATCAACGTCATCTCGCGCGACCCCGGTGCGCCACCGCCTGAATACATCAAGGTATCCGGCGGTATCTTTAAGGACATGACCATCCATGATTTTGACATGGCGCGGTTCCTGCTAGGCGAAGAAATCGAAACCGTGATGGCCAGCGCCTCGGTTCTGGTCGATCCTGAAATTGGTGCGCTTGGTGATTTTGACAGCGCCAACGTGATCCTGACCACTGCCAGCGGCAAACAATGCGCCATTTCCAATTCGCGCCGCGCCACCTATGGCTATGACCAACGGATCGAGGTCCACGGCTCGCTTGGTATGGTCGCCGCCGAAAACCAGCGCGAGGTGAGCATCGAGGTGGCAACCGCAGACGGCTACACCCGCCCGCCGCTATATGATTTTTTCATGACCCGCTATATCGCTGCCTATGCTGCCGAGATCGCCACCTTCATTGCCAATCTGGCGGGTGATGTGCCTGCATCGCCAAGCGGCGAAGACGGCCTGCGGGCCTTGGCCATTGCCGAAGCCACCTTGAAATCGGTAAACGAAGGCCGCGCGGTAAAAGTGTCCGAGGTTATCTAGCGCCTGCCCGCACCCCGTCCAGAACCGCTTGAAATAGGTCAAGATGGGTTTCTGCGTTGGTATCCTCGATATAGAGATCACCGGGCCATGAAAGCGTGGCGCGTGGTTTGCCCTCGCCCACCAACGCATTCGATACTTGCATGATTTGCCGGGCCCGATGCTTTGCACTGGCGAATACATCGTCCTTTGCCAGTGCAACATCCGGATTTGAATTGCGATCCAGCCGCACCGCGCCCATGCCCAGATAAAGCGGTAAATTCAATTCAATCGCGGCTTCGGTATATTTTTCGGCAGGGGCCGCATCCGCCTCAAGCCGAGTCAGAAAATATGGACAACACAAGGTTTTCGCCGCAAGTAATTTTTCAAATGACATGTCGGATGTCGTGGCCGTGCTGCGCTTGCGACGCCCGCGCGTTTTTGCGCCTGCGGGCAGATCACCGCGATAGTTGGCAACGAATATCCGACCGCCCCACGGGTTATCCGCAATCATCGCGGCAACAGGTGCCACCGAATATTTCAGGAAATTTTCAGGCCCGATAAACATCGGCGAGCCACTGGCGTCTGACAATTCCAGCCAGACATCGGGCACGGTTGCCACGAGATCATCACACCACGGTTTCAGCACGCGGGTTGCGATTAAATCCAGAAACTCAGAGACAAATTCAGGCCGCTCGGTCAGCGCACCGATCAGGTGTTCCTGCCCGAAAATCTCGGCGGCCAAGGAATAGGGCGCAGGCAGATGCGCGACGGGTTCAATCCCAGACAAACGCGCCATATGGGTCAGGTTTTCACGCACAATGTGGGCAATTGGGTGGTCAGGATCATAGGCAGGCATATCGCGCCAGTTGTCCAGATCAAGCAACGGCACACCGGGGTCTGACCCCGGCGCTTGTGCCTCGGTGTAGATCATCGTTTGGCCCAGAACCTCGGCGCCAAAGCCATAAACCGGCCAGCCCAGTGTTAGCCGTTCAACCCCCAGCATCCGCTGGATCAGACAGTTCAGACGCACATAGCGCAGCGGGTCATCCTTGTAAAAACCCGCTGCATTTACCCCTTTTAAACGGTTTAACACCGTTAGGACCATAAGGTGACAGGACGTTGTGACAAGGACGCCAGCGTCAGGATTGCCCGCATAGTGTTGGTCATATTCACCGGCATTGGCAGCGTCGATAACTGAGAGCAACATCTCGCTTGCTTGCGCGACACCATCCAGAAATCCACGCAGAGCCTCGTGTCCTTTTGGCCCCGTGACCTGCTCCCATGTCATCACAGAACCATTTGCCATTACGAACTGCTTTCACTGAAACCGCTGGTGCCAACCAAAATGCTCTCAAGCTGGTCAGACAATGCAGGTGTGGCGCAAAACACCTCGCCACCTTTCGCTACGAATTGATCCATCGGCGGGGTAATCACCCGCGCCCCTGCTTCATTGGCGATCAGCAATGCGGCCAGCGCATCCCAACAATTCAACGGATCCTCATAATAAAAATCGGCCACGCCCTCGGCCACCCG
>CAYYOF010000053.1:5610-10939 GCA_964473185.1 uncultured Marinosulfonomonas sp. | reverse complement strand
GTTTCCATCAGGGCACGGCGGATTGTATCCTCGGCGGCCTTGTCAGCTACGGTCACAAAATCCTGCAAGCCCTTGTTTTCCACGCCCAGATTGGCGCTTCCGTTTTCTTGCCAGAACCGCAACGCCTCACGCCCAACCTTTCGGGCCAGATCAGATGCAAATTCAAGCCGTTTCCGGTGTGGGTTTTCTTCGGGTTTCATACCGTTCCTCTTTTAATAATCATGACATCTACGGATTTGTGTTGTGGCGGCGCTTCGGGGTTTGCAATCCGCTCTTGCAACAGTTCAACCGTCACGCGGGCGAATTCATCGACGGGTTGTTTGATCGTGGTAAGATGTGCAAATTTCCATGCCGCCTGCGGGATGTCGTCATAGCCGATAATGCTCATGTCTTCGGGAACATTTACGCCATGTTCATTGCGCAGGGCATCAAGCAGGCCAAGCGCGATAATGTCGGTTGGACAGAAAATGCCCAAGCCCTGTTCGCGCCGCTGCGCGATATCAACCGCCGCGTCATTGCCGCTGTAGTATTCATGTGTGCCAACCGTCATAAATTCAACAGTCAGCTTGTCTTCTGCTGCCCGCGCAACAAAGGCCGCCGTGCGCTCGCGCATTGAGTAAACCATCGTTTCCGGTTGCAGAACCAGTAATCTGCGACGCCCAGCTTTGATCAATGCCTCGGCTGCCAACCGCCCGCCCTTTTTGTTGTTGCTGCTGATCCGGTCAACAAACGGCAACTCGTCTGCCCGATCCACTAGCACAAGAGGCACCTGCATCCGCACACACTCGGCACATATTTTAGCCGGTGGCGCATCGGATGTAATCACGACACCCGACACCTGATAGTTCAGCAGAATTGACAAAAGCTGCTCGGCATCTTTGCCTTCATCAATACAAAACAGCATCGGACGCAACCCTTGGCGCACCAGCTGTTTGGCCAAGGCATCAATTTGGGCCGAGCGATAAGGGTTGTCCATCCGTGTTGCGATCATGCCAACCAGATCGGTGCGTTGCTTGTTCAATCCCCGCGCCACCAGATTAACGCGATACCCCAGTTCAGACGCGGCCTTCTCTACCTTCTCGCGGGTTTTTTTCGACACGCTCGCACCCGGTGTAAACACTCTGGAAACCGCCGAACGTGAAACCCCTGCCATTCGGGCAACATCAAGCGACGTGACAGAAGAGGTTACAGGGCGGGCTTTATTCATCGGTTTAACCCTTCTTGCTGGCTTGAGAAATGCTGTCTCACCAGTGGGTATGAGGCAAGTGTTTTGAAGCGGTCTGGGTGGTCCAGATTGACCATATCCGGCCCAAGTTCCAGATAGGACGCCAGTTCACCCCATTCGGCACGGCGGCTGTAAATCATCGAGCGCAGGCCAAGGGCAGCACATTGGTCAATCTCGGACAGATCATCGCGTTCAACATCAAACTCGATAATTTGTGCCCCATATGTTTCTGCGGCCTCGGCAACCGAGGCATACATCCAGCGCGGCGCCATCAGGATGATGTCGGGTGACCGGGCGCGCAGCCAGCGCAGCACCTCTGTATCGGCCCCCCAGAAGAAGCAGTGTTCCAACATATCGTTGTCCGTAACCACCTGCAAAAGCGTTACTGGATCGGCGTGTTTGACCTCGATGTAAATACCGGACCGCCCATGCGCGGCTCGCAAAAACTGCGCCAAGGTCGGCACACGGTATCCTGCAGCCCCGTCCCGAAACCAACCGCCCGCGTCCAGTTCCTTGATCTCGGCCAATGTCCGGTCAATCACCAATCCGTTGCCGTTTGTGGTGCGTTCAAGGTCAGCGTCATGGATCACCACCAGTTCACCATCGCGCGTTGTCCGCACGTCCAGCTCGACAAACTGGAACCGCTGGTCAAAGCAAATACGCGCCGCCTCGAGCGTGTTTTCAGGGGCAATGTTGTTGGCCCCGCGATGGCAAACAACATCGACCGGATGATCTGCATTTGGCCGATAAGGTTTAAGCAGTTCTGGCCGGTTTGAGCAGATACCCATGATCGGTTTATCCCAAAGCCCGTCCAACACCGCCGCGCGGTCCTCGTGCCAGATCACGATCTGATGGCCGTGCTCACGGAATTTCTGCATCAGATCATCTGTCAGCAGTTCATGCGGCGTTTCAGACGCATCGCGCCAGCAGGGATGGACTATTTCAACCTCTAGCCCGCCGAGGAATGCAAAAGGCTCGGCCCCCAATGGCACCAGAACGCCCAACGGGTATTCGCATCCTGCCTCGCGCAGGTTTCTGATCCAGTCCACATTGAAGGAGGCTAAAGCAGCAAACCGAACCCCCGCCTCTTGCAACAGTTTCCACGCCAGCGGTCCCGCCCCTTCGGATTTGATCTCGATATACAAACCGCAGCCGGTTTCACGGGCAAGCGCTATCACTTCTTCCAGACGCGGGATGTGCTGATCCTCGGGTAGGCGCAGGGCAGAAATTTCATCCCATGTTGCCTCGGACACCCGCAAACCACGCCGCGCCACACGGGTCAGATTATCGTCATGCGCCACCACGCAAACCCCATCCGATGACAGACGGATATCCAGCTCCCACATCTCGCTACATAGATCGGCGGCAATCTGAAAAGATTTCAATGTATTTTCCGGCGCATGATCACAAGCGCCGCGATGGGCAATTGCAAGCGGCTGACCCGTCATCAGGGTTTCGGGCCAGCCAAAGCGTTGCAACCATTCTTTGGTTAAGGTCAAATGCGCATTCCATCCTGATCAAACACCAGTATATGTGCTGTATCAATGCCCCATTCTACGTCATCCCCAATATTCACCGGCGAATGGCTGCCCTGGATTGAACGCAGAATATTTCCATCCGGCAACGTCACATTATACAAGGTTTCGCGCCCTTGGGATTCCGTGAACGAGACCTTGCCTTTGATCTTGGTTCCACCAGCAGGGTGAAAATATTCCGGCCGGATACCAACCCGCACTTCACGCCCCGCGTGACTGCCAGCGATCGCTTTGCTAACAGGCATCTTGATGCCCGTGCTTGGCTCAATGAAATTGCCGTCTTGAATTTGACCTTTCAAAAACGCGATTGGCGGCGAGCCAAGGAAACCCGCAACATAGTCGGTCACCGGATTTTCATACATATCCTTGGGTTCGGTGATCTGGATAATCTTGCCCTCATCCATGATCGCGATACGGTCACACATGCTCATCGCTTCGACCTGATCGTGGGTCACCAGAACCGCCGTGATGCCGGTTTCCTGCTGGATGCGCCGAATTTCCGAACGCATCTCAAGGCGCAAGGTGGCATCCAGATTGGCCAATGGTTCATCCAACAGCAACACATCGGGCCGCCGGATCAGCGCACGGGCCAGCGCGACGCGCTGTTGTTGCCCGCCAGACAGCTCGCCCGGGCGACGCTGCAACAAAGGCTCGATATGCACCATCTCGGCGATCTCGTCGACTTTGCGTTTAATCTCGGAAGCGCTTTCCTTGCGCAGTTTCAGTGGAAAACCGATATTATGTTCCACCGTCATATGCGGATAAAGCGCAAAAGACTGGAACACCACGCCGACATTTCGTTCTTGCGAAGTGACGTTGGTCACATCGCGGTCACCGAACAAAATCCGCCCGCCGTTAACTTTGTGAATACCACAGATGGCAAACAAGGTGGTAGATTTGCCGCAGCCTGACCCACCCAGCAGGGCAACCATTTCGCCGTCATGAATCTCCAGATCCATCTCGTCGATCACTGTCAGGTTGCCGAATTTCTTGGTGAATTTATCAAGTAAAATACGCATTAGCCCTTATTGCCCCCGCTGTAGATATTCATCAGTTTGTTTTGGAAAAATACGAACAGGATGATCACTGGCAGCACGTAAAACACGCCCACCGATTTGAACAATGCCATGTCGAAATTATTGTCGTCCGCAATCAGCGCCGCCAGATAGACCGACAGAACCTGCACCTTGTTATCCGGTGCCAGCACCAATGGCAGAATAAATTCGGACCAGCCCGCAAGGAATGAAAAGATGCCAAGCGCCATGATCGCCGGTTTCACCTGTGGCAGCACAAGTTTGGTCCAGACCTGAAAACGGGTCGCGCCATCCTGTATGCCCGCCATCTCGATTTCCCAAGGCACCGTGTCGTAGAACCCTTTCATGATCCAGATACCGAACGGCAGCTCCAGCGAGGTTTTCACAAGGATCACGCCAGCAAGCGAATTATACAGTCCCAACATTTGCAGGATCAGGAAAATTGCGATCAGCAAGGTCACTGTCGGGAAAGCGTGCAGCACCATGATGCCGCCCAAAAAGAATGATCGTGCCGGCAATTGCAAACGGGATAGGGAGTAGCCCGCGGCTGAAGAAATCACCAGCACGATCACTGTGGTTACCGTTGCAAACACAAAGGTATTCCATGTGGCGAGCCAGATAGAGGGACGACCAGGGATTGTTTCGGTCAGAAACCGCCAGTGCTCCAGTGTAAATTCATTCGGGATCATTGACCCCGGCGGGGTGTTGGTGACGGTATCTACGAACAGGTAGATATACATCAGGATCAACGGTGCCGTTAGTATCCCGAGAAACAGGATCATCGGCCATTTGCGGTAGTTTCCACTCATTGGATTATTCTCCTATCACTCAATTTTCGGGGGTGCTGTCAGGGTTTTGAAATCAAACAGCTTCAGATACAGCAGCGACAGGGTGACCCCGATCACCACCAGCACCAGAGACAAGGCAGCGCCATAGCCGTATTGCAGCGCCCCGCCATAGTTGCTCAGTGCTTTCATATAAGTGGTCAGCGCCCAGACCTCGGTCGCGCCACCGGGTCCACCGTCAGTGGCCAGCAGGATGTATTCAAACGATGTCAGCAAAGACAGGGTTTGATAGCTGGTGATAAACAGGATCGGCCAGCGCAGTTGCGGCAAAATAATGTGCCAGATTTGCTGACGCCGCGTCGCCCCGTCGACTTCGCTTGCGTGAAACAAGGCCGCCGGAATAGCCTTGATCGCTGACGCGAAAATCAGCATTCCCATCGAGGCGCCAACGATGCCGTTGATCAGAATGATAAACGTCCACGCATTTGCTGGGCTGTCCAGCAACCAGTTGCGCGGGGCAAAGCCGAACGGCTCCAGCACCACCGATAAAAACCCGCTGTCCCACGCCAGCCATTTCCACATCAGGACATATAGAACCGGCGGCGTGATGCGCGGTAATAACCAGACCGAGCGGAAGAACCCCGCGGGGCCGGACTCCATATAATGGGTCGAAATCGCCAGCACGAGGGCAAATCCGGTGTTGAACAGGATCAGGGTGGTAAACACATAGAACAGCGTGTTGATCATGGT
>CAYYOF010000053.1:0-5510 GCA_964473185.1 uncultured Marinosulfonomonas sp. | reverse complement strand
TCGCGGCGGCTGTCAAAACTCTGGCCCAGAAACTTGGCTTCCAACTCTTTCAGGGCGGCGACGTCACTGCCGGCTGCACGTGCAGCTTCCAGCCCTTCTTCATCAATCGTGTAAACCACTTGCGTCAGTTTATCGGCAACCTCGTCCAGATCATAACGATCCTTAAGGATCTGCATTGATGATGGGGAAGCCATATATGCGCCACCGGTAATGCCCGTGGCCGTGCTCATGTTGGTAAAGCCAAACACAGCGGTCAGCACCACCGGCGCCAGAAAGAACAAGAATACAAAGACAAATGCAGGGGCCAGCAAAAATAACCCGAGATGTTTTGAATTACCCATAGTGCGCGCCCCTGATCAGTTGACCACTGGCGCACATTAGGCGCGCCAGTGGTCGTTAGTTTATTATTGGATGATGATCTTGTCGCCCAGTGCGGCCATCAACTCGGTTTCGACATCGGCAATCGCATCTTCCACCGATTTTTGACCGGTCCAAGAGGCTTCTAACCCGCCCCACATGATTTCCCAATATTGACCAAAGCTCACGTTATTGGGCATCGCGGTTGCATGTGGCAACAGACGTTCGGTCGCCTCGCGCGCCCAACGGTCACCCGAATAAAGTTCGATACTGGATTGCGAACGGGTGATCCCCAAGTGTGCGGATTTGATCGCGTGCAGGGTGTTGATCCGTGGCTCTGACGCAATTTGAACCAATGCAGCGGCAATTGCTGTTGCATCTTCGTTGTCCTGCTTGGTCAGCAGATAAACCAGCGGGTGGGTCAGCGTGTTGGCCTTGCCATTCGCGCCACCACCAGGGATCAGTGAAAACTGGATGTTACCAAAGAAATCATCCAACCCTTCCTTGGTGGTGTAGCGGGAATAGTGCCAGGTGCCGCCGTGCCACATGCCCGCCTTGCCATTGGCCACTTCGCCATACCACTGGTCCCACGGGGTGCCGATGTGGTTTTTACGGGTCACGCCTGCATCAACGGCATCAACAAAAAACTGGTAGAATTCAGTCATCGCCGCTTTGTCAAAGACCAGTTTGCCGTCGGCGTTTTCAATCGTGCCGCCAAAGCTGGTGTAGAACTGCCAGTAGTCAGGGCCATTGGAAACCCGTGGGTAAAAGCCGTAACCGGCCTCAACCAGTCCCGCGTCCTGAATCTTTTTGGCGTCGACCAGAACGTCTTGCAATGTGTAGGATCCCGACTGGATCGCGGCGGGCAACCCGTCGATGTCCGCGTCCGAATAGCCGATGCCACGCATATGGTCTTTCCAGAAAAAGAACGGGCGCGATTCAGCGTCTTGCGGCAGGCCGTACAGCTCGCCATTGAAAGACGCGATGTCGAGCAGGTTCTCGTAAATATCATTAATCGGCCATGAATCGACATCAACGTAATCTTCAATCGGAACGATCAGCCCCGACTGCGCCCATGACGCGATATCCTCGTGACCGGCCACAACGATGTTCGGGGCTGTGCCCGCTTCGGCGGCCAATGTTACGGCCTGCTTGAACTCGTCCCACTGCGTATAAGGCTTGCCCTCGATGGTGATATTCAGCTCTTCACCACGCACAGATGCCTCTGCTTCCAGCAGTCCGGCTGCAATTTTGATGGCATCGATTCGGTAATTATCGTTCGGGCCGCTACCGCCGGACCAGACCGAAATTGTGTAATCTTCGGCAAGGGCCGCGCCCGCGCCAATGGTCAGCATCGTCGTTGTAGCCAACGCTGCCAACAGGTTTTTTGTATGTATCATTTTAATTTCTCCCAGGTTTTCCGGTCATTAATTGACTCATGTTCGGACGTTCGCAAACGCCCCCTGATAGAATATAGGCACATTTTGCAAACGTGTGCAAAGATATTCCATATTTATCCTCAATAATATATTTATTCTAAATTTAATTCTGAGCCTCCTCTAAAGTAGGCACCGTTCTCTTGCTGCTAGTAAGTTGAATGGTGTTGTCACGTTAACTACCGGCATTTGCAGGAAGTGGCATTGGTCGGTAATTGTTGCTGATGATCAAATCACGCCTCAGCTACAAACGTCACCGTTTTCCTCCCGAAGTTATCTCCCATGCGGTCTGGCTCTATTGCCGGTTCAATCTGAGCTTCCGTGAGGTGGAAGAAATGTTTCTGGAGCGCGGTATCGATATTTCATACCAAACGATCCGCTGATGGGTTGAAAATTAGGGCCCGCTATTGCGCGAGGATTACGTCGCCGACAGTCTCAACCGGGAGATATCTGGCATCTGGACGAAGTCGTTGTCACGATTAAGGGCCATAAATTTTGGTTGTGGCGTGCGGTTGATCAGCATGGTGTCGTTCTGGACTAAATCCTTCAGGGACGGCGCGATACGGCCGCGGCCAAACGTCTACTTACTCGATTAATGAAGAAGAACGGGCAAGCCACGAAACGTTTCATTACCGACAAACTGCGATCTTATGGGGCCGCCAAACGCGAGATTGCGCCAGGAGTCGAACATCGATCTCACAAAGGTCTAAATAATCGCGCCGAGAACAGCCATCTGCCGTTTCGAAAACGTGAAAGGGCAATGCAGGGCTATCGATCCCCAGATAATCTGCAACGGTTCGTATCGATCCATTCAGCCATCCGGAATTGCTTCTCCGTTCCTGCCCGTCGTCGTTCCGCCCTGACAATTATATATCACCGCTTAGAGGCATTTGACACTTGGAATACCATGGCCAGACCCGTTTGAATATCAGCACCTTGGCTTTTTCAAAGTAAGCCCGTTAACGTGACAACACCGGTTTTACTACAACCTGCGCCACAAAAATGGGGCGCAGGTTTGTAGGGTTCGAGGTTATGCGGCGGCCAGCAACTCGGGCTCATTGCGGTGGAGCGTCTCGATGCCCTGATCCAGCACATCCCTGTTTTTACCCATCAACGAGACCAGTGCCTTGGCCCGTCCGTGATCCAGTGTAGTGAAAAAATCAGACTTCGCCCCAGTTGCACAATGGGCCAGCAGACCGGAATTGGCATAGATCACCTCTTCATCGTCAAACCCCAGCGTAATCGCCTCGACCAAGCCCTGCGGTTGCTGCCGCGTAATACCGCGATAACCAACCAGCGCCGAGGCCGGTATCAGAACCGAAGGCGTGCCCAACAGGTCTGACGCCACCTCGCTTGTGATCATCAGCATCTGGTCCGGCATCACAAACAGATCGTCGCAATTGTCCAGCGCCCCGCCGGGCACATGCAAGATACCTGCCAGCGCATAGCCGCCATGATCGGCCCCGTAGTAGCTGCGTTCAACACGGCGCAACTGACGCAATCCTCCGTCAAAAGTCTGCACATGGTCGCCAACCCGCAGCAGTTCGACCTGCCGCCAGCCCACAGCTGTTTCCACCAGAGTGCCTGCAACTAGCCCCGCATTGCGTTGCGGTTTGGTGTTGACGGCGATGGTAGTCACAGTGGACAAAGTTTCGGTTTTCGGGGCGATGTTTTGTGTTTCAATCAGCATTTTCAATCTCCGGTGTTGTGTTGCGTTTCAGGGTTGCCCATCGGGGCGATGGGACAAGAAACGCGCAACAATTTGCCATATTTTCGTCATATATAGGGCAAACCAAAGGCAGCGTTTCACCATCTGGCGCAATCATCATACTTTGGCCATCTTCATGAACCGCTTGCTAACAATCGTTAATAGTCTGGAAACTATGATCGGGCCAAAGGGGCTATTTTGCCGGTTCCGCATCAATACGAATCAGGTGTGCAGCATCAAAATGCATAGCCAAACCGCAAAATATCCTCGGCGCAGAGATCGGCGATACATGCTGCATCGGCCTCACTGTAATAACTCCGGTAATCGGCATCGCGTTGGCTGGCATTGGCAACGGGCACATTTCCCAGTGAAAACCCCAGATGACCCTCAAGCATGGCTGTATCCTGCGACAGATGTTCCAGCCGGATGAATGAATCACAGCGTTCAACCCCGTTACGGTCTTTCATATACTGCCCGTAAGGTGCGGCCCGCATCGTTACCTTTATATGCGGGTCATTCAGAAATCCGCTGAAGTCCAGTTGTTGCGCCAATGCCACCGCAGGGTGGTCAAACGTCTGATCCTGCAGCCAGTGGTAATAGCTAACCATCATATCCCAAGGGTTGCGCACCAGCGTAAAGGTAAAGAAATCCTCGATCTCTTCTTGCGTCACCAGCCCGTAAATATCGGTCAGACGCGAATGTTTCCACAACCGGCCACTGCTCTGCACATCTTTTAGACGCTTACGGCGCCTCGCAGCCTTTGGTGTGTCGCCAATCAGGATATCATCCTTCATCGCCCGCCCCTCCAGCGCTAGCGTCAATGCTGTGCCGCCAGTTTTGGGGATATGGACAAAAATGTATTTGCGCCCGTGCGAAATGATCATGGGCAATGGTTACCCCATCCGCCGCCCCTCGCACAGGAAAAATGCCGCCGCTGCCGAATAGTCTTTGCAATTTTCGCGCGGGTCTCCAATATTATGGCGGAACAACCAACGGGGGTAAACGATGGGCTGGCTGTCAGATGAAACCGGACTGGATAAATGCGACGCGAATTTTGTGCCGCTCACCCCGCTGTCGCACCTGCGTCGCGCAGCACAGGTTTATCCCGATCACGAGGCGCTTGTTTATGGCAACATCCGGCGCAGCTACCGCGAATATTACAACCGCATCAGCCGCATCGCCTCGGCCCTGACCACTCTGGGTGTGCAATCGGGCGATGTGGTGGCCACCTTGTTGCCCAATATCCCCGCACAGGCCGAAGCGCATTTCGCCATCCCCGCCACTGGCGCGATCCTGAACACCATCAACATCCGGCTGGATGTCGATACGGTGGCCTATATCTTTGACCATGGGGCTGCGAAATTCGTGCTGGTGGATACACAGTTCCTGCCCTTGGCCGAAGCCGCCGTTGCCACAATGGGCACGCCGCCGATGATCATCGAGGTTGCCGACCCGCAGGCAGACCACCCCGCCACCGGTCGCCACCCCGAATACGAAGACCTGCTGGCCAAAGGCGACCCATCATATGAATGGGTCATGCCCCGCGACGAGTGGGAAAGCATTGCGCTGAACTACACCTCCGGCACAACGGGCCGACCCAAAGGCGTGGTCTACCACCACCGCGGCGCGTATCTGCAAACCATGGGCATGGTCGTGAGTTGGCAAATGGTGCTGCACCCGCGATACCTTGCCATTGTGCCGCTGTTCCATTGCAACGGCTGGTGCCACACATGGATGATGCCGCTGATCGGCGGCACGGTGGTCTGCATCCGCGACATCACCGCCAAGGCGATATATCAGGCGGTCAGCATTGAAAAGGTCACCCATTTCGGCGGCGCCCCGATTGTGTTGAACATGATCGTCAATGCTCCCGAAGAGGACCGTTTGCCATTCGAGCACCGCGTCAGCCTGCTGACCGCCGGTGCGCCCCCCGCCCCCGCCACCCTGACCAAGATCGAGGCCTGCGGCTTTGACGTGATGCATGTTTACGGGCTGACCGAAACCTACGG
>CAYYOF010000052.1:0-24237 GCA_964473185.1 uncultured Marinosulfonomonas sp. | reverse complement strand
TTCGCATGCGGCCCATGATAACCCCTTTTTTGAGTTATCTGGGTCAGCCCCTAATAAAATTAAGAATGAACTTTGGTCTGCCGCAAATAAGCTACGCGCAGAATCTAACCTCAAAACTAATGAATTTTCCATGCCTGTTCTTGGTTTGATTTTCCTGCGCTATGCGGATTTTAAATTCACAGCAGCAAAAGTTAAATTTGATGAAAAGGCAGATAAGCAATCTAGCCGATTAAAAGCAGCATCAAAGGTACAAGATAAACACAAAGCTGATGGCATTTTGTATTTACCAGAAGAAGCACGTTTTTCTTATTTAAGCCACCTTCCAGAGAGCGAAGACTTAGGAAAAGCTATCAATCATGCAATGACTTTAATCGAGGCTGAAAACCCCTCCTTAAAAGGCGTGTTGCCTAAAAACTTTCTGCGCATTGAAAAGCCATTATTAATCGCCCTGATCAAGAAATTCTCGAAAATGCGAATTGAGGATGTAGGTGGTGATGCATTCGGTAAAATTTATGAATATTTCTTGGGTAAATTTGCAGGCGCAGAAGGACAGCGTGGTGGTGAGTTTTTCACCCCCACTTCCATCGTTCAATTGATTGTGGAGGTGCTCAAGCCGATTGAAGGAAAAATCTTTGACCCCGCCTGTGGCTCTGGTGGTATGTTTGTTCAATCTGCTGAGTTTGTGAAACGCCACGATAAGCTTCCCAATGATAACATCTCGATCTATGGTCAGGAAAAGACAGAGGAAACTGTTAAGCTGTGCAAGATGAACCTCGCCGTACATGGACTTGAAGGTGACATCAAACAAGGAAATACGTTTTATGAGGATGAGCATAAAAGCGTAGGGAAATTTGATTTTGTCATGGCTAACCCGCCGTTTAACGTTAGCGGCATCGATAAAGAGCGTATCAAGGGTGACAAGCGTTATCCCCTTGGTATCCCAAAAGTGGATAACGCCAATTACCTTTGGATACAGGATTTCTACGCCTCGTTAAATGAAAATGGGCGCGCGGGGTTCGTTATGCCCAACTCCGCCAGTGACGCAAGGCAATCGGAGCAAGATATTCGCGCCAAGCTGGTGAAAGAGGGCGTGGTTGATGTGATGATTTCTGTCGGTTCGAACTTCTTTCACAATGTCACATTACCTTGTACATTATGGTTTTTTGATAAAGCCAAGCCGCGAACGGAACGCAAAGACAAAACGCTCTTCTTGGATGTACGGAAAATTTACAATCAAATTGACCGCGCTCATAGAGAATTTGAAGAAAAAGATATCGAGTTTATCGCCAATATAGTAAAGCTTTACCGTGGCGATACACCAACATTTGATCACTGCGATAAGGTAGAGTTCGAGGCTAAATTTCCCAATCTTGAATATACCGATATTAAGGGGCTGTGTTGCCTCGCAGACCGTGAAAAGATTGAAAAAGAAGGCTGGAGCCTTAACTCAGGCCGTTATGTCGGCGTTGAAGATGCAGAGGACGATGGGCACGTCTTTGAAGACCGCCTTAAGGAGCTGAATGATGAGCTGTTGGCACTAAATGCAGAGGCGCATGATTTGGAAAATCAAATTTCCAATAATGTTAAAAACTTGTTGGAGACGGCATGAGTTGGGCACGTAAACCAGTATCCGAGCTGTGCATTCTTGCGGTGGACTGTGTCAATAAGACAGCTCCTTTAGCAGTTGATGCAACGCCGTATAAGATGCTTAGAACAACAAATATTAAAAGCGGGTTTATTGATTTTGATACAGTTCGTTATGTTGAAGAAGAAACATTCAATACGTGGACAAGAAGAGCACAACCTCAATATGGAGATGTTATTTTTACGCGCGAAGCGCCTGCGGGAGAAGTCGGCAGGTTTACAAAAAGGACTGGGAATTATTTCTTGGGGCAACGGCTATTTCTTTATAGGCCTGATCCCAATAAATTGGACTGGAACTACTTAGCATATGTATTACAAAGTCATGCTTTTCAAGGATGGGTAAATGGAGCAGCCTTTGGTGCTACTGTTCCTCATCTAAAAGTCGCAGACATGGAGCACCTTGAAATTCCTGCGCCACCGCTATCAATTCAGAACAAAATCGGAAATATCTTATCTGCCTATGATGATTTGATTGAAAATAATAACAAGCGCATTCAAGTTTTAGAAGAAATGGCGCAAAGGCTGTATAAGCACTGGTTCATTGATTTCAAATTCCCCAACCACGAAAACACCCAATTCATCCAATCTGAACGTGGTCATGTCCCCGAAGGCTGGGCGGTTACAAATTTGGGGAATAAGATAAATATTCGCAAAGGCAAGAATATTACAAAAAATACTGTTGTTGATGGCACTGTATCTCAGTTAGAAAAAAGAGTTAGGGCTTTGGTCGGGTTAAAAGATTCTGATTTACCAAATGAGCTTTAAAACGTTTATCCTAAAATATTAGGCGGCATGCATAATTGTGTTTTTGGTATTGCGTCAATGCGCAATTGCATGGGTGATGCTCATGCTATTGTTCACCAACCATCAAGAAAAGACGCCTTGCTAGCTGTGAATGCGTCTAAAACATTGGCTAACTTTATAGTTGAGCATTATTTTGATAAATTTGTAGATGTAGCGTAGTGTGGGAGCGTAATGAGTGAAAATAATTTTTCAGAGGAAGCTTTAGAGCTGGGCGCGATGGATAAGGTCGAGGCGCTGGGCTATGAGGCTATTGATGCTTTTTCTGAGGGCTTTGGTAATGACAGCTTGTTTGGCCGTAAGACTCCCAATGATATAATCCTGCCTGTGCGCTTGCGCAGTGCGCTGGAGCGGCTTAATCCTAACTTGCCCAATGAGGCCATTGATAGCGCGATCTATGCGTTATCGGAGGGCGCTGGCGCGTTAAGCCTCATTAATGCCAATCATGCTATTTATAAGCTCTTAAAAGACGGTGTGCTAGTCGATTACAAGGATGAAAACGGTATTGATCAAGAAGAGACTGTGCGCATTATTAATTGGAACGATGCCAGCGCCAATGATTTCTTGATTGTCCGCCAGTTCAAAGTCTCGGGAGAAATGTATAATTGCCGCGCTGATATGGTTGCATTTATTAATGGCCTGCCTGTTGTGCTGATTGAACTTAAAGCCTCTCACAAAAGCCTGATTAACGGCTTCACAGACAATATTCGCCATTATAAGGATGCTATCCCTCAATTATTCTTATTCAATGCATTTATTATTGTCTCTAACGGCTCTAAAGCCCGCCTCGGGACTATGACCTCGGAATGGGAGCATTTTTCTGAATGGAAGAAGATTAATTCCGAAGGGGAAAAAGGCATTATTCCTTTGGATACAGTTATTCAAGGTACGCTAACCCATTGCATCCATCATCCAAGAAGGGCTTGAGGGTTATGCCTCTGGCCGGTTTCAAACCCAAGTGGAAGTAAAGCGCTTTTTTGAAAGCCAACCTTTGTTTCCAAAAGACCTGCCCAATGATCAGGTGCGCCAGCAAAAGGTGACGGACATTTTGAACCGTCCGATTTATGCTGGATATATCGACAACCCCAAATGGGGCATCTCATTGCGCAAGGCTCAGCACGAGGGGCTAATCAACTTTGAGACATTCCAGAAAATTCAGGACCGCCGCAAATCCCAATCCAATGCGCCCGCTCGCAAGGATATAAATAAGGACTTTCCCCTGCGCGGGGCTGTGGTTTGTGCCGATTGTGACAATCCATACACCGCCTGTTGGTCAACCAGTAGCACCGGCGTCAAGCATCCGTATTATCTGTGTAAAACCAAGGGCTGTGAGAGCCACCGCAAGTCGATCCGACGTGACGTGCTTGAAGGTGCGTTTGAGGAGCTGTTGCGCTCTATGAAGCCGTCCAAAGGGCTGTTCGAAATCATGAAGTCCATGTTCTCTGATGCTTGGGAGCAACGCAAAACCCAAATGGATGCAGGCAAAGACGAGTTGCGCAAACAAAAGCTGCTTCTAGATAGTCAAATTGATAGCACACTGGATAAAATCATGACTCTGACAAACGCAACCACTGTTTCAGCTTTAGAAAATCGTATTGGTGATCTTGAAAGCAAAAAGCTGGTATTGGACGAAAAACTGCAAAATTTCGGCAAACCAGTGCATAGCTTTAGCGAAATGTTCGAACTATCGTTGAAATTTATCTCAAACCCTTGGAATATATGGGCTTCTGGTGAGTTATCACTCAAGAGAACAGTGCTGAGACTGGCATTTTCAGAGAGAATTGCATACTCACGCAAAACAGGACTTCGAACGCCGCAAGTGTCTGTTCCATTTGAATTTTTTGGAGTTTCTACAAAAAAGTGTGAAATGGTGCACCCGTCGCGATTCGAACGCGAGACCTCTGCCTTCGGAGGGCAGCGCTCTATCCAGCTGAGCTACGGGTGCCAGTTATTTATTGAGAGAAATCATATACTTACGAAATCGGTCGGGGACCATTTTTAACCTCGTCAATTTCTCGCCAATTCTAACCTTCTTCAAAATGTTTCATAATGCATAAATTAATTGTTTTGAAGCACATTCTAAATTCTTTTTTAAAAATCAAAATCTCCACTCCTAATCGAACTGGAACACCACATATACGCAGTTCTAGCCCATTTGCAGACAAAAAGCCTGTTCGCTTTGCCTTCTTGATCGGCAACGCAAGCTATTCATCTATACCCATATAGCTCATAGTCGTTTGCATAAACACGCTGTACGTTTTGTTGGAGCAATTTGAAATCCTCTGGACCAATGTTCAGGCGGTCTAGGTGATTAGAAGTTGAGCGTTCACTTTTGTTGTGGTGGGAAAGGGATCTGTCTTGAACTTGAAGGCCCAAGCCTAACAGCTCTTCCTTCCATTTCGCTATTTCTTCAAACTTTAATATCAAGTCAGCATGTGGCTTCGCGATTGACGGGAAATGCGTCCAGTTAGACTGAGGGCCAGCATGTTTCGGGTTCTCGATTAACACTTCCAGAAACTCAAATGGGGATAGGTCCTTTATTATTCTGCCATAGCGTTTTGTGAGACCGTTATCGTTTGGACGAAGTACTTTATCATAGTAGCAAGACAGAAAACGTTCAAATGGTTCCCGCACCACGACAATTGAGAAGCTGTTTACCCAGTATTTTTCGCGCAATGTGTCTTTTGGGAAGGTGTGTGTTCGCCTTTTCACATTAAGAAAGCGCCCCAGCGAGGTCCCACCTGATTTAGGGTTGTGAATAAAAATGACCTTTTTCCCATCGAGCATCAGATCAGTTTGCATTCCTAGAGGTTGACCTTAAAATTTAGATAACTTTGCTTGAATTTCGTGGGCCTCGTCTTTTACGATTCGCCAAGGTGTGCGTGGGAGGCGCAAAATTTTTGCCATCGTCTAACTCCAAAACCATATGAATAGCCCTTAGTTTCCTAGACACCTTCTTAGTTCATTTTCTGTTGGCTTAGCAAACCATTCCCGCAGGCCTGACCCGCAGTTATGGCGAGGTTGCGACGCAAATCGGCAGGCCCACCGCCACCCGCGCTGTTGCCCTCGCCAACGGGGCCAACCAGATCGCGCTGGTTGTGCCGTGCCACCGTGTGATCGGCGCAGACGGTGCGCTAACCGGTTATGGTGGTGGTCTCTGGCGCAAGCAGCGTTTGATCGAATTCGAGCGGGCCTATCTTTGAGAATCCGGCCTCAGCCCTCTTTGGATTTCAGGCGCCACGGCTCGCTCTCTTCCAGATAGGCCTCTTGTTCGGGCGTCAGGTTGATATCCTCGTACCCCGTGATCATCGGCTTTACATGGGCGCGAAAACCCGACCCGATGGTCAGCAGATACAGATGCACGATGATAAACGCCGCCACGATGTAGCCCGCCAGCAAATGCAGGTTGGCAATGATGTTCATGTAGAAACCGGCATTTGGCAGATGTTCCCAGAAATTATAGGTCATATACAGAATTCCGGTGCTCCAGACCAACGGGAAGATTGCCATTTTCAGACCGAAATATGCCAGAACCTGTAGCGGATTGTGCTTGCGCCAGATCACCTTTTTATGCGGATGCTGTTCGCCATGAAACACACCCCAGCCGTAGAATTTGATCACCTCGACCAACCCGTCCAGCGTCGGCACGAATTGGCGCCATGTGCCGGTGGTGAACAGCCAGAAGGTGGCAAAAACCCACAGCGCCAGCAGCGCCAGTGCAGCGATGGTGTGGATCATCACGGCGGGTCCAAACGGGATCACCCCGTGCAACCCGTTCAGCCCCAATCCGGTGAACAACAACGCCATGATCAGCAGAACCTGTGACCAGTGCCATAGGCGTTCAAACCGTGGATAGACTTTGACCTGACGCTTACTCATGGCTTGCACCTCCGGATTTTTTTACGAATTTGCGCAACAGCGCGTGGCCGATGACACCGAACAGCGTGCCCGCAACCATCAACATTCCCAGCATCCCTGCATAGGAAAACGGATCACGACCGGGCATGTAGAACCCTGTCAGCCCCTCCAGTCGCCCGTCCTTGGCGTGGCAGGACTTGCAGTCCAGCGCTTCAGTCGCAGGCGCGACCATATGGGTGATCGGCCAATACATATGCGTGTCCACAAAACCGTATTCGCCGGAGTACTCTTGTCCGGCTGCCTTCATCCCTGCCTCGACCGCTTTGGCCCAGTCAAAGTTGGTCCAGAACGCGGTGTCGGTTTCCGGCCCCCAAACGTGGCTATAGGCCAGTTTGTTGTTGCCGCTGTCATAGGCTTGCCGTCCGATCATCCGCTTGAACGGCCAGATCCGCGCGCCCTCCTCGCCTTGCACTCCGCCGATACGGTTAATTTCAACCGTCTGGCTGGGGTCAATGATGGCGTCGGCCAAGGTGTATTCGATCTGCCCGTTGAACCAGCTATAGAACGGCACCACGTTTTCGCCCCAGTCAAAGTCGCCTTTGGTGGACAGGTAGGTGTGCAGTTCTTTGCCATCTGACTGGGTGTATTCATGGCGCTTTATCATTTTGCCATCGTCCAGTTGGCCAGCGGTGGACCAATCCCACAGGGTTTTGGTCGCAACGCCGCCGCGGGCAAATTCGGGGATGTGGCAGGTTTGGCAGGCGATCTTATTAGTGTGATCGTTCAGCTTCAGCCCCTTTGCCACCAGCAACGGATTGCCCCCAACCGGATGCGGCTCGTTGCCGTGGCATGACTCGCAAGTCGCCACATCGCGCCGCTCGCCGGGTTTACCAGTGCCATGTGGGTCAGACGCCAGCACATCATAGCGGCTGCCGGCCCATGTATGTTTATCGGTGACGTGACAGGTGGAACAGGTAAAGTTCAACCCGTCCGTCGCCATATGCACATCGACCTCTTTGGTCGGGTTATACAGCGCCGAGGACAGATCACCGTGCTTCACATTATCGCCGCCGCCGCCGTAAAAGTGGCAATTGCCGCAGTTTTCACGCCCCGGCATACCAACGCTTTGCGCGGCTTGTTTCAAGTCAACGGCCCATGCATCGGCACCGGTGATGGTTTTCAGACCTTCCGGCACGGGGCTCATTGGCGGGTGGCCCGACAGGGTCGCGGCCTTGGTGTATTGGCCGGACCTATCGTGACAGGCCAGACAATCGACGGCATTATTTTGCCCAGATGCGGGCGTTGGCCGTGGCAAGGTGATGTCCCAACCCGTGCCAACCGTGGACTGGCGTGGCGGTGGCTGTGACATGTCATCCCAGCCATAACCGGCATGGCACGATGTGCAGCGCGGCTCGTTTCCAGCCACATTGCCGCAGAACGAATTGACCACAACGCTTTTGCCCAGATGCTGTCCGGTGCGAGGATTGTCAAACTCCCATTTGAAGTGGATCGAGTGCATCATCTGGTCATCCGCCTCGGTGTGGCAGGTCAAACAGGCCGCGGTGACTTCGGGGCCAGAGGTGAATTCACGCTGCAGGATCGGGAATTTCGTATGATCCGCCGTGCTGCCTGTGCCCGCAGGCGACGTTGCCGCCACGATGGACTGCGCTGTCGATTGTTCTTGGGCGGGCGCGCCAAAGGCCGAGGCCAGCAAAATGCAAAGCCCAGCTAGACCATTTCGAGTCGTATCGATCATCATAATATCCCCCTACGTGGTCATGTTTAGCGGATCGCGCACCACATTCAGGTAATTGAATACAATTCCTGCGGGATATTCTTTGATTTAGGTCAAGTTTAGAATTATTATAAGCAATGAAGCGAGGTTTTGCCCATATTCAGGCAAACAGCTCGTGGCATAATTCCAGCGCGTCGATCAACACATCGACCTCGGCCTTTGTATTATACAGCCCGAATGACGCCCGTGCGGTGGCCACAACCCCCAGATGCTCCATCAATGGCTGTGCACAGTGGTGCCCTGCCCGCACCGCGATGCCCTTTTTGTCCAGCACGGTCGATAGGTCATGCGCATGCGCCGCCCCCTGCATGGTGAACGAGAATATCGCGCCCTTGGTGGCCGATTGCCCCTGCACATTCAGCCAGTTCAACCCGTCTAGCCGGCTGCGGGCATAATCGCGCAATATGCGCTCGTGGGCGGCGATGCTTTCCATCCCCAGCCCCATCATATAGTCCAGCGCCACACCAAACCCGATGGTCTGCACGATGCCGGGCGTGCCAGCCTCGAACATCATCGGCGGCTTGTTATAGGTGACAACATCGCGGGTCACCTCGTCGATCATATCGCCGCCGCCCATAAAGGGGCGCATCTCGGCCATACGCTCGGCTCGCACATAAATCGCACCGGACCCCGAGGGTCCATACAGCTTGTGACCGGTAATCGGGTAGAAATCACAGCCCAGATCGGTGACATCGACCGGCATATGCACCGTGGCTTGTGATCCATCGACCAGCACAGGAACACCCCGCGCCCGTGCCCCGTCACAAATGGATTTCACATCGACCACCGTGCCCAGAACATTGGACATGTGAGTGACGGCAATCAGGCGGGTTTTATCGGTGATCGCATCCAGCACCTTTTGCGGATCCAGATCCCCCAGCGCGTCAATGTCGACCCACTTCAGCACCACGCCCATCCGCTCGCGCAAAAAATGCCACGGCACGATATTGGCGTGGTGTTCCATCACCGACAGGATGATTTCGTCACCCGCTTGCAGGTTGTTCATCGCCCAGCCGTAGGCGACCATATTGATGCCCTCGGTGGTGCCGGAATTCAGGATAATTTCGTTCTCGTCCGCCACATTCAGGAACCGCGCAATAGTGCCGCGCACGGCCTCGTATTTATCTGTGGCTAGATTAGAAAGGTAATGCAACCCCCTGTGAACATTGGCATATTCTTCGGAATATCCGCGCGTAATAGCATCAATCACCACTTGGGGTTTCTGGGCAGATGCTCCGTTGTCCAGATAGACCAGCGGCTTGCCGTTTACCTGGCGGGAAAGGATCGGAAAATCACCGCGAATTTGCTCAACATCATACATCTTTAGTCGTCCTTTATTGCCGATTGGGTCTCGATCAGCGAATTGATCCAGACCCAGCCAAATGCACCCAAAAGCAGCACACCGACCGCTGTCAGTTGCGGCCCTTCACCAATAAAACCCGCGACCAGCCCTTGCAACAACCAAAGCGGCGTCACCACCAGCAGCGACCAGAACAGCGCCAGTCGCGCACCGTATGATGTGCCCTGCCCGCCCATGATGCGCGCGAAGAAATAGCTAACGCCAGCCATCGCGTAAAAGAACAGCGGTGCGATGAAAAGCCAGCCCAGCAATGCCGCGCCGAGCCGTGCATCCAGCGGGATTGATGCGTCCAGGTAGGCCTCGCGGGACAGACGCGGCCACTGGGCGATGAACACCAGAAAGCAGGCCCCGACAAGGAATATAAAAACCCGGCCCTCGTTCACGCCACGGTCCAGATGACGGCGTATCACCACACGCGGGGCGCGGTAACTTTGCAGGATATCGCCCGTTGCCGACATGATCAGTCGCGCCGACGGGCCAGCCAACCCTCTAGACGCGAACGGATGTCGTCAGCGATAACCGCATCCTCGATCTCGTCCACGGCGGCATCCAGAAACGCCAGCACCAGCAGGTCTTGCGCCTCGGTCTTGCTCACGCCGCGCGATTGCAAATAGAACATCGCCTCGTCATCAATTGCACCGGTGGTTGATCCGTGACTGCACAGAACATCGTCGGCGTAAATCTCCAGCTCGGGTTTGCCGTAAAACTGGCTGTCGCCATCCAGCAGCAAGGATTGGCTCATCTGGAAACCATCGGTTTTCTGCGCCCCTGCCTTGACCAGAATTTTACCCTGAAATACACCGGTCGCCCCGTTGCGCAGCACCTTTTTGAACACCTGACGGCTTTCGCAATTCAGGCTGTCATGGGTAATGAACACGGTGTCGTCATGCAGAAAATCACCATCCCCCATCGCAGCCCCCGCGATATGGGCTTTGGCATCATTGCCGGTTAATTCCAGAACCACTTCGTTGCGGGTCAGCTTGCCGTTCACCGTCATGGTGAAACTTTTGAAGGTGCTCTCATGGCCCAGACGCCCGAAAATATGCGTCGCCGCACGGCGTTCATGGTCCCGTCCCATGGCGCGCACATGGTGGAACGCGCCCTTATCGGCAATGTCCACTTCCATCACCGTATTCAGCCGTGCCGCTGCGGGGCCGTTTTCCAGAATGGTCAGGTCAGCGCCTTTTTCAACACGGATAACATGGTGTAGCATCACGTCAGATACGTCTGATTTTCTTACATAAATCAGACTAACTGGTTTACTTGCTTTACCGAAAGCACGGATCACAATCCCCTGCGTCGCCTTGGCGCTGTTCAATGCGGCCAATGGGCGTTTAACCGGCGTTTGCCCGTTTTCTTCAAGCACCCCGTATAGGCTCTGTGCCCAGTCAGGCGCCTCTTTTAGTTGTGAAATCTCGATCCCGTCCATCGACAGATCATCAGACGCATCCGCATCATACACCCCGTCGACAAAGACGATTTTTAAACGCTCCACCGTGTCAAACAGTGGTGCTTCGTCAAGGATCAACAACTCTGCCGGTGCCACATCATCGGTGGTTAACAGATCAGGGCGGGTGTATTTCCAGTATTCATCACGGCGCTGCGGCAGGCCCATCGCCTGCAATCGCGCCTGCGCTGATTTTCGAGCAGCCTCCATCAGGCAACCTCCGCCAACAGATCGGCATAACCGTAGTTTTCAACTTCCAGCGCCAGTTCAGGGCCGCCAGATTTAATGATTTTACCGTCCGCCATAATATGCACAACATCGGGTTTGATATGGTCCAGAAGCCGTTGATAATGCGTGATAACCAGAAAGGATCGCCCTTCGGACCGCAGCGCGTTCACCCCCTCGGCCACCAGTTTCATCGCGTCCACATCCAGACCGGAATCGGTTTCATCCAGAATGCACATCTTTGGCTCCAGCATCGCCATTTGCAAAATCTCGTTGCGCTTTTTCTCGCCGCCCGAGAAGCCGACATTGACCGGACGCTTCAACATTTCGGCGTCAATTTTCAACGATTTCGCCTTGGCGCGGATGTCTTTCAGGAACTCACCTGCCGACAATTCCGCCTCGCCCCGCATTTTGCGTTGCGAATTTACCGCCGTGCGCAGGAATGTCATGTTACCGACACCCGGAATTTCAACCGGATATTGAAATGCCAAAAACAGCCCCAAAGCGGCGCGTTCTTCCGGCTCCATATCCAGCAAATCCTGGTCCAGCAAAGTCGCGGTGCCCTGCGTCACCTCATAACCGGCACGCCCTGACAACACATAAGACAGGGTCGATTTCCCCGACCCGTTCGGACCCATGATCGCATGCACTTCCCCTGCGCCAATTTCCAGATCAACCCCTTTGAGGATCTGCTTATCTTCTTCTTCAAGTTTGACGTGTAGATTTTTGATATTTAACATTTTTCTCTCTTCATTCCACTGTTCTTTTGAGTTTTTGGCTTCTTGTGCGCGGTGCTTGTCTGTGTTCGTCAGGCTTGCGTAGATCATTCCACCAACCTGACCAACAATCCCGCCGCCCGCATAGCCCGCTAGAAATCCGATCCAAGGTTCTTTTGCGACAAGCATTGCACAAAACACCCCTGATGGAATCCCAATCAGCATGAACCATTTGGCACCAACACTCAGCAACCTCTTTGTCGCCGTATCAACATAGGCGGTCCCAGCACCCTTAAAGGTAACCCTATGTCGGTGTGTTCCATCAGGGTGAGAGCGCATTGATTAACCCACTGACCCTTCCAGCGAAATTGCCACCAGCGCCTGCGCTTCCATCGCAAATTCCATCGGTAGGGCTTGCAGCACTTCCTTGGCGAACCCGTTGACGATCAACGCCACCGCTTCTTCCTCGCCCATGCCGCGCTGACGGCAATAGAACATCTGCTCGTCATCCACCTTGGACGTCGTCGCCTCATGCTCCACGCGGCTAGAGTTATTCTTAACCTCGATATAAGGCACCGTATGCGCCCCACATTTATCGCCGATCAGCAGGCTGTCACACTGGGTATAATTGCGCGAATTCTGCGCCTTCGGGTGCATCGAAACCAGCCCGCGATAGGTGTTCTGCGCATGGCCCGCCGAAATCCCTTTGGAGACAATCCGCGATTTGGTATTGGCCCCCAGATGTACCATTTTGGTGCCGGTATCGGCCTGCTGGTAATTGTTGGTGATAGCGATCGAGTAAAACTCGCCCTGACTGCCATCGCCGCGCAAAATACAGCTTGGATATTTCCACGTCACAGCTGATCCGGTCTCGACCTGAGTCCACATGATTTTGGCGTTGTCTCCACGGCAATCGGCCCGCTTGGTGACGAAATTATAAATCCCGCCCTTGCCGTTCTCGTCCCCAGGATACCAGTTTTGCACCGTGGAATATTTCACCTCGGCGTCCTCCAGAATGACAATCTCCACCACCGCCGCATGCAGTTGTGCCACATCGCGTTTGGGGGCAGTGCAGCCCTCCAAGTAGCTGACATAGCTGCCTTTATCGGCAATGATCAGGGTGCGTTCAAACTGGCCGGTGTTTTCGGCATTGATGCGGAAATAGGTCGACAGCTCCATCGGGCAGCGCACGCCAGGCGGAATATAAACAAATGATCCGTCCGAAAACACCGCCGAATTCAGGGTGGCGTAAAAGTTGTCAGATACCGGAACAACCGTGCCCAGATATTTTTTCACCAGTTCGGGATGCTCGCGGATCGCTTCCGAGATCGAGCAGAAAATCACCCCCGCTTCGGCCAATTCCTTCTGGAAGGTCGTGCCCACAGACACAGAGTCAAACACAGCATCCACCGCCACTTTGCGCCCCTCGGCAGGAGCACCTTCAGCCCCCTCGACGCCCGCCAAAATCATTTGCTCACGCAGCGGAATACCCAGCTTCTCGTAAGTCGCCAACAGCTTCGGATCGACCTCGTCCAGCGACTTTGGTTTCACTTCCATCGACTTGGGTCGCGCGTAATAATAGATGTCCTGAAAGTCGATATCGGGGTAATTCACCATCGCCCATGTCGGCTCTTTCAACTTGCCCCAACGCTCGAACGCCGCCAGACGCCATTCCAGCATCCATTCCGGCTCCTCGTTCTTTTCGGAAATCAGCCGCACGATATCGGTGTTCACACCCTTGGGCGCGTATTCCATCTCGATATCGGTTTCCCAGCCGTATTTGTAATTATCAGCAAGGCTGCGCACCGCATCAACGGTTTCTTCCTCAACGTCGTCTTTGGCTATCATTTCGCTCGTCGCCGCCATCAAATTTTCCTTTTACGCCCGCCGCGCTTTGAATTTTTCCAACTGTCCGCGCCATGCTTTGGCAAAGCGCGTTACATCGTCCTTTGTCGTCAATGGGCCAATCGAAACCCTGATCGCGCAGGCTGCAATCTCGTCATCGAACCCCATCGCCTGCAAAACCCGGCTCGGCCGCACCTTGCCGCTTGAGCAGGCCGATCCAGCCGAAACCGCAAACCCGGCAAGGTCCATCTGCATCACTTGCGTCTCGCCTTTCCAAGCCGGAACAGCAAAACAGGATGTATTCGGAAGCCGCGCGACCTCATTCCCGACAAAAATAGTCTCTTTTTCTGATTCTGCCAGCATTATTTCTAGAATCTTTCTAATTTCGGCAACTTCGTCCCAGATTCCATTGGCCAAATCCCGTGTCGCCGCCTCGGCTGCAGCGCCAAACCCCGCTATTCCTATGACGTTCTCGGTGCCCGCGCGTCGGCCCATTTCCTGCCCGCCACCGCGAACCTGCGCCGCTATGTCGCTGCCCCGTTTCACCACCAATGCGCCCACACCCTTGGGTCCGCCCAGCTTATGCGCCGAAATCAGCGCCATATCCGCGCCGCACCAGTTGAACGCAAACGGGATTTTGCCAAAGGCTTGCGTGGCGTCCGTCAACGCCAACCCTTCGGGCAATTCCTGCAATATACCGGTTTCGCTATTGGCCGCCTGCAATGCCGTCACCGCCGGATCGGCCACAGCAACCCGCCCTTGCGCATCCACCACCAAATCCGCCTCGGCCCATGCCGCCACCGCGTCATGCTCGATCCCGCCACAATGCAGACCTCGCCCCGCCATTGCCAATGCCGCGGCCTCGGTCGCGCTGGCGGTGAAAATCACATCCGCCCCGTCCGCTCCAAACGCCGCCGCAATCTGGCCCCGCGCCCGCTCGATAATCGACAGTGCCGCACGCCCCTCAAAATGCACCGAAGACGGGTTCCCCACCACATCCATCGCCGCAATCATCGCCAGCCGCGCCTCATCGCGCAAAGGCGTGGTCGCATTCCAGTCCAGATAGGTTCTCACCATCTCACCTCTTCTTCTTGCTAAAAATACCCGCTTACGCAGGCTACCGTGTTTTGGCCCCGCAGGGGGTAAAACGCTTGGGGCGACGCGCGTCAGCGCGGCGCAACGCCTCACTTTTCGTCCACAACCTCGAACAGTACAGGAACCGCCGGACAAGGGGTCAACTCGTTCTCGATCACATCCGACAGCCGTGTTTGGTGTAAAAACACATAAACATGCGCCGACAGCCCTTCCCACAACCGGTTGGTCATGGATTGCGCCCGTGATCCCGATGCACCACCCTTGGCCCCAGCGCCCGTGTGCATCGCCGAAACTGTCTCGTCCACCGCACACATCACATCCGATATACGGATTTCGGCTGGCGGACAGGTCAGCCGGTATCCGCCCCCGGGCCCGCGCACGGACTCGACCAGATCAGCACGGCGCAATTTCACAAACAACTGTTCCAGATACGGCAACGAAATATCCTGTCGGGCCGAAATTTCCGCCAAGGATACCAGCGCATCGCCGGGCTGAATCGCCAGATCTGCCAGCGCAACCATTGCATATCGGCCTTTTGTGCTCAGTTTCATCGCCTTAAACCCCCAAAAACATTGACGTCCGCAGGTTGTGCGCTTACTTCGACCATAACCCGCTACCAGCATCCGCTGATTATGGAATGGTCTATGGTGCCTGATGAGTTCAGTCAACGCGCCCAATAATATAAGGACAACACATGCCCGAAGTCATCTTTCCCGGCCCCGAGGGGCGCATCGAAGGCCGCTATCACCCGCAAAAGGCCAAAGACGCGCCGATTGCCATCGTTTTGCACCCGCACCCGCAGTTTGGCGGCACGATGAACAATCGTCTGGTCTATAACCTGCACTACACGTTTTACAATATGGGGTTCACCGTGTTGCGGTTCAATTTCCGTGGCGTGGGACGGTCGCAAGGTGAATATGATCAGGGTATTGGTGAATTGTCGGATGCGGCATCGGCGCTGGATTATCTGCAAACCCTGAACCCGAATTCCAAACATTGCTGGGTCGCCGGATTTTCGTTCGGCGCGTGGATCGGTATGCAACTGTTGATGCGCCGCCCTGAAATCACCGGCTTTATCTCGGTCTCACCGCCTGCCAACATGTATGACTTCAGCTTCTTGGCACCTTGTCCGGCCTCGGGTCTGATCATCAACGGGTCCGCCGACCGCGTCGCCCCGCCGCAAGACACCGATATTCTGGTTGAAAAGCTGCACGAGCAAAAAGGCATCACCATCACCCATCAGGAAATCGAGGGCTCCGGCCACTTCTTTGAGGATGAACACATGGACACGCTGCAAGGCAATGTCGAAACCTATGTGCGCCGCCGCCTGACCGAAACCACAAGGTAGACTGACATGGGTATCGTAGAGGATCTGGCCGACGCGTTGGCCGTTGACGCGCTAAAGGCCGAAGAACAAACCGGTGACGATAAGGTCGTTGATCAGGTCGCCGAAATTCTGGGTGCGGATTCGATCACCACACAAGAAGCGTTCCTGACCGCGATCCGCGTGCGCAAAGCCGACAAACGCGCCCGCGTTTATCTGGATAAGAAAATGAAATCACCCACGGGCACCTGATCGATCTGTCAAAGTGGTGCTGGCCATTATCCAAGTGTCTGCATGTCTTAAGTATACAATCGCATACCATCTTTCCAGACGCAGCATTCTGCGCTATGACGCATACAACCGAATCCAACTGAACCGGAGAACCTCATGTCCAAGATCAAGGTAGAAAACCCCGTTGTCGAACTCGACGGCGATGAAATGACCCGCATCATCTGGGATTTCATCAAAAAGAAACTGATCCTGCCCTATCTGGATATTGATCTGAAATACTACGATCTGGGCATGAAATCCCGTGACGACACTGATGATCAGATCACCATTGACGCGGCGCACGCGATCCAGAAATACGGCGTTGGCGTCAAATGTGCGACCATCACACCGGATGAGCAACGGGTCGAGGAATTCGGCCTGAAAAAGATGTGGCGTTCCCCGAACGGCACCATCCGCAACATTCTGGGCGGCACGATTTTCCGCGCCCCGATCATTTGTAAAAACGTGCCGCGCCTTGTACCCGGCTGGACCGACCCGATTGTAATCGGGCGGCACGCCTTTGGTGACCAATACAAAGCCACCGATTTTCTGTTCCCCGGCCCCGGTAAACTGTCGATGAAATTCGTCGGTGAAGATGGCACCGTAATCGAACGAGACGTTTATGACGCCCCCAGCGCAGGGGTGTTCATGAGCATGTATAATCGCGACGATTCAATCCGTGATTTCGCCCGCGCCTCGCTGAACTATGGCTTGAACCTTGGCTGGCCGGTCTACCTGTCGACCAAAAACACCATTCTGAAGGCCTATGATGGCCGCTTCAAAGACCTGTTTCAGGAAATATTCGACGCCGAATTCGCTGAGGATTTCGCCAAAAAAGGCATCACCTACGAGCACCGCCTGATCGACGATATGGTGGCCGCCGCGATGAAATGGTCCGGCAAATATGTCTGGGCCTGCAAAAACTACGATGGCGACGTGCAGTCGGATACGGTGGCGCAGGGCTTCGGCTCACTTGGTCTGATGACTTCTAAATTGATGACGCCGGATGGCAAAATCGTCGAAGCCGAGGCGGCGCACGGTACCGTCACCCGCCACTATCGCCAGCACCAAAAAGGCGAAGCAACCTCGACCAATTCGATCGCGTCGATCTATGCATGGACCGGTGGTCTGAAACACCGCGCCAAGCTGGACAACAACACGCAGTTGATGGACTTCGCAAATACGCTGGAGCGCGTGGTCGTTGATACGGTCGAAAGCGGCCAAATGACCAAAGATCTGGCGCTGCTGGTTGGCCCTGAGCAAAAATGGCTGACCACCGAGGGTTTCCTTGAGGCGATTGACACCAATCTGAACAAGGCGATGTAGCCGCTTAACCACGTTCAAACATAAAAATCAGGGCGGGGGCACACACCCCTGCCCTTTTTCATGCCTTCCACCCGCTTAGGGCTTTCAATTGCACCCCAAGCAGGGTAAGCGGCGCTCAAACATCCCAAAAAGGCTAATCTTATGGACATGCGAAATATCGCTATTATCGCCCACGTTGACCACGGCAAAACCACCCTTGTGGACGAAATGCTGAAGCAATCCGGTGTCTATCGTGAAAACGAAGCCACCGTTGAGCGCGCTATGGACAGCGATGATCTGGAGCGCGAGCGCGGCATTACCATTTTCGCCAAACCCACATCGGTGGAATGGAAAGGTATGCGCATTAACATCGTCGACACGCCGGGCCACGCTGATTTCGGCGGCGAGGTGGAACGCATCCTGTCGATGGTTGATGGTGTTGTGCTGCTGGTGGATGCGGCAGAGGGGCCAATGCCGCAAACCAAATTTGTAACCAGCAAAGCGCTTGCTTTGGGGCTGCGCCCGATCGTGGTGCTGAACAAGGTTGATAAATCCGACGCTGAGCCTGACCGCGCGCTTGACGAAGTGTTCGACCTGATCTCCAATCTGGATGCCACCGACGAGCAGCTGGATTTCCCCGCGATGTATGCCTCCGGTCGTTCCGGCTGGGCTGATGTAGAACTGGACGGGCCGCGCGAAAACCTGGATGCGCTGTTTGATCTGATCGTCGAGCACGTCCCCGCCCCCAAACAAGCCGAAAACCGGGATGCACCATTTTCAATGCTGGCCACTACGCTTGGCGCTGACCCGTTCATTGGCCGCTTGCTGACGGGTCGGGTGGAAACCGGCACCTTGAAAGTTGGCGAAACCATCAAAGGGTTGAACCGCGACGGCACCAAGATCGAGCAGTTCCGTGTCACCAAAATCCTCGCCTTCCGCGGGCTTGAGCAAAAAGCCATTGATCTGGCCGAGGCTGGCGACATCGTTTCAATCGCAGGCATGTCCGTCACCACGGTGGCCGACACGCTCTGTGCGCTGGATGTCGACACGGCCATTGCGGCCCAACCGATTGATCCACCGACCATCTCGGTGACCTTTGGCATCAATGATTCCCCACTGGCCGGCCGTGACGGCAAAAAAGTGCAAAGCCGCGTCATTCGTGACCGGTTGCTGAAAGAAGCCGAAAGCAACGTCGCGATTAAAGTTACCGACACCCCCGGGGGTGATGCGTTCGAGGTCGCTGGTCGAGGCGAATTGCAAATGGGTGTTCTGGTCGAAAACATGCGCCGCGAGGGTTTCGAGCTGTCAATCTCGCGCCCGCAGGTTCTGTTTCAGGACATCGACGGGGTAAAATGCGAACCAGTCGAGGAAGTCACCATTGATGTGGATGACGAATACTCCGGTGCGGTGATCGAAAAACTGACTGGCGTGCGCAAAGGCCAGTTGGCCGAGATGAAACCGGCAGGTGTGGGCAAAACCCGCATCATTGCGCATGTGCCATCGCGCGGTCTGATCGGCTATCACGGTGAATTCATGACCGACACGCGCGGCACAGGTGTCCTGAACCGTGTGTTCCACGAATGGGCACCGCATAAGGGCAGCATCCCGGGCCGTCGCTCTGGCGTTCTGATTTCGATGGAAAACGGCGTGTCAGTTGCCTATGCGCTGTTTAACCTCGAGGATCGCGGCCGCATGTTTATCGGCGCACAAGAGCAGGTTTACACCGGCATGATCATTGGCCAACACACCCGTGAAAACGATCTGGAAGTGAACCCGCTGAAGGGCAAAAAACTGTCCAACGTGCGGGCATCGGGCACCGACGAGGCCGTGCGCCTGACCACGCCGATCACCCTGTCACTGGAAGAAAGCATTGCCTATATCGACAACGACGAGCTGGTCGAAGTCACGCCAAATGCGGTTCGGATGCGCAAACGCCATCTGGACCCGCACGAGCGTAAACGGGCGGCGCGTTCAGGTAGCTAAGTCGTAATGACATAACAAAAAGGCCGGACCATCATCAGATGGTCCAGCCTTTTTTGTTGATTAGTATATGAATTCAGACACCTTCAACAAACGTATACTCCCGGTCCGCCGATCTCAGCCCATAAGACAGCGCCTCTTGATATTCTGGCGAGTGGTAAAATGTTTTTGCCGTTTCCATATCCTTGAACCGGATGATCACATTGCGCGAACGCCCCTTGCCTTCCATGTGGAAACACTCGCCGCCACGGGCCAAAAACTCGCCGCCGTATTTTTCCACCGCAGGACCGGCCAGTTCCGCATATTTTGCGTAAACATCCGGGTCATTCACATCAATATGCACCATCGCATAAGCAACCATTTTATGATCCTTCCAGTATTTTTTCGCCAGCCTTGATTGCCGCTGCCGCATTGTCAACATCCTTGCCGCCGCCCTGCGCCATGTCAGGCCGACCGCCGCCGCCGACACCGCCCAATTCGCTGACCGCAGCCTTAACGATATCCACTGCCGAAATCTGTTTTGTCAGATCATCACTGACCCCCGCCGCCACGGCAGCCTTGCCACCGGTATCGGCAATCAGTAAAACCACGCCCGATCCGATCCGTGCCTTATGCTCGTCAATCAGCCCGCGCAAATCTTTGCCGCTGACACCTTCCAGAACTTGAGCAATGAACTTTATCCCGTTGATTTCACGCGATTCTTGTGCAGCGTCTTGTCCGGCACCACCCGACATCGCCAACTCGCGGCGCAGTTGCGCCACCTCGTTCTGCAATGCCTTTCGCTCATTCATCAACGCCTTGACCCGCGTTGAAACCTCTGCGGGTTGTGCCTTAAGAAGCCCCGCAACCTGTGACAACGCCCGCTCCTGACCCGCTAGGTAATCCAGTGCCTTGGCCCCCGTCAGCGCCTCGATCCGTCGCACACCAGCTGATGAAGCGCTATCGCCCAACAGTGCAAACAGGCCAATGTCGCCGGTCTGGCGCACATGGGTGCCGCCGCATAACTCCAGCGAATACGTGCTGCCGCTTGCGCCCTTGCCGCTGCCGTTTTGCGTGCCCATCGACACCACGCGCACTTCGTCGCCGTATTTCTCGCCAAACAACGCCTGCGCCCCGATCCCGCGAGCATCATCCGGCGTCATAATCCGTGTTTCAACCGTGGTATTCTGGCGGATATAGTCATTCACTTCGGCCTCGACCGCTTGCAATTGCGCCGCATCCAGCGCCTTGCCATGCGAGAAATCAAACCGCAACCGGTCCGCAGCATTCAGCGATCCACGCTGTGAAACATGATCCCCCAGTGCTTGCCGCAGGGCCTCGTGCAACAGGTGCGTTGCCGAATGGTTGGCCCGAATTGCGCTGCGTTTTACATGGTCAACGGATAGCTCCGCCCCCTGCCCGACGGTCAATTCGCCATCGGTAATTTCAGCGATATGAATGACTATGCCTGCCGCTTTTTTGGTGTCGGTGATCCGGGCCGTTCCGCCCTCTACCTTTAGCATGCCGCTATCGCCAACCTGCCCGCCGCTCTCGCCATAAAACGGGGTCTGGTTCAACACGATCTGAACCGTGTCACCGGCCTTGACACTTTGTATCGCCGCACCATCCTGCACCAGCGCCAGAATCTGCCCCTCGGCCGTTTCCGTGTCATATCCCAGAAATTCGCTGGTCCCGTGCTTCTGCGCCAGATCAAACCAGATCGCAGCATCCGCCGACTCGCCGGTGCCCGACCATGCCGCGCGAGCCTTGGCTTTTTGCGCTTCCATGGCCGCGTCAAACCCATCGGTATCCACTGTGCGGCCTTTTTCACGCATCGCATCTTGGGTCAAATCCAGCGGAAACCCGAACGTATCATACAGCTTGAACGCCGCTTCGCCCGACAATTCAGCCCCCTCTGGCAGGCCGTCCAATTCGTCATCTAGCAGCTTCAAACCCCGATCAAGCGTTTGTTTGAAACGGGTTTCTTCCTGATGCAGCGTTTCCTCGATCAATGCTTGGGCTTGGCCCAACTCAGGATAGGCCGCACCCATTTGTTGCACCAATGCCGGCACCAAACGGTGCATCAACGGCTCTTTTGTGCCCAGCAAATGCGCATGTCGCATGGCGCGGCGCATGATCCGGCGCAGCACATATCCGCGCCCGTCATTGCTCGGCATTACCCCGTCCGCCAACAGAAACGAAGTCGAGCGCAAATGGTCCGCGATCACCCGGTGGTGGGTTTTTCCCGGCCCATCCGGATCAGTCGATGTCGCATGGGCCGAAGCCTCAATCAGGCTGCGCATCAGGTCGGTGGCGTAATTATCATTCGTGCCTTGCAACAGCGCCGCGACCCGCTCAATGCCCATACCAGTGTCGATCGACTGGTTCGGCAGATCGGTGCGGCTGCCATCCTCAAGCTGTTCATATTGCATGAACACAAGGTTCCAGATTTCAACAAACCGGTCGCCATCCTCATCCGCGCTGCCGGGGGGGCCGCCCCAGATGTGATCGCCGTGGTCATAGAATATTTCCGAACACGGCCCGCACGGCCCCGTCGCCCCCATCGACCAGAAATTATCGTCCGTTGCGATGCGGATGATCTTGTCATCGGGCAACTCCGCTACTTTTTTCCAGAGGTTCGCGGCCTCGTCATCATCGTGATAAACTGTCACCACCAGTTTTTCGGCGTTGATTTCCAATTCTTTGGTCAGAAACTCCCAAGCAAAGGCAATCGCATCATCCTTGAAATAATCCCCGAACGAAAAATTGCCCAGCATCTCGAAAAATGTGTGGTGGCGGGCGGTATAGCCGACATTGTCCAAATCATTATGTTTGCCGCCCGCCCGCACACATTTTTGCGCCGTTACAGCTCGTTTGTAATCGCGGGTTTCAACGCCGGTGAACAAGTTTTTGAACTGCACCATGCCGGAATTGGCAAACATCAGCGTCGGATCATTGCGCGGCACCAGGGGCGAACTTGGCAATATTTCATGCCCCTGCTTGCCATAGTAATTCAGAAACGTGCTTCGGATGTCATTCAGGCTTGGCATATCGGGCTCTTTGGGCAAAATTTTTCGGGTCAGACCCGTTTATCCCCGCCAGCCGCGCCTGTCCACAAAGATAAAGGCCGCAAGGCATATTGCCCGCGGCCCCTCCTCTATCTGCATTCTATTTTCCGGATCAGGCTTCCAGCACGTCCTCGCCACCGGAAGGTTCGGCAGGGATTTCGGGCATATCAAACTCAAGCCCATGTGCGGCGCGGATTTTATCCTCGATCTCATAGGCCATCCGGCTGTTTTCCTTCAGAAAGGTTTTGGCGTTTTCGCGGCCCTGCCCGATGCGCTCATCCCCATAGGAAAACCACGAACCAGACTTGTCGACGATGCCGGCTTTAACCCCGAGGTCCAGCAACTCGCCCATTTTGGAAATGCCTTCGCCATACATGATGTCGAATTCAACCTGTTTGAACGGCGGCGCGACTTTGTTCTTCACCACTTTCACGCGGGTGGCGTTGCCAACAATTTCTTCGCGGTCCTTCAGCGCGCCGATGCGGCGAATGTCCAGACGGACCGAAGCGTAGAATTTCAGCGCGTTGCCGCCGGTTGTGGTTTCGGGGCTGCCGAACATCACGCCGATTTTCATCCGGATCTGGTTGATAAAGATTACCGTGCAGCCCGAGCGCGCAATCGAGCTGGTCAGCTTGCGCATCGCCTGGCTCATCAAACGGGCATGAACGCCAACGCTGGCATCGCCCATATCACCTTCCAGTTCGGATTTGGGCGTCAGTGCTGCCACCGAATCGATAACAATCATACTCACGGCACCCGAGCGCACCAATGTGTCGGTGATTTCCAAGGCCTGCTCACCTGTGTCGGGCTGCGAGATCAACAAATCGTCCGTGTTAACCCCCAGATTTTTGGCATAAAGCGGATCCAGCGCATGTTCTGCGTCGATAAAGGCGCAAACACCGCCGGTTTTTTGCGCCTCGGCCACGCAGTGCAATGTCAACGTGGTCTTGCCCGAAGATTCCGGGCCATAGATTTCTATGACCCTGCCTTTCGGGATACCGCCAATGCCAAGAGCAATATCAAGCCCGAGCGATCCGGTCGAGGTCGCCGCGATTTCCTGCACCGCCCCCTCTTGGCCCAGTTTCATAATCGAGCCCTTGCCAAACTGGCGTTCAATCTGGGCCAGCGCTGAATCGAGCGCCTTTTGTTTGTCGGTATCGCGCTTGTCACTCATTTTCAAAAGATCTGCTGTTGCCATTGTTCCCGTCCCTTATTTCACAACCGCGCTAAGGCGGCAATCTCTACTATGTTCACCTGATGTTCTCATTTCCTTATGAGATCAAAAAGAGAACATTTCAACATAAATTTTCATAAAATGAGTTTGGGTCAAAGAAGTTAAGGACTGGTTACCAGGTGAAAATTCCCTGAACTACATTACAACTGTGCAATATACATTTGTAATTACTTGATATTTTAGATTCCAGCACAATGATTATAAGTCATACCCGATGGCTCTCCCCAAAAAGACCACCTAGGGCTTGTTGAGATTCAGGATTCACATTTGGTGTAAGTTCTGATTCACTCC
>CAYYOF010000051.1:0-24618 GCA_964473185.1 uncultured Marinosulfonomonas sp. | reverse complement strand
ATGGATCGCAGAGGAATTGGGCGGTTGTGTGACGCAAGGGGGGTGATTTGGTGGGGCACCAAACCTAGCCTCACCTCGCCCGACATCGTATCGGGGCTGCTCTGTGTTTGGGAGCCACGGCTTTGCCAGCGGTTTACTGAGGCTTAGCCAACAACCCATACCACTACTTCACATCAGTAATGCCAGCGCAATACCCAGTATTTGAGCCCCATCAACCCAAGACCCATTCACATGCTTTAATTGGAGTGAGTATCTCCCCAGAACCAAGCTCTTTTAGGTGACCTTCCTTATTTTGAAAGTCATTAGTATTGAGCGTGACAAAACAATCTCGTTTAAAATGAACATGGGTATATAGTGAATGGACATCACACCATGCATTGCGCCAACGTCGCTGATCGCGCTCACTGCTATCTTCGGAATAATCTTTAGGATTCCGTGGAAAATTTTGAAAGATGGTTTCCCACAGGTCGTTACTCAATTTATTGTATCGGTTCGAATCTACTATGAAACACCTCCCAATGAAAGTTAAGCCAATCACACCTGGCGTTAACAGCACTGGGAGATCAGCCCACCCTATTTCATCAATCCGCGCACTAAACTTAGAATACGTGGCCGGAAATCCGGCCATCTTACTTAGGTTCTCAGAAGCCGATGTTGCCAGCAAAGCAACTTCAATAGCATTCTCACGGTGCAAACCGATCAACTTTCTAATGGCTTTTGCAGAAGGTTCATTATTTTCGACCGCAATGACACAGTTCCAGTCGAAGGTCAGGGTCTTGTGTTCCATCTCGCCGCCTTCAAAAACCTTCAAAACCTCATATGGAATTCATATGCTAATCATATGCAATTCATATACCCGAATCCGTCCCTAAAACATCCCCGGCACCACCTGATCCGGTGGCCGGTGCCCGTCCGCGAATGTCTTGATGTTGATGATCACTTTCTCGCCCATTTCGGCCCGCCCTTCCTCGGTCGCCGATCCCATATGCGGCAGCAGCACCACGTTTTTCAACGCGCGCAGACGCGGGTTAATTTCGGTGCCGTGTTCAAACACATCCAGCCCCGCCCCCGCGATATCACCCGCCCGCAGCATCCGTGTCAGGGCGTTCTCGTCAATCACTTCGCCGCGCGACGTGTTCACAATAACCGCGTTTTTCTTCATTAATTTCAGCCGTCTAGCATTCATCAAATGGAACGTCGACGGTGTATGCGGGCAGTTGATCGAAATGATATCCATCCGCGCCACCATCTGGTCCAGACTTTCCCAATAGGTCGCTTCCAGCTCGGCCTCGATGTCGCCATGCAGCCGTTTGCGGTTATGATAATGCACCTGCATCCCGAACGCCGCCGCCCGCCGCGCCACCGCCTGCCCGATCCGCCCCATGCCCAGAATGCCCAACCGGCGACCGCCCAAACGGCCGCCCATCAGCGCCGTCGGCGACCACCCCTGCCACTCCCCCGACTGCATCAGCGCCAACCCCTCGGGAATGCGTCTGGTGACCGCCAAAATCAGCGCCAAAGTCATGTCTGCCGTGTCCTCTGTCACCACCCCCGGAGTGTTAGAAACAAGGACCCCGCGCTGGCGGGCGGTCTGCACATCAATGTGGTCCACGCCTGATCCGTAATTGGCAATCAGGCGCAGCTGATCCCCCGCTTGCGTCAGCATCCCGGCGTCCACCGTATCGGTCAATGTCGGCACCAGAACGTCGGCGCGTTTCATCGCCGACACGATCTCGTCGCGGGTCATTGGCACGTCAGTTTCGCGCAATTCCACGTCGAACAATTCCTTCATTCGGGTCTCGACCACCTCGGGTAACCGTCGCGTCACAACAACACTCAGACGTTCAGCGGACATAATGCTCTCCCTTATCTTTCCAAATCGCAGCGTTAATGCCAAAGTGGCGCAACAGGACGCGGGGCACAAGAACCCTGCGACGATTGAGACAAAAAAGGCATCACAAATGTTAGGCAGAGCAGCCCTCGCATTCATATTCGCAACCTTGCTGGTTGGCACATCCCTTGCCCAAGAACGCGGGCCGGTGACCAATCTGCCATTGCCCCGTTTTGTGTCGCTAAAAGCGTCTGAGGGCAACGTGCGCCGTGGCCCCAGCCTGACCCACCGCATCGACTGGGTGTTCCAGCGCCGTGATATGCCGCTGGAAATCACTGCCGAATACGGCCATTGGCGGCGCGTGCAAGACCGCGACGGGCAAGGCGGCTGGGTGCACTATTCGCTGCTATCAGGCGTGCGCACCGTGATTATCGAGCGCGATATGCTGATCCTCTATGCAAAGCCCGACCCCCAATCGCGGCAGAATGCCCAACTGGAAATGGGAGTGATTGCACGTCTGGGTCAATGCGGACCGGACTGGTGCCGCCTAAAGGCAGGCGGGCAAAGGGGATGGGCCAGAAAAGAAACCCTATGGGGGGTTCGCCCTGACGAGATCAGGGAATGACCCCGCAGATACCGGACAGGTCCAACACACGCCTAAATCTTTCTGCAGGGCTGGCCTCGGTCATTGTTGCCATTATTCTGGTTGCTCTGAAACTCTGGGCCTATAGCGCCACGCAATCGCTATCCGTTGCAGCAAGTCTGGCCGACAGTGCGCTGGATTTCATGGTTTCGCTCGGGGCGTTGGCCGCGATCTATTACGCTGCCCGTCCGGCGGATGATGACCACACTTTCGGCCACACTTCGGCCGAAGATCTGGCCGCCCTTGGGCAATCGGTGTTCATCCTGATTTCCGGCGGCGTGATCGGCTGGGCCGCTGTGCGCCGCTTGCTATCCAGTGATCCTGTAACCTTGATGTCAGAGGGGCGCGGAATGATGGCGATGGCCATCTCGATCGCCCTGACGCTGGCCCTTGTTTTGTGGCAACGCCATGTCGCCCGTCAAACCGGCAGCCGCGTTGTCGCCGCAGATTCCCTACATTATCTGGGCGACTTGTTGCCCGCCGGTGGGGCCCTGCTATCGCTCTGGGCCTCGTCCAGATTTGGCCTGCCCTATATCGACAGCGTAGTTGCGCTTGGCGCCGCCGTCCTGCTGGTCATCGGTTCTTTGCGTATCGGCAAGGGGGCATGGGATGCCTTGATGGATCGCTCAGCCAGTCCCGCCCTGATTGCAGGAATCGAAGCCATCGCCAAGTCCCACCCCGGCATGCACGGCTATCACGACCTACGCACACGCCAAGCTGGCTCAACGGTTTTTGTCAATCTGCATGTGGAACTGGACGGGAGCCAATCGCTGAATGATGCCCATGCGATCAGTGCCGGATTGAAACATGCCATCCGGCAGGCCTATCCACAGTGTGACGTGATCATTCATCAGGACCCAGTGCGCTGAACAACGCTATTTTAAACGGCTGCGATTGAAATAATAACTCTAATTAATTCAATGCGTTACTTCATGTTTGCATGGTCAAAAACAGCTCTACTATTCCGGAATAGTAGAACTGTTCCCCGAACAAACTCCGCCTTATTCCCATGCTTCAGATTTGCCGCCTTCAAAGCCTCATCAAACTCGGACCCTCACCCGCATCACACTAAACCACGCCCCTTCAGCAGCGCCTGAACCCCCGGCATCCGCCCGCGAAATGCCTTATATAATTCCTCGGGGTCTTTGGACCCACCCGCTGACAAGATATGTGTTTCCAATAGCGACGCCATCGCAGGGTCAAATGCGCCGCCCGCCTCCTCAAATGCTTGAAACGCATCGGCATCCATCACCTCGCTCCACATATAGCTGTAGTAGGCGCTGGAATAGCCGTCACCGGAAAATACATGGGCAAATTGCGGCGTGGCGTGACGCATCCGGATGGCGTGGGGCATGCCTAGCGTTTCCAGAACCTTGGCCTGTTTTACCATCGGGTCAGACGGGGCTGCCCCATTGTGAAACTCCAGATCAACCAATGCCGAAGCCACATATTCCACCGTGGAAAACCCCATATCATAGGTCCCTGCCGCCAACAGCCGTTTCAGCATATCGGCTGGCATTGGTTCTCCGCTCTCAGCGTGGGTTGCGAATTTGCGCAACACTTCAGGCACCTCCAGCCAATGCTCATACAACTGGCTGGGTAACTCCACAAAATCACGTGGAACCGAGGTGCCAGAAATCGATTCATACGTCACATCCGACAACATCTGGTGCAGCGCATGACCAAATTCATGGAACAAAGTGCGCGCATCATCAAACGACAGCAGCGCCGGATCACCCTTGGCAAAATTGCACACATTCACCACGATCGGGCGCACGTCCCCACCCAGCTTCCTCTGGCTGCGCATCGCCGAACACCACGCGCCGGACCTCTTTGACCCGCGAGCGAAATAATCACCAATGAACACCGCCATATGCTTGCCATCCCGCGTCACTTCCCACGCGCGGGCATCCTCGTGATACAGGGGCACATCAAGCGGCGAAAACTCCAGCCCGAACAAACGATTGACGCAATCAAACGCCGCCTCGATCATCCGGTCCAGTTGCAGGTATGGCTTCAACTCGGCCTCATCCAGATCGTGTTCAATCAGGCGGCGTTTTTCGGAATAATAGCGCCAGTCCCACGCCTCGAGATCGCCATTCACACCGTCTTTGTGCATCATATCGATCAGGATTTCCGCATCCGCATTGGCCGCAGCTTTGGCAGGTTCCCACACGTCCATCAACAAGCCCCGCACCGCCTCTGGTGTCTTGGCCATCTCGGTTTCCAGCTTGAACGCAGCAAAGCTCTCATAGCCTAACAGATTTGCCCGCTCCTCGCGCAGCGCCAGTGTTTCGGCGGCAATACCACGGTTGTCCGTTTCCCCGCCGTTCGCCCCGCGCGCCACAAACGCCCCATAGGCTTTCTCGCGCAGATCGCGCCGCGCGGAAAATTGTAGAAATGGCGTGATCAGGGACCGTGACAGGGTCACGACCGGACCATCTAAACCTTTTTCTTGTCCCGCCGCACTAGCAGCATCCAGAACAAAATCAGGCAACCCTCCCAGATCATCCTCGCCCAGTTCCATGAACCACTCGCGTTCATCCACCAGCAGGTTTTGACTAAACTCGGTGCCCAGAACGGCAAGCCGCTCCAGCACCTCTTTCAACCGGTCACGCGCCGCACCCCGCAGCTGCGCCCCTGCCCGCACAAACCCGCGATGGCTCAACATCAAAACCCGCGCCTGCTCCTCCGTTAACCCCAGATCATCGCGCGTATTCCACAGGGTTTCCACCCGCGCAAACAGCGCTTCATTCATGCTGATCTCGGATGAAAATGCTGCCAGTTTAGGCGAAAAATCCCGCTGCAATTCCTCACGCATCGGCGTGCTGTCTGCCCCTGCCAGATTATAAAATACCGACAGAACACGGCCCAACACCTCCTCTGCCAGCTCCATCGCCTCGATCGTGTTTACAAATGTTGGCGCATCGGGATTTTCAGCAATCGCGGCAAAATTCGCACGCGCCTTGCCAATCGCCACATCAAACGCAGGCGCGAAATCTTCGTCCTTGATCTGGGCAAACGGCGGCAGTTCAAACGGGGTATCCCAGTGGGACAAAAGCGGGTTGGTCATGGCGATCTCCTTTGGTAACTACGGTAGGGACAGCCGCCAAAGAGGTCCAGCGCTTAAGGGTATTTTGAGCGCATCCGACGTTCAAGTTTACGCAACATCAGCGACAGCGAAACCGTCATGATCAGATACAGCAGCGCCACCACATTATAGGTTTCAAAATACCGGAAATTACCCGCCGCCGTCACCTTGCCCAGTTGCGCAATATCCGTAACGCCCAGCACCGACACCAGTGATGAATCCTTGACCAGAGCAATAAAGTCATTGCCAAGCGGTGGCATGATGGTGCGAAACGCCTGCGGGAAAACGATAAATCTGAAGCGGTGCCAGCCGCCCAGACCCAGCGATTTAGCGGCCTCGATCTGCCCGACGTCAACCGACAACAGCCCAGCGCGAAACACCTCGGCAATGAACGCCGAGTAACCGATCATCAACGCAATAATCGCTCGCCACATCAGGGTGAAATCCCGCGTGCGGATCACCTCGAACCCCATGCCTTCTAGCGCCCAGTTCACCGCATGAACCATCGCAGGGCCAAACACAAAGGCCACATATAGCAGTAATACAATGATCGGAATGCCGCGGATAATCTCGATATAAAACCGTGCCAATTGCCGAAACACAATGAACCGCGACATGCTGGCCACCGCCAGTATCAGCCCGAACAGCGACGCCATTGAAAACGCCACCAAGGTCACGAATATGGTTACCCCGATCCCTTTGGACAGCGTGTTTAGCACCTGCGAATACAGATCGTCCGACACCACCCGATAGAGCAGATATGCGCCCAGTCCACCGGCGACAACGAGCCAGTATGGGAAGTCTTTGTCTTGGGGGGGCGTCGGGATCATAGCAAAAGGCCCCGGAACATGTCCGGGGCCACTCTGGTCTTAACCGCCAAACTTGTAATCAAGAAACCATTTTTTGTTCAGCGCATCCATTGTGCCGTCTTCCTTCATGCTGGCAATCGCCGCATTCATCGGGCCGACCAGTTCCGATCCTTTCGGGAAGATAAAACCAAAATCCTCGGTTCCCAGTGTATCGCCAACGATCTTCAACGCCCCGTCCGAGGCCGCAACATACCCGTTGCCCGCCGTACCATCGGTCAACACCAGATCAACGTCGCCCGTTTTCAGCGCCTGAACAGTTGCACCAAATGTTTCAAACAGTTTGATCCGCGGATTGGCTTCATCCCCGTCCAGCACCTCATAAACGCCGACGTAAAACGGTGTGGTACCGGGCTGTGCCGCCATCAGAAAGTCATCATTAGCACCAAAGCCTTTGGCATCCGAAAACCGCGCCTCGTCTCCGCGCACCAGCATCACCATTTCGCTGCGCATATAGGCATCCGAAAAATCGACCTTTTCACGGCGGTCATCGCGGATGGTGATCCCCGTCATACCCAGATCAAACTGGTTTTCTGAAACCGCAGGGATCATCGCATCCCAGCTGATGTTCTCATAGACCACGGTGATGTTGATCCGCTTGGCGATCTCGGCCATCGCGTCGTATTCCCACCCAATTGCCTCGCCCGAAGCCGGATCAACGAATTGCAGTGGGGGGTATGCATTTTCAGTGACAACAACCACCTCTTTGCCGCCCAGATCGGGCAGGTGACCAGCAGCCAAGGTGACAGTGGTAAAGGCAGCCGACGCAACAACGGCAAGTGATGTTAGCAGTTTCATCTGGAATCCCCCAAGATTGATTGTGTTTCGGCGCGAGTATGGATCATCCGCGCACTATGGCAAGGTAATTAAACGGATTTCCCTGAACAAACAGGGCAATCCATGCGCCGCTTCAGCTTGATTTTGCGGGTTTCAGAATACAGCGCATCGTAAATCAGCATCTGGCCGCGCATCCCGTCACCGGCCCCTGTGATTTCTTTCACCGCCTCGAGCGCCATCATCGCGCCGATCACACCTGGTAATGGACCAACCACCCCCGCCTCGGCACAGGACGGGGCCAGCCCAGCCGCTGGAGCCTCAGGGAAAATGCACTGGTAACATGGTGCGCCATTCGCCGGATCATAGGTGCTGATCTGCCCCTCCCACTGGGTCAGCGCGCCCGCAATCAACGGCTTGCCAAGCGCCACACAGGTGCGATTGACCAGATAGCGGGTCTCGAAATTATCAGTGCCGTCCAGCACCAGATCATACTCGGCAAACAGATCGCTGGCGTTGCCCTCATCCAGCCGCCGCTGATAGGGCCGCACCACAACTTTGGGGTTTTGTGCCTGCATCGCGGCTTGCGCAGAAAACACCTTGGGCATGCCAATGTCGGCATCCCGATGGATCACCTGGCGTTGCAGGTTGGAATTATCCACCACATCATCGTCCACCACCCCGATGGTGCCCACCCCCGCCGCCGCCAGATACAGCAACACGGGCGATCCCAGCCCGCCCGCACCAATCACCAGCACACGGGCATTTTTCAACTTCTTCTGCCCCGCCCCGCCGATTTCGCGCAGCATGATGTGGCGGGCATAACGGTCCAGCTCAACATTGGTGAATGTGGGTTTCGGGGTGGCCTCGGACATCTGGGCGACTCTATCTTGGGCTTTGATGCGAAGTTGGCCTAGAGCCGCGCGATACGCAACCACAACCGCGCCGATCCCGCCCAATATCAACCAAGGCCCGACCGACCCGCCGGTTGCGGCGCGCAACGATGCTCCGTCCGACAGCACCAAATGCGCGATCACAACCGCCGCATACAACATCCCGATTAAAAACCAGCGTTTGGCGTACGACACTCCGATCAGCGCGCCGAACAACCACAGCCCGACAGCCAGCGACAGAACATATCCCACTAGCCGCGCCCCGTAGAGCCAAAACCGCCCGCACCACGCGCGGTATCCTCCAACGCCTCGGTCAGTTCAAATCGCGCCTGAACCACAGGAGCCACAACCATCTGCGCAATCCGGTCGCCGTGATTAATCACAAACGGCTCCGTTCCCGCGTTCATCACAATCACCCCAAGCGGCCCGCGATAATCGCTGTCAATCGTGCCGGGACTGTTGGGCAATGTAATACCGTGCTTTAACGCCAAACCGGAGCGCGGCCTGATCTGCACCTCATAACCAGCAGGGATTTCCAGCCGCAGCCCCGCTGGCACTAAAGCGCGACCACCAAGTGCAAGGGTTAGACCACCTCGCTCACCTTCAGAAAAATTCGCCCGTAAATCCGCGCCCGCCGCCCCGCTTGTCTCATAACTTGGCAAACCCAACGCCTGATCCGCCCCGTCAATCCACAACATTTTAATTAAAATCATCGCGCCCCCCCTTCTTCTTGCCTTAAATACCTGCCGCGCGCAGTGCATAGAATCTCTTACGCCAACGCCTCGGCAATGTCCGCCGCCAACCGTGCAGCCACCTGATCTTTACTCATCCGCGGCCACTCTTCAGAACTACTCGCCTTGATAACTGTCACCGCATTCTCGCTGCCGCCCATAATCCCCGTCTCGGGCGACACATCATTGGCGACGATCCAGTCACAGCCCTTGCGCTTTCGCTTGGCAGTCGCGTTCTTAATCACATCATCGGTTTCCGCCGCAAATCCGATCACCAGCGTGGGCCGCCCCTTTTTCATCTGGGCCACGGTCGCCAGAATATCGGGGTTCTCGGTAAACTCCAGCACAGGCAAACTACCCTTGCCATCCTTCTTCATCTTCGATGTGACCTCTGACGCCATCCGCCAATCCGCCACCGCTGCCGCAAATACAGCGCCATCTGCGGGCAAAGCCGCCTGAACCGCCGCCAACATTTCCCGCGCTGTCTGCACCTCGATCACCCGAACCCCATCAGGCCGCGCAACATCGGCGGGGCCCGTGATAAATGTCACCTCTGCCCCCAGCGCCGACAATGCCCGCGCAATCGCCGTGCCCTGCGCCCCCGAGGATCGGTTGGCAATATAACGCACCGGATCAATCGGCTCGTGCGTTGGCCCTGACGTCACCAGAATATGCTTGCCCCGCAGTGGCCCATCCGCAATCGCCGACTCAACTGCCGCGACAATTTCCAGCGGCTCGGCCATCCGGCCCGGGCCGAATTCACCACAGGCCATGTTGCCCTCATTGGGGCCAACAAACAGCACGCCGTCGCCTTTCAGGGTTGCGATGTTGCGCTGGGTCGCGGGATGTTCCCACATCCGCACATTCATCGCCGGTGCAATCAGCACCCGCTTGTCCGTGGCCATCAGAAGGGTCGAGGCCAGATCATTCGCCAGCCCGCCCGCCATCTTGCCCATCAAATCCGCCGTCGCGGGGGCCACCACCACCAGATCGGCGGCGCGGGACAATTCGATATGTCCCATCTCGGCCTCATCCGTCAGATCAAACAGGTCGCGGTATACCTTGTTGGCGGACAGCGCCGATGTGGACAGCGGTGTCACAAACTCTTCAGCCGCGCGGGTCAGAACCGGCGTTACCGTCGCCCCGCGTTCGCGCAAGCGCCGGATCAGGTCCAGCGACTTGAAGGCAGCAATCCCGCCACCGATGATCAATAGAATGCGTTTGCCAGCAAGCATACCCAGCCCTTTCAAACAGTTGCCCCTGTTTTAAGGTGCAGATCGCATGAACTCAAGCTGTGCTTACTTAAACGCCAGACAAGGGTCTTCGCGTATCGCAGGTTCCGTCACCACCCACAGATCAAACGGTTGCTCAGCCTCGGCAGGTGCCTCGACAAACCCGACCACCAACACCGATAAATTCGGCGCACCAGCCGCCAACATCGCAGGAACACCCCAATCTGTCCGCGCGTGCCCATTGCCCGCAATCAACACCACAGGCCCGCCGACCTCCTTATACGCCTGCACCACCGTGGCGCCAAATGCAGCATCCCGAAACCGCTGCGCCTCGACCATACCAGCCATCATTTCCAGTGGCATCGCATCGCAATGTGCCTCGAACTGCTCCTGCATACGCTGCTCCAACTGGTCCGCTGGCAATGGTTGATCCAGCCCGAACAGCGCTGCCTGCGGCCCAAACACCGCCGCTGCACCGTCACCGAACGCACGTCGCACCTCGTCACGGGGCCGCGCCGCGCCATAGACTCGCGCCGCGCCCAGTGCTTCAAAAACCGGATAATATAGCGCAAAATCCGGCCAACCCGATGCGTCCCAGTCCAGTACAGCCGCAAGGGCTGCCTGATCCTTTAACAATTGCGGCGTGATCTTTGCTGCTTGCGTTGGCGTCAACATTTCAAACACCACAGCCGTTGGCCGGATCGCCAAAACCGCATCCGCCTGCCCGATATGATGCAGCGCATTATCGTGAATTTCACCCAAAATCACCACATCGGCAGTCGGCAACCCGATCAAATCACCATTGGTAATTTCTTTCGCCCCAGTCGCGCCAATTGCTGCTATGATCAAGGCAACAGATACAAATATATATTTCATCTTGCCTACCTGCCTGCAAATCTCACAAATGCCAATGGGTCACATTTACACTTAACCTAACGGCAATTGCTTGCTAGTTCTAATGACAAGCATGGGGGAAAACAGAATGTTGCCAACTCTGACACTAGTGATCGGCGGTGCTGCGTCGGGTAAATCAAATTTCGCGGAACACCTGATCGAGGCCAGCGGTCAGGCCAAGATATATCTGGCCACAGCCCAAGCACATGACAGTGAGATGACCGCAAAAATCATCCGGCACCGAAATTCGCGCAGCAGTGGCTGGCGCACCATCGAGGCCCCATTAGACCTGTCCGCGCCGCTTGCCGATGCCACCGCCAACGATACCGTTCTGGTGGATTGCGCCACCCTGTGGTTGACCAATCACCTGCTGGCCGAAACCGATCTGGAGGCAGCCGAAGCCACCCTGCTGACCGCGCTGGCCACCTGTAAAGCGCCCGTTGTTGTGGTCACAAACGAGGTCGGTGCCGGGATTGTGCCGGAAAACATTCTGGCACGGCGGTTCCGCGAGGCCCAAGGGCGGCTAAACCAGCGCCTAGCCGCACAGGCCAATCTGGTGGTGACCATCATCGCAGGGCTGCCGATGGTGCTAAAGGGCACCCTGCCAAAATGACAACATGGTGGTGGGTGCGCCACGGTCCGACCTACGAGAGGGCGTTCGTTGGTTGGCGCGATGTGCCTGCCGACCTGTCTGATACAGCGCAAATCACCCGCCTGCATGCTCATCTGCCCGATGATGCGTTGCTGGTATCGTCCGACCTGTCCCGCAGTATTGATACCGCCAATGCAATCGCGGGGGCGCGAACCCGCCTGCCCCATGCAACCGATCTGCGAGAGTTCAATTTCGGTGATTGGGACGGGCTAACGTTCGATCAGGTCGCCGCCCGCGACCCCGACCTAAGCCGCGCCTATTGGGAAACACCGGGCGACATCACGCCGCCAAATGGCGAAAGCTGGAACGCCGCGGCCAGCCGCATCACCCCGTTTGTTCAGGATATGAACACCCGCCACCCTGACCGCCATATCATCGCTGTGGCCCATATCGGCGTGATCATGACCCAGATCCAGCTTGCGGGTGGCCTAGCGCCAACCGAAGCAATCTCGCATAAAATTGACAATCTGTCCGTTACACGCCTGCAATGGGACGGGGACATGTGGGAAACCGGGGCAATCAACCACTTGCCCTAGATTCTGGCCCTAACTCCCGAAAAGCAGCGCCCGCCAACGGTCAAACACATCCATCGGCATCGCGTTGCCCGAAACCACATCATAAAACAAATCAACCGCGAACATGGTTTGCTTATAGGTCATTCCATCCGGCGCATCACACGGCACCAGCGCAATCGCATCGTAAATCGCGCGGGCATTGCGCTGGATCATCGGGTTTTGCCAACGGGTGCCGCGCAATTCCTGCAGAAATGAAATATCGCAACCGCAGTCGTATTCCCCTTGCGCCGCCACGCAATAATCGTGGCGCATACAGGCTGCATCCAACACATCAACCGGCGGGCCTGCACGCGACATATCCACCGGATGGTTTGGGCCGCACCAATTGCCGTAAACCGGCGCGAATATTTGCAGATTGCTTTGTGCGGCCACCAAACCGGTGCCTGCTACCCACAGGAAAAACCCAAACAGCACTTTCGATAGGGCATTTTTCATAGAGGGGTCCATTATTCGTCAACCAACGCTTTCAGCGCCTCACTACACTATTGCCATGCCCACGCGCAAATCTGCCCCATCACGTTTTGTGATGCCCCCGTCACAAAACACAATTTTGTGAATGCAGCACCCCGCGTTACACTACCTGCTATGACTTATGATCTATATATCGGCGACCGCACCTTTTCCAGTTGGTCGCTGCGCGGCTGGCTGATGTTCGAGAAATTCAACATCCCCTGCCGCACTCATATGGCCGGACTTTATTCCGGCACTTTGCAACAGGATCTGGCCGATCTGGCCCCCGCCCGTCTGGTCCCCGCAATCCGCACCCCAGATGGCGATGCAGTGGGCGACACCATGGCGATTGCCGAAACTCTGGCCGAGCGTCACCCCGATGCGGGGCTGTGGCCTGCGGACCAATCCGCCCGCATTCTGGCCCGCTGGATGGCGGCGGAAATGCATTCGGGCTTTGGCGCATTGCGTTCGGATTGCCCGATGCAATTGCTGCACCAGTATGACGGGTTTGAAGTATCGCCCGAAGTTCAGGCCGATCTGGACCGGCTGGAACTGCTCTGGTCGCTTGCCCGCAGCCGACATGGCGCAGATGGCCCTTGGCTGTTTGGTGCCTACTCATTGGCGGATGTATTCTACGCCCCCGTTGCCGCACGAATTGCCGGATTTGACCTGCCCGTGGGCGATATCGCCACCGCCTATGTCGCCGAGCACATCAAAGATACCGCCTTTCGCAGATGGCGGGCGATGGGGCTGACCAAATCCTATGATCCTGTGCCCTATGCGCTGGATGTGCCGACGCACAGCTGGCCCACCACCCCGCTGATGGCCAAAGCCGTGGACAGCGGCACCCCCGAAAACGCGACATGCCCGTATTCCGGTAAACCCGTCACCCATTTGATGGAACTCGACGGGCGTATCTTTGGGTTTTGCAACGCCTTTTGCCGCGATAAAACAATTCACGACCCTGAAGCGTGGCCAAATTTTATGAAAATTTACCTTTCGTAAACCATCCCTGCGTTAACCATTAACAAATTGGTTAACGCGGGGAGGCGTGAACATGGTGGCACGCGCCTATACCGTCGCGTTCGAAGGGATCGAGGCCCGCATGGTCGAGGTGCAATGCGCCATCACGCCTGGCCTGCCATCATTCGCCATAGTCGGGTTGCCGGACAAGGCCGTGTCCGAGGCCCGCGAACGGGTGCGGGCGGCGATGACAGCGATGTCCATCGCGCTCCCCTCCAAACGCATCACCATCAACCTGTCGCCAGCGGATGTGCTAAAAGTCGGGTCGCACTTTGACCTGCCGATCGCGTTGGCATTGCTGGCCGCGCTGGAAATCGTGCCATCCGAAGATGTGGAAAACACCGTCGCACTGGGGGAACTTTCGCTTGATGGCACCCTGATACAGGTGATCGGTGCGTTGCCCGCCGCCATGGCCGCCGCTGAACATAACCGCGCCCTTTTGTGCCCCAAAGCCTGCGGGGCAGAAGCCGCGTGGGTGGGCGCAACCCAAGTGCTGGCCGCCGGATCACTGGCCGATGTGGTGCGTCATTACACCGGACAATCGCCATTGATGCCTGCCGTGGCGGGCGAAGTTCAGCGCGAAAAACACAGCCGCGACATGCGCGATGTAAAGGGGCAGGAACGCGCCAAACGGGCACTGGAAATCGCCGCGGCTGGCCGTCACCATGTGCTGATGACCGGATCACCCGGCTCCGGTAAATCCATGCTCGCCGCGCGTTTGCCCGGTATCCTGCCGCCGCTTAGCGCCGTCGAGGCATTGGAAACCTCGATGATCCATTCCCTGTCCGGCCTGCTGGATGAAGGCGGTATCACCCGCGAACGCCCGTTTCGCGAACCACACCACACGGCCTCGATGGCGGCGATCGTTGGCGGTGGACGCGGGGCGAAACCGGGGGAAATCTCGCTGGCGCATAACGGGGTTTTGTTCATGGATGAATTCCCCGAATATCCGCGCGCCGTGCTGGAAACCTTGCGCCAGCCGATTGAAACCGGCGAAGTCGTGGTGGCCCGCGCCAACGCCCACGTCAAATACCCCTGCCGCTTTATGCTGGTCGCCGCCGCCAACCCGTGCAAATGCGGCTACCTTGCTGATCCATCCCGCGCCTGCGCCCGCGTACCGTTGTGTGGCGAGGAATATCTGGGCCGCATATCCGGTCCCTTGATGGACCGGTTCGATCTGCGCATTGATGTCCCACCCGTGGCCTACTCCGATCTGGACCTGCCCGAAGCAGGCGAAACATCGGCCGACATGTCCGCCCGCATCGCCAGCGCCCGTGATGTGCAAGAAAAGCGGTTCATGGATCATGCCGACATGCGGGTGAATGCCGATGCCGAAGGGGCCGTGTTAGAGGAAATCGCCACACCAGATGACGAGGGCCGCGCCTTGTTGATCAAAGTCGCCGAACGGTTTGGCCTGTCCGCACGGGGGTATCACCGCGTTCTGCGTGTGGCCCGCACGATTGCCGATCTTGAGGGTGTTAATGATGTTCGCAAACACCATGTCGCCGAGGCGGTCAGTTTCCGTCTGAGCGCGACAAAGGAAGTCTGAACTGTGCTCCAATAAATTGCGCCACCTGAAGCAAAGCTAAATCTGCATCCGGCAACCATCCGTTAAATATCTGCCAGACATGGGGTAAATCGGCCCAGATACAGCATTCAACCTCTGCACCGTTTTCTTCAAGAACCGTTGCCATTCGTCGCGTGTCATCCAACAGGATTTCGCTATCCGATACTTGCATCAAAACCGGCGGACAGTTTGGGAAATTCGCAAACAATGGGGATGCGCGTTCATCCTTTGCATCCGCCCTTTCCAGATACATGTCTCGCAATTCATCAATTCGTCCGACCGGTAATAAGACTTCGCTTTGCGTATTGGTTTGCAATGAAGCCCCGCTCAAGGTTAAATCCGTCCACGGGGACATAACGAACGTGGCGCGTGGCGCTAATCCTTCGTGACATAGGTGCGAAAGCAAAGCCAAGGCAGCCCCGCCGCCTGCACTATCACCTCCGATAATGATGTTTTCAGGCGCATAACCGCGCTCAATCAGCGCCAGATAGCCAGCCAGAACATCATCAATCGCGGCAGGAAACGTGTGTTCTGGGGCAAGGCGGTAATCAATCAGGCAGGCCTGAATGCCCGTTTCACGTGATAGGGCCGCCAGCATATGCTTGTGGGTCTGCGGGCTGCCAACAATATAGCCCCCACCATGAATGTAATAGATCACCTTCTCGCGCGTTTTCACACCCGAGGACACCCACAGCGCAGGACGACTCGCAAGTGTATCGGGCAGAAACAAACTTAGGGGCGTCGTTCGGAATCCCAGCCGCGCCATACGGTTAAAACTACGTCTCGCGTCGGAAATTTCCCGCACTCGCTCCAGATGCCTCTTGGCTACCAGCCTTGATCCTACATTAATAAACCATTTACGAACGGCCACAAATTACACCTTTCTGCGCTCAATCTCTTGCCAAATCTTTTCAGCAATATTGGTGCCGTCAAACCGTTCCAACTCCTGAATACCCGTGGGCGAGGTCACGTTGATCTCGGTCAGATAATCGCCGATCACATCAATGCCGACGAACACCTGCCCTTTTTCACGCAACAACGGGCCGATGGCCGCACAGATTTCCTTGTCCCGTTCCGTCAGGCCAATCTTTTCCGGTCGCCCGCCAACATGCATATTGGAGCGGGTTTCCCCGGGCGCTGGTACGCGATTGATCGCGCCCACAGCTTCGCCGTCCACAAGAATGATCCGTTTATCCCCGTTGGAGACATCCGGCAGGAATTTCTGTGCGATCAGCGGTTCGCGGTTGATGCCCATGAATAATTCATGCAGCGAGGTCAGGTTGCGGTCGTTTTTATCCAGCCGGAAAACACCAGCCCCACCGTTGCCATAAAGTGGCTTCAGGATGATGTCGCCATGCTCGTGTTTGAATTCCTTGATCGTTTCCAGATCACGCGCGATCATCGTTGGCGGGGTCAGATCAGGGAATTGTAGCACCAGCAGTTTTTCGGGGTAATTGCGCACCCAGAACGGATCATTCACCACCAATGTGTCGGGGTGGATCATATCCAGCAAATGCGTCGTGGTTATATAGCCCATGTCAAATGGTGGGTCTTGGCGCAGCCAGACGACATCCCATTCGGCCAGATCAATGTCCTGTTCCGCACCCAATGTAAAATGATTGCCCTTTTGGTGCCGAACCGTCAGCGGCCAACCCCGCGCCATAACCCGACCTGCGCGATAGGACAGTTTGTCAGGTGTGTAATAAAACAATTCATGCCCACGCGCCTGTGCTTCTTCGGCAATCCTGAAACTGCTGTCGGCATCAATATCAATCGGCCCGATCGGATCCATCTGGATCGCAACTTTCAACGACATGGCATTACTCCCCTATGCGTCACACCTACATGGCGCAGTGCGGCACAGGGTTCAATGGCAATGCTTCAATGCTTATGCGTCAACAATGCCCAAACGCATTTTCGATCACTTGAATATGCCCGGCCTCGTCCATCAAGGCCACGTCAAACCGCACGTTCGTGTCTTGCCCATTAGGCTCGCCTGCCAAATATTCGGATGCGGTGTTATAAATCCGCGTCATCTGGCGTTGCGACAGTTGTTCTGCTGCACGGGCAAAATCACGGCTTTTCTTAACTTCGACAAAGATCAGATCATCACCATCCCGCGTGATCAGATCAATTTCGCCACCTGCCCCGCGCCAACGACGGTCAGAAATCACGTGCCCCATGCGCAAATAATGGATCTCAACTGCGGATTCAGCAGCCAGCCCTGCATGATAAGATGTTAACCCGCTCATTATTTGTCTTTCCCAAGCTCTAGTGCCGCCTGATACACCTTGCGGCGCTGTATCCCCAACGCCTCTGACACAACCGTTGCAGCATCTTTGATCCGCATTGTTTTTAACGCCTCGCGCAAAGCATCCTCCATCGATTGATCCGACACGGCAATCCCGCGCGCCCGATCCACCAGCACCACAATTTCACCTTTTACAGTGCGATCCGAAAACGCCGCTGCCAATTCATCCAGCGTGCCGCGCGACACTTCTTCAAACCGTTTGGTCAGTTCCCGACAAACTGCCGCCTGCCGGTCCCCTCCTAATGTTTGCACCAAATCCCCTAACATTCCATGAATGCGTTTGGGCGATTCATAAAACACCAGCGTCCCTGGCACTTCGGAAAATTCATCAAAGAATCTTCGCCGTGCCCCTTTGGCGTTCGGCGCAAAACCAGCAAAGAAAAACCGGTCTGTGGGCAAGCCCGCCACAGTGAGCGCCGCAATAACCGCCGATGGCCCCGGTGCCCCGATCACCTGAATCCCTGCGTCAATAGCAGCCCGCCCCAGCGCATATCCGGGGTCAGCGACAAGCGGTGTGCCTGCCTCGGATACATAGACAAGCGACTTGCCCTCGTTCAACAGCCGCATCAGGCGCGGACGCACTTGTGCACCGTTATGATCGTGATAGGAAATCACCGGACGGTCGCCCAAAGGAATACCGTGAATTTCCATTAACCGCTTGGCCGTTCGCGTATCTTCGGCGGCAATCACATCGGCGGATGCCAGTATATCCAGCCCCCGCAATGTAATATCGCGCGCAGCCCCGATCGGTGTTGCAACAAAGTAGAGACCGGCAGAGAGTTGCCTCTTTTCAAAATTCGCCAAAATCGGACCTTTCACGGCGTTTACTATTTGCGAGCAAACGCATAGGCTTGCCCGACTTGAATCATTGCGCGCGAGGGAGCGGGGATCAACCTATGTTTTCATTATTGAGTAAATCCAGAAAAATTACGAGCCGTATTGTTGCCCTGATGTCGATCCTGTGGCTGGCCGCTTGTCAGCCTGTGACCCTTGGCGGAGGTGGCGGTGGACCAAGCACTAACACGAGCGCCGCAGTCCCTGTTGCCCTGTTGGTTCCGGGTGGATCAGGCAATGCAGGCGATGACCTGCTGGCCAAAAATCTTGAGAATGCAGCACGTTTGGCGATTGCCGACTTGCAAGGCGTGAAAATTGACCTGCGAGTTTACAACACTGCCGGAAACGCCGGACAAGCCGCCTCGGTTGCGACCAAAGCCGTCGATGACGGGGCCAGAATCATCATTGGCCCGCTTTACGCCGAAGCTGCAAACGCCGTTGGCGTCGCTGTGGCATCGCGCAATGTGAATGTTCTGGCCTTTTCGAATAATGTGCAAATTGCCGGTGGCAACGTGTTCGTTCTGGGCCACACATTCCAGAACACTGCCAATCGGCTGGTGAAATACGCCAAGCGGCAGGGCCGTAATAATATGATGGTTGTTCATGCCCGTACACCGGCTGGCATAGCGGGCCGCGATGCAATCCTCGGGGCTATTGCTAACAACGGCGCGGTTCAGGCTGGCGTTGGCTCTTACGAATTTTCCCAAGACGGCATTATCAGTTCCATTCCCGGCATTGCCAGCACGATCCGCAGTTCCGGTGCACAGGCCGTATTCCTCACCTCTGATTCTGCTGGCGCGCTGCCCCTTATCACCCAGATGTTGCCCGAAAACGGTGTTGACCTGGACGTGGTGAAATTCATCGGCCTGACCCGCTGGGATATCCCTGCGGCAACCCTTGCTTTGCCCGGCGTCCAAGGCGGCTGGTTCGCCTTGCCCCCCCCCAACATGACCGCCAAGTTCAATGCCCGCTACAGTGCGGCATTCGGGAACCCACCGCACGCAATCGCCAACCTTTCCTATGACGGGATCGCTGCCATCGGCGCCTTGGCCAAATCAGGCAAGTCAAATGCCCTGACAAAGGCGGCACTGACACAAGGGTCCGGCTTTGTCGGCGCAAGCGGCATCTTTCGACTACGTCCGAATGGCACCAACCAGCGTGGTCTGGCCATCGCGCAAATCCAGAACAACCAAGCGGTTATCGTTGACGCTGCACCCCGCAGCTTTGGCGGCGCCGGTTTCTAGAACCGGCTCCGATGAACGCTCATACCACTTTATATTCGCCGGACAGTCTGATCTGTCCGGCGAATGACATTTTTGACCATGCCGCAGCATGGACCGCGTTAGAGGATGCCATATTCAGCGCCAAAGATGGCCGCGCTATCCGCGCCGCTACGGTTGGCTATCTGATGGACGCCCGCAAAGCCGGCAATGCCGCTATCGAGGCCGCATTCGCCGCAAAGCCTTTTGCCGCGCGCCGCACCACCCGCGCGTATACCTATCTGGCCGATTGTATCGTTCAGACCGCGTTCAAGGTGGCCACCACCCACCTGCACAAAATCGCCAACCCCACCGACGCCGAACGGCTGTGTGTTTTGGCTGTCGGCGGATCAGGTCGCGCTGAAATGGCGCCGCATTCCGACATCGACTTGCTGTTCCTGACCCCCTATAAAATGACCGCATGGGCCGAGAGCGTGATTGAATCCATGCTCTATATGTTGTGGGATTTACGCCTGAAGATCGGCCACGCCAGCCGAACGATCAAGGATTGCGTCCGTTTGGGGCGCGAGGATTACACCATCCGCACCGCTCTGTTGGAGGAACGTTACCTTGCTGGCGACGCTGCCTTAGCGGACGAGTTGAAAGAGGTCCTGTGGCATGATCTATTTCGCGGCACAGCCCCCGAATTTATCGAGGCCAAGCTGGAAGAGCGCAGCGCCCGCCATAAGAAACAGGGCGGCCAGCGCTATATGGTCGAGCCTAATGTGAAAGAGGGCAAAGGTGGTTTGCGCGATCTGCAATCCCTGTTCTGGATCGCCAAATACCTGCACCGAGTTGATGATGTGGCCGATCTGGTCAAACTGGGGCTGTTTTCACAAGAAGAGCACGACCGTTTTGCCGAAGCCGAACAATTCCTTTGGGCGACCCGCTGCCACCTGCATCTGGTCACGGGCCGCGCGATGGAGCAGCTGACGTTTGATCTGCAAGTCGAGGTGGCCGCGCGGATGGGCTATAAAGACCACGGCGGGCGTCGTGCGGTAGAACATTTCATGCAGGACTATTTTCGCCACGCAAACCATGTAGGCGAATTGACCCGCATCTTTTTGACGGCCCTTGAGGCCAGCCACGTCAAACAGGAACCCCGCCTGATGCGGTTCTTTCGACGGCGCAAAAAGGCCAAGGCGGGATACAAGATCGTGCAGAACCGCCTGAATGTGGCGGGCGAAAAATCGTTCCTTGCGGACAAGTTGAACATCCTGCGGCTGTTTGAAGAGGCCCTGCGCACTGGTGTTTTGATCCACCCTGACGCGATGCGTCTGGTGGCCGCCAATCTGGACCTGATTGATGACGAGATGCGGGGTGACAAAGAGGCCAGACGCATTTTTCTGGATTTGCTGCTGAAACACGGCAACCCCGAACGTGCGCTTCGCCGGATGAATGAATTAGGGGTTCTGGCCGCCTTTATCCCTGAATTCGCACCTATCGTGGCGATGATGCAGTTCAATATGTATCACGACTATACGGTGGACGAGCACACCATCCAGTGCATCTCGAACCTTGCCCAGATCGAACGCGAGGAGTTGCAGGAAGAACTGCCCATTGCTTCGGGCATCCTGAAATCAGGCGTGAACCGCAAGGTGCTTTATGTGGCGCTGCTGTTGCATGATATCGGCAAGGGGCGCGACGAGGATCACTCGATCCTTGGCGCTAAAATCGCCCGCAAGGTTGCCCCGCGACTGGGGCTGAAACCAGATGAATGCAAAACCGTTGAATGGCTGGTGCGCAATCATTTGTTGATGTCCGATGTAGCGCAGAAACGCGATATTTCCGACCCGCGCACCATTCGCGGGTTTGCCAAGGCGGTGAAGAACAAGGAACGGCTGGATCTGCTGACAGTGCTGACGGTTTGCGATATTCGCGGAGTCGGGCCGGATACATGGAATAACTGGAAGGCGATGCTGATCCGCCGCCTATATTCCGATACCGAAACCGCGCTGGAAAGCGGCATGGAAGCCGTCAACCGGACCGTCCGCGAAAACGCGGCCAAAAAAGCATTGCGCCAAGCGCTGGCCGACTGGGACAAAAAGGATCTAAAGGTAGAAACGGCCCGCCATTACCCGCCCTATTGGCAAGGGCTGCAAACCGCCGCGCATGTGATTTTTGCCGATATGCTGCGGGGTCTGACCGAGGACGAAATCCGCATTGATCTGAAACCGGACGTGGACCGTGACGCAACCCAAGCCTGCTTCGTGCTGGCCGACCACCCCGGCATTTTCTCACGCCTTGCCGGTGCCTTGGCGCTGGTCGGGGCCAATGTGGTTGATGCGCGCACCTACACCTCCAAAGACGGCTATGCCACCGCGGTTTTCTGGATACAGGACGCCGATGGCTCGCCCTATGAAGGCCCCCGTCTGAACCGCCTGCGCAGCATGATCGACAAAACCCTGAAAGGCGAGGTGATCGCGCGGGACGCATTGCAGTCCCGCGACAAGATCAAGAAGCGCGAGCGTGCCTTCAAGGTGCCGACCACCATCACCTTTGATAACGAGGGCAGCGAGATTTACACCATCATCGAGGTCGACACCCGTGATCGCCCTGCCCTGTTGTTCGATCTGACCCGCACTTTGGCCAACGCCAATGTCTATATCGCCAGCGCGGTTATTGCGACATACGGGGAACAGGTGGTGGATACATTTTACGTCAAAGACATGTTTGGCCTTAAATATCACGAGGAAAGCCGGCAGGATACGCTAAAGAAACGCCTGCTGGAATCGATTGAAGCCGGAGCAAAAAGGGCACGCAAGCAATGACGGGACGCAAGGGCATGCTGGGCGGGTTTCTGACCGTTGGCGGCTGGACATTGCTCAGCCGATTGCTGGGGTTTGTGCGCGACGTGATGATCGCCGCGTTTCTGGGCACGGGTCCAGCGGCCCAAGCATTCATCGTGGCATTTTCCTTACCCAACATGTTCCGCCGCTTCTTTGCCGAAGGCGCGTTCAACATGGCGTTCGTGCCGATGTTTTCAAAGAAACTCGAGGCCGATGATGATCCGCTCGGGTTCGCCCGCGATGCGTTCAGCGGGTTGGCAACGATCCTGATTATATTCACCGTCATCGCAATGTTCGCCATGCCGTGGCTGGTCTGGGCGATGGCCAGCGGGTTTTTCGGGGACGCGCGGTTTGATATGTCCGTCACTTACGGGCGCATCGCCTTTCCCTATATCCTGTTCATCTCGCTGGCTGCGTTGCTGTCCGGTGTGCTGAATGCCACGCACCGTTTCACCGCCGCCGCTGCCGCGCCCGTGTTATTGAACATCATCTTTATCACTGCACTGGTTTTCAGCAGCACGATGGAGTGGGACATTGGCCTGACATTGGCATGGATGGTGCCAATTGCCGGTGTCGCCCAATTGGCGCTGGTCTGGGTCGCAGCCAAACGCGCAGGCTTTGCCCTTACCCCCAAACGCCCCGTCATGTCACCCGATCTGAAACGCCTCGCCATCATCGCCGCCCCTGCCGCGCTGGCAGGTGGCGTTGTGCAGGTCAACCTGCTGGTCGGTCGCCAAGTCGCCAGCCAATTCGATTCCGCCGTTGCGTGGCTCTACAACGCGGATCGGCTGTATCAACTGCCGCTTGGCGTGGTTGGTATCGCCATCGGCATTGTGCTGTTGCCTGAACTGTCACGGCGCTTGCAAGCGGGAGACGAGACCGGCGGCCAAGAGGCATTCAGCCGCGCCGGTGAGATCTCGCTCGCCCTGACTATCCCCGCTGCTGTGGCGCTGGTGGTGATCCCGCTGCCGCTGGTCGAAGTATTGTTCGAGCGCGGAAAATTCGGCCCCGACGACACCGCCGCCACCGCTGCCGCCGTGCAAATCTACGGCCTCGGCCTGCCCGCCTTCGTGATGCAAAAGGTGTATCAACCGCTGTTCTTTGCCCGCGCCGATACCAAAACCCCGTTCTACTACGCACTGGTCGCAATGGTAATCAACGCCGCCCTTGCCATCGGCCTTGCCCCCGTCATCGGCTACCTCGCCGCCGCCATCGGGGCCACGCTGGCCAGTTGGGGCATGGTCGCATTGCTGTGGCTTGGATCACGTAAAATGGGTGTCTCCGCGCAGCTTGACCGCCGGTTCCGCAATCGTATCTGGCGGATCATCGTCGCATCCATTCTGATGGGTGTCGCCCTGTTAGCTGCACAACTGGCGCTAAACCCGATGTTTGCCGCAGGCGCATGGCGCTATCTGGCGCTGGCACTGTTGGTCACCATTGGCGCGGTCAGCTATTTCGGCATCGGCCAATTGCTCGGCGCCTTCAAACTGTCGGACTTCCGCCGCTCCATGCGCCGTTGATTTCCATCACACCTCTTAACATAGTAGTTGCTAGATTATTGTTAACCAGTTTGATTTGTTGGACAGCTAGCGCAACTTTAATTGTGTCACAAATTTCCGTTCATAGTTTGAATACCTGTCCTCGCAATAGATGTAGGGTCGACGGCGTCAATATCACTGTCGTTAAATTTTCGAAACGCTGCAACAAAAAATACCACTGTAATCGTTGTAATAGAAACAATGGGGGCTAACAGCATAGCAATAGATAGTGAATTAGGGACCACTACAAACGGCCCCCAAAATATTTTATGGGTGGCATGATAAAGGAGGAGCGCCATGCCTATTATTACGATCAAACCAAGAGACACCACCAACCAGCGGAGCCAATATCGTTGGCTGAGTTCGGAATGACCGAGTCGCAGGGATTTAGCCTCCGCCTCTAAAAGAGTAAGCTCAGCAGCAGAAAGCCGCCGCGCCTCGGCAGAGTCTCCAGCACCCTCACTAACTTGGTCTATTGGGGAAACATCATCAGACATGAGCGGCTTGTTTTGATCTCATTCGCTTCATTTCATAGTGAGACTTGATCAATTCATTCGGTATATCAGCATATGATCCACCAAGCTTTGTTGCTATATCCCAAGGGCCACCTACCTCATGAGTCAAATCTGAAAGCTGGAAAGCGGACATCAAACCATATATGTTAT
>CAYYOF010000050.1:2450-24758 GCA_964473185.1 uncultured Marinosulfonomonas sp. | reverse complement strand
CCCGCCCGCGTGGCGGCCTGAAATTCGCTACACAGGCGCGGGGCCACGTTGGCCGTCACCGAAATACAGCCGATACCGCCGTGGGCATTAAAGCCCAGCGCGGATGCATCTTCGGCCGAAAACTGGATGAAATCCTTACCGCAAGCGGCACGTTGTTCGGACACGCGCACCATGTCTGCGGTGGCGTCCTTGACCCCGATAATACGTGGCAATCTGGCCAGTACCGCCATGGTTTCAGTCGTCATATCCACGGCGGAGCGGGCGGGGATGTTATAGATGAAAATTGGCAGGTCATGTTTGTCATGCAGCGCGGTGAAATGGGCGATCATGCCAGCTTGCGTAGGCCTGTTGTAATAGGGCGTCACCACCAGTGCCGCATCGGCGCCGATCTTTTGGGCGAACGCCATGTAGCGCTCGGATTCAGCGGTATTGTTCGACCCCGCACCGGCAATCACCGGCACACGGCCAGCCGCAGCCTTGACCACGATCTCGATCACCTGCTCATGTTCCTCATGGGTCACGGTCGGGCTTTCGCCAGTTGTGCCCATCGGCACCAAACCGTTGGACCCTTGCTCGATATGCCACTCGACCAATTGTTTGAGCGCATCAATATCCAGCGCACCGTTTTTGAACGGCGTGACCAGAGCGGGGAAAGACCCTTTGAACATGATACGTCTCCTTAATGTGTTGCGTTTACAAGTGACCCGATTAGCGAGTCACCCTACGCCTTGTGCGGCGGAAACTAGCCGCAGTTTGCGCGATTGCCAAGATTGTGTATTGCAGGTGCGCCTCTGCGGGTACACTTTGTGGTAACCCTGCCCGAAATTCAAAGGAATTCTGCCCTATATGCGCCTGTTTGCCCTAATTCTGACATCCCTATTGATGTTGTCGGCCCCAACGTTGGCACAAGAGAGCCGTGCACCAGCAGCATTGGCGGCTGCATTCGAAGCAATCAATGACGCGGATTGGCGCGAGGCATCACGCCGCGCTACCCCTGCGGGGCAGGTTGGCAAAGACATTGTTGAGTGGCATCGTTTGCGGGCGGACAACGGCACCTTGGCCGAATATCGCGCGTTTCTGGGCGAGCACCCGAACTGGCCCGGCCTGCCCTTGATGCGCAGAAAGGGCGAAGCCGCGATCACATCCGCGACCCCGCCCAAAGAGGTTATTGCCTATTTCAACCTCCAAAGCCCGGATTCCACCCACGGGGTTTTGCAACTGGCGCGCGCCTATAAGGCCAAAGATCAGGCCGGTGATGCGGCAGCGACCGTGGTTTTGGCATGGCGCACATTTGCCTTGTCCAAATCAGGGCGGGTTGCGTTTTTATCGGCCCACAAGGAATTGCTGGCCCCACATCATACGGCGCGGCTGGATATGTTGCTGTGGCGCGGGCGGTTTGCAGATGCGCGGCGGATGTATCCGCTGGTCAGTGACGGCTGGAAGGCATTGGCTGAGGCCCGCATCGGCCTGCGGCGCAAAGAAGGCAATGTTGATGCCCTGATTGAGGCCGTGCCAAAGGCGCTGCAATCTAACCCCGGGCTTGCCTATGAACGGTTCTTGTGGCGGGCCCGCAAAGGGCGCAGTGCCGATGCAGTGGCATTGCTGCTGGAACGCAGCGCGTCCGCTGAAACCCTGGGCGAGCCTGACCGCTGGTCCAATCGCCGCCGGTCATTGGCGCGCCAGATGATGCGCGAAGGCGACGGGGTGACCGCTTACCGAGTTGCATCAATGCACCACCTTGGCGAGGGGTCGAATTTTGCCGATCTGGAATGGCTCTCCGGCTATCTGGCGCTGCGTTATCTGAATGACCCGAAAACCGCGCTAGCCCATTTTCAGAGCTTTCGCGTGGCCGTGCAAAGTCCAATCAGTCTAGGCCGTGCCGGATATTGGGAGGGGCGCGCCTATCAGGCGATCGGCGACGAGGGATCAGCGCAAGCTGCCTATGCGTTTGCGGCGGAATACCAGACCAGTTTTTATGGACTATTGGCGGCCGAGAAGGCCGGCTTCAGCATGGACGCCGCCCTGACTGGGGCTGAAACATTTCCCGACTGGCACAATGCCCGTTTTATAACTTCGGATGTGCTGGAGGCTGCGTTGTTGTTGCAGAAAGCAGGGGAAATCACGCTGGCAAAACGGTTCTTTTTGCAAGTGGCGGAACCCCTTAACCGCACAGAACTGGGCCAACTGGCCGATCTGGCGTTGTCACTAAAAGAGCCGCATATCGCGCTGATGATTGCCAAACAGGCGGCCACACGAGGGCATGTTTTACCCCGCGCCTATTACCCGCTGCATGATCTGGCCAAAGAGGAGTTGCCCGTCGCCACCGAACTGGCACTGGCGATTGCGCGGCGCGAGAGCGAATTTAACCCAATCGTTGAAAGCGGGGTTGGCGCAAAAGGGTTGATGCAGTTGATGCCCCGCACGGCGCAATCTGTGGCCGAAGAACTGGAACTCGATTTCGAGGTCGAGCGGTTGCTGACAGACTGGCGATATAACGCCCGCCTTGGCAGCACCTATCTGGCGCAGTTGCAAAAGGAATTTGGCAAGTCGCCAATTCTGGTATCCGTCGGCTATAACGCAGGACCAAGCCGCGCACGGTCATGGGTCATCGCATTCGGTGATCCGCGTTCGGCAGGCGTAGATGTGGTGGACTGGATCGAACATATTCCGTTTCGGGAAACCCGAAATTATGTGATGCGCGTTACAGAATCTTTGCCGGTTTACCGCGCCCGCCTATCGGGCAAAACGCCGCCGCTATCCCTATCTGCCGAATTACGCCAAGGCGGATAGATTACCCCGCAGTTTTCAAATCCTTGATCAACTGATCCATATTGCCCTTGCGCTTGTCCAGCATCGCGCCAATCTCGGTGCGTTCGGTCAGCAGCATGTTGATGCCCTCGATATACATGTTGTAAAACAACGGCTTACCACGCTTGTCCGAGACATAGAACGTCACTTCAAAAGGTGCCTGACCTTTCAAATGGGCGAATGCCTTTACTTCAACATGGCTTTTGACAGTTTTGGCTGATTGAACAATTAACTGGCCGCCAATGAATTCGCGGAACCGTTTGCCGTATTTGCGGGCGATATAGCCCTGAAAACTCTTGGCGAAAGTACGTTTTTGCGCCGCACTTGCCTGACGCGCCTCGACGCCCAGAGCATAGCTTGCCAAATATCCGACGTCAGAATATTTAACGAAAATCTTCTCGAATTCCTTGATCATACTTGCCTCGGATTTCCCCGAAGCGATCACTTTGTTAATCGCCGCAACCAGTTTTTGCACATGGGAGGATGCCTGCCCGTCGGTGAGCGCCAAGGCAGGAGATGCCAAAGGCCCCAGAGCAATAGCAGTCGCACCGCCCAGCACAATTTTGCGGCGTGTCAGATCATTCTGCGTAAAAATCGTCATAGCCATCATCTCCTTGGTCTTCTTCAATTATTGCCTGTCCCAATTCAAACCTGCGATGTTGCAGATACAACAGGCGAGCCTGCGCGTAGCTATCGGCACTATCATATAATATAGAGTCGACAGTGTCGGAATACTGGTAGCGATCACCAAGTTTTGATAAGCCTTTAGCAACCGGCCCCATAAATTTCCCGCGCCGCGAGGAGCCAAATGTCAGTGGGTTGGTAAACACGTCTACCACCATTCCGACCATATCACGTTCAGTCGATGGTCCGACAAAGGGCAGTTCAACATAGTTGCCCTCGCCTACACCCCAGACATGCAGGGTTTCGCCAAAATCGCTGGTTTCCTCATACAGGCCCATCGCGGTTGAGGGGTCCAAAATACCGCCCAACCCGATTGTGGTGTTGAATAAAAACCGGCTGGAGTTTTTGACAGCGCTGTCCAGATCAAGCTGCAACAGGTTGTTCACAACAATGCCTGGTAAATTCAAATTCGAGGCGAAATTGCCAATTCCCTGGCGCACCGGTTTTGGAATTCCGTTGCCATATGCACCTGACGCAGGCTTGACCAGCGCACGATCCAGATTGCGGTTTGCCTCGTGCGTTTGGCGGTTTCGCAGCTCGTGAGGGTCGGTAATGCCCTTGGCCACAGGGGCAGTGCACCCCGCCATCAGAACAAGAGCGAAGCTGACAAGGATAAACCCGGATAAACGCATTCGTATTTTTTTCAAAACTATCAATGTAATCTCAACTGCTTGTTTGTAGTTTCACACTACATAGTCTTTGACGCGACAATGCCCATAGGTAATCCGGCCAAGGTTAAATCTGTGGCCGATTGGTTACAAGTCATTCTGTGTCGTTTCGTCCACTAAGGATGCGACACAGCACCGGCAGTTGAAAGAGGTAATATGCGGCAAACAGATCGCAGTAACGGGCTAGCAGAATTAAAGGCGGCACGGCGCAAAAACAGGGGGCTGTTTTGGGCCGTCGGCATCTTCAGCGCATTCGTAAACCTGCTGATGCTCACCGGTCCCCTGTATATGTTGCAGGTCTATGACCGCGTGCTGGGCAGCGGATCAGTTGAAACGTTACTGGCGCTTTCGATGCTGGTGGCGTTCCTGTTTGCGATGATGGGGCTGCTGGATTATGCCCGCGGGCGCATTCTGGCCCGTATCGGGGCGCGGTTTCAGTCCAGTCTGGACCGGCGCGTGTTTTCCGCCGTGCTGCGGGCCAATGCGCGGGGCCTTGGCACACCCGAAACCAACAGCGGGCTGCGCGATCTGGAAACGGTGCAGCGTTTGCTGACATCACCCGTGCTGACCGCGATTTTTGATATTCCCTGGGCGCCGGTTTTTCTGGGCGGGATATTTCTGTTTCACCCGTGGCTGGGCATCCTTGCCATATCGGGTGGCGGGTTTCTGATCCTGATCACCCTGTTGAACCAATGGGTCACCCGCACGCCTGTGCTGGACGCCAATGTATCCACCCATCACGCCAGCCAGATGGCCGAACAACTGCGCGGTGAATCCGAACTGGTGCAAAGTCTGGGGATGCAGGGGGCCGTTTTTGACTGCTGGAATGCGGCCCGTGAAACAGCACTTGCCGCCAGCATCCGCGCCTCGGACAGCAACGGCAGTTTTTCCATCCTGACCAAAACATTCCGCATGTTCCTGCAATCGGCAATGCTGGGTCTGGGTGCCTATCTGGTGTTGCAAAACGAGTTGACCGCAGGCGCGATGATCGCAGGGTCCATCCTGTTGGGCCGCGCATTGGCCCCGATTGAGCAGTCAATCGGCCAATGGGCATTGGTTCAGGCCGCCAGCAAGGGATGGAGCAACCTTACGGTTTTGCTTTCCGAAGTGCCGGTTGAACCTGCGCGCACAACCCTGCCCCGCCCAAAGGCGTTGCTGGTTGCCGAACAGGTAACGGTTGTTCCGCCGGGGCAGGCACAAGCCTCGCTTCGCATGGCGAGTTTTACCCTGAAACCCGGTCAGGCGCTTGGCGTTATAGGATCATCCGGTGCGGGTAAATCCACCCTTGCACGGGCGATCACCGGCGTTTGGCGGGTGGCGGGCGGCAAAATCCGGCTGGATGGCGCAACGCTGGATCAATATGATCCCGACGTTCTGGGCCAGCACATCGGATATCTGCCGCAGCGGGTGCAACTGTTTGATGGCACCATCGCCGAAAACATCGCCCGCCTGTCGATGAACCCCGATGATGCGGCCGTTATCAAAGCCGCCAAAAAGGCCGCCGCGCATGATATGATTCTGGAATTCCCCGATGGCTATGACACCCGCGTTTCTACCAATGGCGGGCGTCTGTCTGGCGGGCAATTGCAACGCATCGGCCTTGCCCGTGCGATGTATGGTGCTCCGGTTATTCTGGTGCTGGACGAGCCAAATTCAAATCTGGATAACGAGGGATCAACCGCTCTGAACGGCGCAATCCGCCAGATGAAGGCCGATGGTGGTGCCGTGATGATCATGGCCCACCGCCCCGCTGCCATTCAGGAATGTGACCTGTTGATTGTGCTCGAGGGTGGTGCGCTAAAGGCGTTCGGACCAAAGGATGACGTGATGCGCGAGATGGTGAAAAACCATGAACAAATTCGCCAAAGCGCCACAAAAGGGGGCGTCACATGAACACTGATGCAGCAAAAGGCTGGTCCGCCCGCGCCCCGTTGATCCTAGGGTTTTTGGCCATTCTGGTTTTGATCGGCGGCTTTGGCACATGGTCGGTGATGGTCAATATTTCAGGCGCAGTGATCGCCGATGGCCAGATCGAGGTCGACCAGAACCGCCAAGTTGTGCAGCACCCCGACGGCGGCGTAATTTCGGAAATCCGCGTGCAAGAAGGCGATCTGGTCAATGCGGGCGATATATTACTGCGCCTTGATGCAACCAACCTTGGCTCGGAACTGGTGGTGGTTGAGGGACAATTATTTGAAATGATGGCAAGGCGTGGCCGGTTAGAAGCCGAGCGTGACGGGGCCGATGGTATCAGTTTTGACACCAATCTTATTGCCGCCACTGCCAATTCCCCAACCGCCACTAACCTGATGCAAGGCCAGCAGCGCCTATTCGACGCGCGACTAGAATCACTGGGTCAGGAAGTGTCGCAGATGCAAAAGCGCCGCGGCCAGATTGCCGATCAGATCATTGGTATCACCGCCCAGCAAACCGCGCTGGATTTACAACTGGACCTGATCACGCAAGAACTGGTCAATCAGCAAACTTTGCTGGATCGTGGTCTGGCTCAGGTGTCGCGCGTCCTTAGTTTGCAGCGCGAGGAAGCGCGGCTGCGCGGCTCGATGGGGGAACTGGCCGCAAACAAAGCACAGGCCGAGGGCAAGATTACCGAGATCGAAATCGAGGTGCTAAAATTCGGATCCAAACGGCGCGAAGAGGCGATCACCCGCCTGCGCGATCTGCAATTTCGTGAACTGGAGCTACAGGAACAACGCCGCGCCCTATCCGATAGATTGGCGCGCCTCGACATTCGTGCCCCCCTGTCCGGCATCGTCTACGGGATGCAGTTTTTCGCGCCCCGCTCGGTGATCCGACCCGCCGATCCGGTGCTGTATCTGGTGCCACAGGATCGCCCATTGGTGATCGCGGCCAAGGTTCATCCAACCAATATCGACCAGATTTTCATTGGTCAGGATGTCACCCTGCGGTTCTCGGCATTTGATTCGCGCACCACCCCTGAACTGAAGGGGCGGGTGATGAAAATATCCGCCGATGCCTTTACCGACGAGCGCACCCAAGCCAGCTTTTATCGCTCGGAAATTGCGCTGCTTGACGGTGAAATTGATAAACTGCCCACAGATGCGACCCTGATCCCGGGCATGCCGGTGCAAGCATTTATCCGCACCAATGATCGCACGCCGCTGGCCTATCTGGTCAAACCGCTGAGCGATTATTTCGCCAAGGCATTTCGGGAAAACTGAATTTGGTGGTTTTCCTGTGCGCCAATCGCGGTTAGCGTCCGACAAAACACGCAACCAACGGAGACAGATCAGATGAGCAATTCCTATGAAGCCCGCCTAACTGAACTCGGCGTCACCCTGCCCGACGCCCCCGCCCCCGCCGCCAATTATGTGCCTTACGTCATTTCCGGCGATCTGGTGTTTGTATCCGGCCAAATCTCGAACGGCCCTGACGGGTTGATCGTCGGCAGGTTAGGTGAAAACATGGATGTTGCCGCCGGTGCGGTTGCTGCGAAAACCTGTGCGCTTGGCCTTGTTGCCCAGCTAAAGGCGGCGTGTGGTGGCGATCTTTCGCGGCTTGTTCGCGTGGTTAAACTGGGCGGGTTTGTGAACTCTACCCCCGATTTCACCGACCAGCCCAAAGTGATCAACGGGGCGTCTGATTTTCTGGTGGAACTGTTTGGCGATGCAGGCCGTCATGCCCGCGCTGCCGTCAGCGCCGCCGCCCTGCCATTGGGTGTCGCCGTTGAAATCGAAGGCATTTTCCAGATCAAATGATACCCCTTCCCGATGGCTTTCTAAGCTTGCCGATCGCGCACCGTGGCTATCACGATGCGCGGTTGGGTATCCTTGAAAATACGCGCGCGGCCTTTGCTGCCGCGATTGATGCCGGTTATGGAATCGAGCTGGATGTGCAGCTGTCGGCCGACGGCCATGCGATGGTATTCCACGATTACGACATGACCCGCCTGACAGGTAAACCCGGCCCGATCCGCATGCAGCACCGCGACGATCTAATCAAAACCCGCCTGATTGGCTGTGATGAAACCATCCCCACCTTGCCTGAAATCCTGACCCTGATTGATGGCCGCACACCTGTGCTGATCGAAACCAAGGATCAGGACGGCGCGATGGGGCCAGACATCGGCCCGCTGGAACAATCCGTGGCCGATGCCCTGAAGGATTACGTTGGCCCCGCAGCCGTAATGAGCTTCAATCCCCATTCAATCATCGCCCTATCTAAACTTGCCCCGACCACGCCTCGCGGCATTGTCACTTGCCGCTTTCCGGCCGAACACTGGCAACTATTAAACAAGGAAACGCGCACCCACCTGCGCACCATTCCCGAATACGACCGCGCCCGCGCCAGTTTTATCAGCCATCACCATGACGATCTGGAAAACCCCCGTATTGCCGAATTGCGCAGCAAAGGGGCAAACGTCATTTGCTGGACCATCCACAGTGCCGAGGCCGAGATCGAGGCCCGAAAAGTAGCGGATAACGTTACGTTTGAAGGCTATGTTGCCGCATCGCCAGCATCGTAAGCTATAGCGTAATCACATCACCCGCCGCGTATTTCTTTGACCCGAACGCATTGTGAAACGCCACAAGTGCGGGGAACTCAACACAGTGCATTAGCAGCAGCACCTCGGGCGCCTCGCCCTTGAAATAGGCGATGGTTTCGTCAATCGGCGGGTTGTCTTCGGCCAGCAAATGAAAGCCGCCAATCACCGCATATAACGGCTGGCCCCGTATCAAACAGGATTTTCTGGTCGCCATATTCGATAAACGCCCCCCCCATTCGGCCAACCAATGCATTGAACAGACCTCATTCTCGCATAACAAAGTGATTTTCATAAGCAGCCTCCTGCCCCTTCATCACAAACAGCAAGGCAAAAACCAGCCCCTTGACCCCGCCCACCGATACGCCACACTTGCCCTATGCCCGAACAGATCGAAATCCGCATCCTGACCAGCCTTGCCGACATCCGCGCCGATGATTGGGATGCCTGTGCCTGCCCAGAGGATGGCCGACCGATTGATCCGTTCACCACCCACCGTTTCCTATCCGCGCTCGAGGTTAGCGGGTCGGTCGGTACCGGCACTGGCTGGAACCCGCGCCACATAACGGCCTATCTGGACAACCAGTTGATCGCCGCCGCCCCTGCCTATGCCAAATCCCATTCGCAAGGTGAATATGTGTTCGACCACAGCTGGGCCGATGCCTATATGCGGGCGGGCGGGCGCTATTATCCGAAACTGCAACTGACCGTGCCATTCACCCCCGCCACAGGTCGGCGTTTCCTGACCCGCACCGGGTTTGAAACCACGGGGCAGTCCGCACTGGTGCAGGGGGCGGTGCAACTGGCGGCCGAGAACCAGTTGTCATCACTGCACATCACCTTTTGCACTGAGGAAGAGGCCGAAGCAGGCAAGGAAATGGGCCTGATGCACCGCCTTGGTCAGCAGTTTCACTGGGTGAACGATGGCTATAAAACCTTCGATGATTTCCTTACCTCGCTGTCCTCGCGCAAACGCAAAAACATCCGCCGCGAGCGCAAGCAGGCGCAGGATTTTGGCGGCACCATTCATGCGCTGACGGGCGATAATATCACCCCAGATCACCTCGCCGCATTCTGGCATTTCTATCAGGACACAGGTGCGCGCAAATGGGGCACGCCCTACCTGACCCGCGCGTTTTTCAACATCGCCCATGAAACCCTGCGCGATGATATGTTGCTGGTTATGGCGATGCGTGACGGTCAATGGGTCGCCGGTGCGCTGAATTTCATTGGTGCCGACACCCTGTTTGGCCGCTATTGGGGATGTGTCGAAGACCACCCCGCATTGCATTTCGAGCTCTGCTATTACCGCGCCATCGACTATGCGATTGAACATGGGCTAACGCGTGTCGAGGCGGGTGCCCAAGGCGGCCACAAGCTCGCTCGCGGCTACATGCCCGTCACCATCCATTCCTTGCACTGGATCGCAGACGATGGTTTTCGTGCCGCTGTTGCCCAGTTTCTAGAGCATGAAAGGGACGCCGTGGATGAAGACATCGAGGTGATGACATCCTATGGTCCATTCAAACGGAGATAACCCCGACACCCCAATCATTGTTCCATAAATATCCGCGCCGCAGGCATAGAATCTCTTAAAGACAACAATTGCGTTTCCCGCCGCCCCCGAGTTATCTTCCTTGCAACAACGGCAACCAGAAAGCCCCACTCAAATGCCCCACATTATCGTTATCGGCGCAGGTCAGGCTGGTGCCTCTCTCACCGCCAAACTGCGCAGCCTTGGATATGAAGGCGACATCACCCTGCTCGGAGAGGAACCTGCGTTGCCCTACCAACGCCCCCCCCTATCCAAAGGGTATTTGTTGGGCGATATGACCCGCGAGCGGCTGTTTCTGCGGCCCGAGGAATTCTACGAAAACCAGAATATCACCCTGCGCCTTGGAGACACAGTCACCGCTATCGACGCGGCCACGAAAACCGTCACCATCGGCGGCGAGACCCTCGCTTACGATGATCTCGCCCTTACCACCGGCTCCACCCCGCATCGCCTGCCTGCCGCCATTGGTGGGACCTTGCAAGGCGTGCATGTGGTGCGCACGCTGGCCGATATTGACGCGATGGAACCCGAATTCGCTGTCGGTAAAAACGTGCTGATCGTCGGTGGCGGTTACATCGGGTTAGAGGCCGCAGCGGTTGCAGCCAAGCTGGGCCTGAATGTCACCATGGTGGAAATGGCTGACCGCATCCTGCAACGGGTCGCCGCGCCGGAAACCTCGGATTACTTCCGCGCTCTGCATCTGGCGCACGGGGTAAACATCATTGAGGGTGTCGGGCTGGACCATCTTTCGGGCGATAGTCGTGTGACATCAGCGACCCTGACCAACGAGCAAACCATCCCCGTTGATTTTGTCATCACCGGCGTGGGTATCAAACCGGCCACCGAATTGGCCGAAACCATCGGCATCACATTAGAGAACGGCATCAAAACCGACGCGCAGGGGCACACATCCGCGCCGCACATCTGGGCCGCAGGTGATTGCGCATCCTTCCCATACCGTGCCACTCGCATCCGGTTGGAAAGCGTGCCAAACGCGATTGATCAGGCCGAGGTGGTCGCCGAAAACATGTTGGGCGCTGGCAAAGATTATATCGCCACTCCGTGGTTCTGGTCGGATCAATACGATGTGAAACTGCAAATCGCGGGGTTGAACACGGGCTATGATAATGTGATCACACGGGCGGGCGACAAACTCGGTTCGCAGTCGCATTGGTATTACCTCGGCGATACCCTGCTGGCGGTAGACGCCATGAATGACGCTCGCGCCTATATGATCGGTAAACGCCTGATCGAGGCGGGAAAATCACCCGCGCCCGACATGATCGCGTCCCCCGAAACCGACCTAAAAGCCCTGCTGAAATGAGGATTATCGCAGGCCAGCACCGTGGCCTTGCGCTCGCCTCGGTCGGCAAGGGTGATACGGCTGCCCATCTGCGCCCCACCTCGGACCGCGTGCGTGAAAGCCTGTTTAGCGTGCTGTTGGGCGGGGCCTATGGTGATCCGATCACTGGCGCACATGTGCTGGACCTGTTCGCGGGCACAGGCGCATTGGCGCTTGAGGCGCTGTCGCGTGGTGCGGTGCATGCCACCTTTGTTGACGATGGTCGTAAGGCGCAATCCCTAATCCGCGAGAACATCGCCCTGACGCGGCGTGATAAGTCCACAACCACCCTGATCCGCATGGATGTCGCCAAACTGCCGCCCAATAAAGGCACCCCCTGTTCGCTAATCTTTATGGACCCGCCCTATGGCAAAGGGCTGGGAGAAAAGGCGCTGACAGCCGCCCGCAGTGGGGACTGGCTGGCGGATGGTGCCCTGATCATCTGGGAAGAAAGCAGCCCGCAACATGCGCTAGAGGGGTATGAATTACATGACCAGCGCAAGTACGGGGATACTTGGGTTTCGATACTGGAAGTTACTCTTTGATCCAACCCCGCCTTATCATCTTTGATTGTGATGGTGTTCTGGTCGATAGCGAGCCACTTGCGAACACCTTTCTTTTGCAAGAGCTTTCGCGTTACGGGTTAAACCTTACAATGGCCGATTGTGATGCGCTCTTTGTCGGTGGCACAATGAAAGGTGCGGCCATCGTTGCCCGCCAAATGGGGGCTGACCTGCCGGACAATTGGGTCGATGACTTCTATCCCCGCTTTTACACCCATTTGAAAAAAGGCGTGCCGCTGGTGAACGGGATTTTTGACGTGCTGGATCTTGTGAACAAAGCAAAGATTCCGCACTGCGTGGTTTCGAACGGCTCCGAGGAAAAGATGCGGATCACCCTTGGCCAAAATGGGCTGTGGGACAGGTTTCAAGGCGCGATATTTTCTGCGCATACCTATGGAACGGCCAAGCCCGATCCTGAACTGTTGCTGATTGCTGCTCGACAGTTTGATGTCGCGCCCGCCGATTGCATCGTGATCGACGATAGCCCCTCCGGCTGCAAAGGTGCTGCCAATGCCGGAATGCGATGCATAGGATTTGCCGAACGTAGTGATGGCGAAAAACTTGCTGTCACAGGGGCGCCCGTGATCAAGTCAATCGCAGAACTGCCGCGATTGCTTGGCTTATCTGCCCCTACGCCTTAACTACCCATAGGTCGGATGAAACTTGCCGGTCGGTGACAGGGTGAAAATATCGCACCCGCCTGCCGTGACCCCGATGGAATGTTCAAACTGCGCCGACAGGGATTTATCCCGCGTCACCGCCGTCCAGTCGTCGGCCAGCACTTTGGTTTCGGGACGGCCCAGATTGACCATTGGCTCGATGGTGAAAATCATGCCTTCTTCCAGCATCGGTCCGGTTCCGGCGCGACCGTAATGCAGCACATTGGGCGGTGCATGAAATACGCGGCCCAACCCGTGGCCACAAAAATCGCGCACCACTGACATGCGCTGTGCCTCGACATAAGACTGGATCGCGTGGCCGATATCGCCAAAGGTATTGCCCGGCTTTACCGCCTCGATCCCTTTCATCAACGCGTCATGGGTAACCTGAACCAGCCGCTCGGCCTTGCGACCCAGTTTACCGGCCACATACATCCGCGAGGTATCGCCAAACCAGCCATCGACAATCACCGTAACGTCGATATTGACGATATCACCATCCTTTAGCCGCTTGTCGCCCGGGATGCCGTGACAGACCACATGATTGACCGAAATACAGCTGGCGTGCTTGTAGCCCTTATAGCCAATCGTCGCCGATTTCGCGCCCGCATCCTCGACCCGATCGGTGATGTAGCGATCCAGTTCATTCGTGGTCACACCAGGAACAACCATCGGCGCAACCTCGTCCAGAATTTCGGCGGCCAGTTTACCCGCCACAAACATGCCGTCGAAATCCGACGCTTGGTAAATTCTGATCCCGTCTTTGGTCACGCGGCCTTTATCTTCGCTCAAAGCATCTCTCCTACTTGTTATCGTCTAGATAAGGCAGCGGATCGGAAACTTCCAGCGCATGCGTAAGCCAAACACCGTCAGGTGTAATTTTGGTCCCATAGCACAACACCTCGACCCCTGCCTTTTGGGCGGCCGCATAAGCAGCGGCATAGGCGCGATCAATATCTGCCGCCAGCCGGAACCGGTCACAATCGGTTCGCTGCACCAGATAGAGCATCACTGCCCTGTGTCCCGCAGCCACCATCCGACCAAGCTCTGCCAGATGCTTCGTTCCGCGCGCGGTGACAGAATCCGGAAACTCGGCCCAGCCCGTTTCCCGCATCAAGGTCACGCTTTTGACCTCGACATAGGCGTCCGGCAAACCGGCCTCGCTCAACAGGAAATCTATCCGGCTGTTCTCGCCATACTTCACCTCGGGGCGCACGGTGCCGTAGGCGGCCAGCTCCGCCACCTCGCCCGCCTCAAGCGCAGCGCGAACCGCCCGATTGGGCACAGCGGTATCCACCCCGACAAAATGCCCGTAGGGAAATTCTACCAAACGCCAGCCGTATTTCAGCTTTTTCTTCGGGTCATCATTCGGCTCCAGCCACACCCGCAGCCCTTCGTCCTTTAGCCCCATCATTGATCCCGGATTGGGGCAATGCGCCACCACCTCGCGCCCATCCGCCAGCCGCACATCGGCCAAAAACCGTTTATAGCGTCGGATCAGGGTGGCGGGGATCAGGGGGGTTTGAAAGCGCATAAAACAGGCATATATTGGATGCAAGGAAGCGACAAGGATAGCAAGATGATCAACCCAACTGCCGCCATGCTGGTTATCGGCGACGAGATACTGTCAGGGCGCACCCAAGACACAAACACACATCACCTTGCGGGGGAATTGACCGCGCACGGCATTGATTTGACCGAGGTGCGCGTGGTGCCGGACGACACGGGCGCGATCATCGCCGCCGTGCAGAAACTTGCAGGCAGTCACACCCACCTGTTCACCTCGGGCGGGATTGGCCCGACCCATGACGATATCACTGCCGATGCGGTGGCCGCTGCCTTTGGCACACAGATCAGTATCCGCGATGACGCCCGCGCGCTGTTGGTCGCCCATTATGCCACCACAGACACCAGGTTGAACAACGCCCGCCTGCGCATGGCCCGCATCCCCGACGGGGCCACGTTGATCGAAAATCCGGTTTCATCGGCCCCGGGGTTTACCCTGAAAAATGTGCATGTGATGGCTGGTGTGCCGATGATCTTTAAGGCTATGCTGGCGTCCCTGCTGCCCGGCCTGTCCGGCGGCACCCCTTTGATCAGCCAAACCCTGCGGCTGATGCAACCCGAAGGCGTGATCGCCAAACCGCTGGGGGTTCTGGCGGCGGAATTTCCTGATCTTTCATTCGGGTCATATCCGTTCTACACGAACGGCATATATGGCACCAATATTGTCGGCCGTGGCACCGACACCGTCAAATTGGGCACCGCCATGTCCCGTCTTGCCACCCTGTTTGCGCCGGAGACCAAATGACCCCTGCCCAAATCCTGTACCAAACCGGCGACGCCACATGGCCTGCTGCCGAATTCCTGACCATCGGCAACTGGACCATCCGCAAAGGGGCGGGCGGAGGGCAGCGTGTGTCCTCGGCCACTGCCAATGGCCCTGTTACATCCGAGGACATCAACGTGGCCGAAGAGGCGATGGGGGCACTAGGCCAAAACCCGTTATTTATGATCCGCGATGGGGATGATGCGCTTGACGCGCTGCTAGAGGCCAAAGGCTATCGCATCAAAGACCCCGTAAATCTGTATACTTGCCCGATCGAAACCCTGACCAAAATCGCCCCCGAACGCCTCGCCGCATTTGCGATCTGGCCACCCTTGGCGATCATCAATGAAATCTGGGCCGAGCAGGGTATTGACGCTGGCCGTCAAGCGGTTATGGCCCGCGCCAAGGGCCCGAAAACCGCCATCCTTGCCCGCCAGAATGACCGCGCCGCCGGTGTTGCCTACCTTGCAATTCACAATTCAATGGCCATGTTACACGCGTTAGAGGTGGTTCCCGACCAACGTCGGCAAGGTGTTGCCGTCAACATCATGGGGGTCGCCGCGATCTGGGCACAAGATAACGGTGCAACCGCGTTCAGTGTTATATGTGTGCGCGACAATGTGGCTGCCAATACGCTCTACACTTCCTTGGGTATGGAAAATGTGGGATACTATCACTACAGAAAAAGACCCGAAATGGGCTAAACAGGTAAGGCCAAGAATATGAATAAACCTACTGCACTCGATCTTCCTATGGTCGATCCGCTTCCGGAATCCACCCAGAAGTATTTTGACATCTGCGCTGATAAACTCGGCCTGATCCCGAATGTGCTGCAGGCCTATGCCTTTGACATCGAAAAACTGAACACATTTGCTGCGCTTTATAACGACCTGATGCTGGGCGATAGCGGCATCACCAAACTGGAACGCGAGATGATCGCGGTGGTGGTTTCGTCGATCAACAAATGCTTTTACTGCCTTGCGGCCCATGGTGCCGCCGTGCGCGAATTGTCCGGCGATCCGGTGTTGGGCGAAATGATGGTGATGAACTATCGCGCTGCCGATCTGGATGAGCGCCAAAAATCCATGTTGGATTTTTCTGCAAAATTAACAGAGTCCAGCGATAAAATAGAAGAGGCGGATCGCCAAATTTTGCGCGACGCCGGATTTAATGACCGGGATATCTGGGACATAGGTGCGGTTGCCGGGTTCTTTAACATGACCAACCGCGTGGCATCGGCATCCGACATGCGGCCAAACACGGAGTATCATTCGGCAAACCGATGAACATACGCGCCCACATACTGGCCACCACAATGGCCATAGCAATGCCTTTGGTATCCCCCGCTATGCAGCTGGACCTACCTGGCAATGCTGCATTGTCGGGTGAAAAGATCGTCGACCACGGCAGCTATCACATGCCGATCAGCGCTTGGGAAAATGGGGCGTTCCAAACGATCTGGGCCGAGGGTGAAATCGCCCAGCAAGCGTGGAAAATTACAGCCACGGGGCTGACATCCCTGCAAATCCTTGAGCCGCTAAAACAACAGCTGACCGGTTCCGGTTTCGAGGTGGTCTATGAATGCGAGACCGAGGCCTGTGGCGGATTTGATTTCAGGTTTAATACCGATGTGATGCCCGAACCGGCCATGCACATTGATCTGGGCGATTTTAGGTTCCTTGCCGCCCGGCGGATGGGTGACGAGCACCCCGAATACATCAGCCTGCTGGTGAGCCGCAGCCAAAATGCGGGCTTTGTGCAGTTGATGCGCGTTGGGGTGCCATCTGAAACGACCACTCTTGTCACGTCGACCAAAAGCCCCGATCTGACCACAATGGCAGAAGAACCTGCAGCCGCCACCATGCCCGATATGCCGCTGGAACAAGCCTTGCAAGGTCCCGGGCGTTTCATTCTGGAAGATCTGATATTCCAGACAGGATCATCCGATCTGGGTGACGGCCCGTTTGAATCGCTTACCAGCCTTGCCAATTATCTACAGGCAAACCCGGACCATACATTCATGCTGGTTGGCCATACTGACGCCGAAGGGTCGCTGGCGGGGAACATCGCCCTGTCCAAGAAACGTGCGCGGTCGGTTGTGCGCCGGCTTGTGTCCGAGTTTGGCGTAAACAAAAGCCAGATCAGCGCCGAGGGAAATGGGTTTCTATCCCCACTCGCCTCGAACCTGACAGAAGACGGGCGGGCACAAAATAGAAGGGTCGAAGTGATTGTCACCTCGACCCAGTAGTTTGCACCTTAGTAATTTCTAGTCCCGTGGATCACCACTCATCCGGCCCCTTATGGGCAAAGGTTTGTGCCAGAAAATCAATGAATGCGCGCACTTTTGGCTGGGTAAACCGGCCCGGTGGATACACCGCATAAATCCCCTGCATCTCGCTTGGCAGGCCTGGAATTGCTTCTTGAACCAGCCCTTGCGCCATCGCATCCGCATAAAGGAAGCTCGGTAAATAGGCGATGCCTAGCCCCGAAATCGCGGCATTCAACAGGGATTGCCCGTCATTCACTGACAACCAGCCAGCGGTGCGAACCTGACGTTTTTCACCCGACGGGGCGGTCAGTTTCCAGACACTGCCGTTTGACTGGTTGGAATAATGCAGCAGTTTATGCTCGTTCAAATCGTCAATTTTTTCAGGGCGACCGTATTTCTCGAAATATTCGGGTGCCCCGACCATGCGTTTGGTGGTTTCGGTCAGTTTGCGGGCCCGCAGGGTGCTGTCTTCCAACTCGCCAATGCGCACCGCCAAATCAAAACCTTCGGAAATCAATTCTACATAGCGGTTGTTCAAAACCATATTAACGGTGATGTCAGGGAATTCCTGTAGGAAATTACCCAGCACCGGCGACAGGTGGTTCACCCCGAAATCTGTCGCAACCGATATGCGCAACAGGCCGGATGGAGCGGATTGCATTGATGTCACCAAGGCATCCGCCTCGCCTGCATCGTTTAGAACGCGGCGGGCGCGATCATAATAGGCAAGGCCTATTTCTGTCGGACTAACCCGACGTGTAGTTCTGTTTAATAGCCGCGCCCCCAGACGCGCCTCAAGTGATGAGACATGCTTTGATACGGCTGATTTGGAAATGCCCATTTTACGGGCAGCGTCAGTAAAACCGCCTTGGTCCACAACAGTGGCAAAGGCCTCCATCTCAGTTAATCTATCCATATTCTTACCTGTATTATTGTTTCGTATTGATCTGTTTATCGCAACGAAATTGGGCAAGAATGGGGTGAGGGCCAGACAATACTGCGGTATTTCCATTATCGTTCATGATGTGGAAACACACTCGCCGTTCAAGTTTTGCAAGGTTATGCAGCCTCCGGCGGGGATATTTGAGCGAAAAAGAAACCTATAGGGTGGCCGCCAAACGGGTGCCCTGATCAATGGCGCGTTTGGCATCCAGTTCCCCTGCAACATCGGCACCACCGATCACATGCGGTGTAATTCCGTCGGCAATCAGCGCATCTGCAAGGGCGCGTTCAGGGATTTGCCCTGCGCATAAAATGACATGATCCACCTCGATGATTTGCGGGTTTTCGTGGGACTCGCCAAACGAAATGTGCAAACCACGCACATCAATGCGCTCATAGTTCACGCCAGTCAGCATTTTCACGCCCTTCATTTTTAATTCAGCGCGGTGAATCCAGCCGGTGGTTTTGCCCAACCGTTTGCCCGCTTTTTCCGCTTTGCGCTGTAACAGCACCACTTCGCGCGCAGGCGGGGTGGGCTGCGGGCCGTCCACGGCAAGGCCGCCGCGTTGTAGGGCCGGATCACCCACGCCCCAGTTTCGTTTCCACGCCTCTAAATCTTCGGTCAGGTGTTCAGGCCCATGCGCCAGATATTCAGCCACGTCAAACCCGATGCCGCCCGCACCGACAATCGCCACCCGTTTGCCAACCGTCACCTTGTCGCGCAGCACGTCGATGTAGCTAAGCACATTCGCGCCATCCTGCCCGTCAATTTTCGGATCACGCGGCAATACACCGGTGGCGATAATCACTTCGTCAAACCCGCGCAGGGCGCTTACATCTGCCGTCTGCCCCAACCGCAGATCAATACCGGCGCGATCAACCATCACGCGATACCAGTCAACTAGCCCATAAAACTCCTCTTTACCCGGCACCTGTTTGGCCATGTTCAGCTGTCCGCCCAACTGATCCGCCTTATCGAACAACGTCACCTTATGGCCGCGTTCCGCCGCCGTAAGTGCCGCCGCCAGACCGGCAGGGCCAGCGCCCACCACGGCCACCGTTTTGACCACATCGGCCACACCAACCACCAGCTCGGTTTCATAACAGGCCCGCGGGTTGACCAGACAGGTCGATATTTTGCCCGAAAACGTATGGTCCAGACAGGCCTGATTACAGGCAATGCAGGGCGCGATTTCATCCGCCCGCCCATCCGCCGACTTGGCCACAAAATCGGCATCCGCCAAAAATGGCCGCGCCATTGAAACCATATCGGCACAGCCATCCGCCAGAACATCCTCGGCCACCGCAGGGGTGTTGATCCGGTTCGAGGTGATCACCGGGATGCCCACCTGCCCCATCAGTTTTTTGGTCACCCAGCTAAAGGCGCGGCGCGGCACCGATGTGGCGATGGTCGGGATGCGGGCCTCGTGCCAGCCGATACCGGTGTTGATAATCGTCGCCCCTGCCGCCTCGACCTTTTGCGCCAGCTCAATCACCTCGTCAAAGGTTGATCCATTGGGGATCAGATCAATCATCGACAGACGGTAGATCAGGATAAAATCATCCCCGACAGCGGCGCGGACCCGTTTGATCACCTCTAATGGCAGGCGCATCCGGTTTTCATAACTGCCGCCCCAACGGTCGGTGCGTTTGTTGGTGTGGGTCACTAGAAACTGGTTCAGGAAATAGCCTTCCGACCCCATCACCTCGACCCCGTCATAGCCAGTGGCCTGCGCTTTGACAGCCGCAGTAACCATATCGGCGATCTGTTTTTCTATGCCAGCTTCATCCAGCTCTTTGGGCGGAAAAGGGGATATAGGGGATTTGACAGGACTAGGGGCAACACAATCAGGGCTATAGGCGTAGCGACCTGCATGTAATATCTGCATGGCAATCTTGCCACCGTTTTCATGCACGCGATCTGTGATAATCTGGTGGTTGGCAATATCTTCGTCACTAAATAGGCCCGCCGCGCCCGGAAAAACGCCACCCTCGGGGTTCGGCGCCATGCCGCCTGTTACAATCAGGCCAACACCACCCCGCGCCCGTGCTGCGTAGAATTCAGCGACGCGGTCCCAGTCTTTGGTTTCCTCAAGCCCCGTGTGCATCGACCCCATCAACACGCGGTTTCGCAGCGTGGTAAAACCAAGGTCAAGCGGGGCAAGCAGATGGGGGAAATCGGTCATTAAGTGTCCTTTGTTACCAGAACACGCTGCACAGGGCGATCCAGCCTGTCACCCGAAACGCAGCGTCACACGTCACATGGTTTCAACACAGTGGCGGCGGAACGCTTTTTTCAGCATATCAAGTTCACCGCGCAGCAGGTCCATTTCCACACGAATATCGTCGCTTAACGGCTCACCCGCAAGAATGGTGAAACTGTTCAGCCGCCCGCCAGTGCGCAGATCGGTGATCAAAAAGGTCTGCACACCGTCCGATAGCGCCGTCATCGGGACCGGCACACGCACCGCCCAAAACCCCTGTGCCTCGTCCTCGGTGACAGAAATGTCCTCGATCACTTTGCCCAGATGGGTCACCTCGATTTCCGGCTGATAATTTCCGTCCGTGCCCGATATCGTCAGAACACCTTGCCAAACACCCTCAATCAGGCGGGTAGCGGTTAATGTTAGATCGCTCATAATGTTTCTCTCTTACAGCTCAGCACGGGGACGACGACTGAAGGTAATGTCGTGCAAGATAATCTGGTTCATCTGCGGGCCTTCAAAAATCAGGTCAATCCAGATCCGCTCGGCCCGCTTTTCATTCAGTTTGGTGTATGCCAGATCGAATTCCACCATTACATCGCCTTCGTGTAATGGCAATTCACGCACCAGCTGTTCGGTGTTGGGGCCGTGCTTAACGTTCATGCGTGCAAAAATCTCCAACGGTTTTTCCATCTCGACAATGGCATCCATCCGCAGCAGGTGCTTTTTCTTTAGCCCATGCACCACATCTTGCGGCAAATCCAGAACGATAGACAAAAAGCTGCCATCGAATCTGAAAACATCCATTTGCAAGCCAAACGGTGCCAGATCCTCTTCTCTGGTATTGCGAATTTGGCGCAAGGTCAGTTCACTGATTTTGCAATCGTGGAAAACGGTTGCCTCTTTGCCCAGTTTTGCTTTGTTTTGTGCCGCCGACATGCCACGCGGCGTGATTGGGCCGCGCCAGATTTCAGGGCGATAGGCCCAATCCGAATTTAGCGGCTGCTGGATAGCATCCGTTCCGATTTGTGGCAGCATCAGACGGCTGTCCGCAACATGGATCACCTCTTGCAACGGGCGCATCATCGTGCGGGCACGCCCGCGCGTTGTGCGAAGCATCTCAAGATCCATATCTTTGACCGCCTTGGCCAGACGGCCCCACCGCCGCAAGGCACGTCGCTGGGATATCTTCTCGATAAAGGTGTTTATCCGGTTAGCCATATCTGTGCCACATCTGCATTCTACATTTTGTGCTTTAGTGTTATCTTATATCGGGTCTTTGTTAAACAACCGCTTTAGAAAACGGATGCCAAGTGTGTTATCTACAGCCTACCTGACGGCCACAGCATTTTCCCTTTTAATCCTGTTCGTAAATTCGCCCAATGTTTCAAACCCCTCGGCGGTTGAAATCGGGTGATCTTCCAGCCAGACAACCGATACCGAAACAATCCGCCCCTTTACGTTAAACAACGCCCGCCAGTATTCGTCGCCTGCCCCCGCCAGCGTGCCTGTGCTGCTGTCCCGCGCATGGATATAAAACACATCGTTTCTGCCGAGCGTTTCGATCACCTCGACTGTTTTGGCCTTGCCGTCACGGCTTAGGGCGGCGCGTCCGGCCTCGGATTTGAAAAATCTGGCCAAGGAGGTCATTGATGATGCAATCGGGGCGCTTTCGGTTTTACGCGATACTGTTGCCATCAGGATTGCCGGAATGTCCGGATTTGGGCGGTGCGATGCGTTAGCAATCGCGGCGCAACTTCCCA
>CAYYOF010000050.1:0-2350 GCA_964473185.1 uncultured Marinosulfonomonas sp. | reverse complement strand
TACAGGTCCATATAGATGTGGCGTTCGACCTTGGCACCCGGATGGGTCACGGCACCAAGTTTTGCGCCACCCACCTGTTGGGCATATTTCCACAATGCCCCTGAGGCATAGATCGTTTCACGCGGGCCAGACCATGCTTCACGGCGCTTGGCCATTTCCTCGTCGGAAACATCGACCGACAGCTCACCCTTGATCGCATCCAGTGTCATAATGTCACCATCCTTGATCAAGGCAATCGGCCCACCGTGTGCTGCCTCGGGGCCAACGTGGCCAACACAAAATCCGCGGGTCGCGCCGGAAAAACGGCCATCGGTGATCAGAGCCACCTTTTTGCCCATGCCCTGACCCGACAGCGCCGCCGTGGTCGCCAGCATTTCGCGCATGCCCGGCCCACCTGCGGGGCCCTCGTTGCGGATCACCAGAACCTCGCCCTCTTTATATTCGCGCTTTTGCACCGCTTCGAACGCGTCTTCCTCGCATTCAAACACCCGTGCCGGTCCGACAAACCGCTGGTGCTGCGTGGCCATGCCCGCGACTTTCACAATCGCGCCGTCCGGTGCGACGTTGCCCTTCAAGCCAACCACACCGCCGGTTTTCGACAGTGGCGTTGCGACGGGGTAAATCACCTTGCCATCCGCCTCGCGGGTAACGATGTCTATTTCCTCGCCGATGCTGCGGCCCGTGACGGTCATGCAATCGCGATGCACCAAACCAGCTTTTTCCAATTCCTTCATGATCACCGGAACGCCACCAACCTCGTAAAGGTCTTTGGCCACATATTGCCCACCCGGTTTCAGGTCGACAAAATACGGCGTCTCGCGGAAAATGTCGCAGACATCAGCCAGATCGAAATCAATGCCAGCCTCATGCGCCATCGCCGGCAAGTGCAAACCAGCGTTGGTCGAGCCACCGGTACAGGCCACCACACGCGCCGCATTGATCAGCGCCTCGCGGGTGACAATATCGCGGGCGCGAATGTTTTTCTCAAGCAGGTTCATCACCGCCCGACCAGAAGCCTCGCTGTATTGATCACGGCTCTCGTAAGGCGCAGGGGCGCCCGCCGAATTTGGCAGCGCAAGACCGATCGCCTCGGACACACAGGCCATGGTGTTGGCAGTGAACTGACCACCACAAGCACCGGCAGATGGGCAGGCCACAGCCTCCAGCGCTTCCAGATCAGCATCCGACATGTTGCCAGCTTGATGCTGACCAACCGCCTCGAACACATCCTGAACGGTAACGTCGCGGCCTTCAAAACGACCGGGCAAAATCGAGCCGCCGTAGATGAATACTGACGGCACATTCAAACGCACCATCGCCATCATCATACCGGGCAGGGATTTATCGCAACCGGCCAGACCGACCAGCGCATCATAGCAATGGCCGCGCATGGTCAATTCCACTGAATCCGCAATCGCTTCGCGGCTGGCGAGGGACGAGCGCATGCCCTCGTGGCCCATCGCGATGCCATCGGTGACGGTGATGGTGGTGAATTCGCGCGGGGTGCCGGATGCGGCTTTGACGCCCATTTTAACCACCTGCGCCTGACGGTTCAGGGCGATGTTACAGGGGGCGGCCTCGTTCCAGCAGGTGGCGACACCGACCAACGGCTGATGGATTTCCTCATCCGTTAGACCCATCGCGTAGAGGTATGAGCGATGCGGCGCCCGCTCTGGCCCTTCGGTGACGTGACGGCTGGGAAGTTTGGATTTGTCGAACTTGGTATTTTTCATGATGGACCCCCTGAAGTATGCTTGGGATTTGAATAGGGGATGGGGGCGGGTTCATCAAGTGGGGATGAGGTGGAGACTTAACGTCAATTCTGAGTCGACTGTGATTTTTATCGTCGCGGTTCACCCACAACGTATCCCACTTGCAAACATTCAAGTTCGCAGTCTACCCTCCACCCACAAATCAACAGTCCTTAGAGAGCACCCGATGAAACTCACGCTAGACTGGAATTGCGTCATTGAGGTCGAAGAAAATCGTCCCCAAGCTTCTTATGTTTCCGGTCTTGTTAACGCACATCGCAACGGCGAATTTGAAGTTGCATTACTTGCGGCCTCAGCATCGGAGAACACAAAATCAAAGCTGTTTCCAGGGAATGCTGGTATCTTCAAGAAGAGGATAAAGCAGCTTGGTTGGGATGACCTACCGCTGGTTCCAATGCCCGCAATCTTTGGTCTAAGTTATTGGGATTTCAGCTTTGTGATCGGCGATGGTGATATCTTCGAGCGCGATAGGGATGCACTCTGGCAAATAATTGCCCCAAAAATACCCAGAAAACCATCCAATCTTCTAGGGCTTGTTGAGATTCACCGTGAATTAATGATTGCTGCCGACATATAGA
>CAYYOF010000049.1:0-25002 GCA_964473185.1 uncultured Marinosulfonomonas sp. | reverse complement strand
CCTGTGATGTTGCCCAACGAAAAAGCCGAGTTTTTCAACAGAATAGGCCCAAAGCAGTCATACGCAATTCATATAGCACTATTTTCCCAACCGCGCCCCAGTCCGCCGATCTCAGGCGCGTTGCCTGCCTTCACCACTACGCCTCCAGTTCCGCATCCCAATACAGAAAATCGATCCAGCTTTCGTGTAGCAGATTGGGCGGGAACCGACGGCCGATGTTGCGCAATTGCTCGGCCTCGGGCTGAAGCGGCGGTTTTGACAATTGCAGCCCCGATCCGCGCAAGCTTTGCGAGCCTTTACGCAGGTTGCAGGGCGAGCACGCCGCCACCACATTTGCCCAGCTGGTGATCCCGCCCGCCGCGCGCGGCACCACATGGTCAAAGGTCAGATCGCCCTTGGCCCCGCAATACTGGCAGCTAAACCCGTCGCGCAAGAACAGGTTGAACCTTGTGAATGCCACCTTTCTCTGCGGCGTAACATAGTCGCGCAACACCACAACTGATGGAATACGGATTTCGGTTGTCGGGCTGTGCACCACCTGATCATATTCAGCTAGTATATCAACGCGATCCAGATAGGCCGCCTTGATCGCCTCTTGCCAAGTCCACAGGGATAACGGGTAATAGGATAGCGGCCGATAATCCGCGTTCAATACCAGCGCAGGGTTATGGCGCAACCCACTTGGCTCTCTGACAAACTCGGTCCTGAAATCACCTGACATGATCGTATTGGCCCCCAACTCATGGGGACTATATATCCTGTGGTGCGGCTGACAACCCCCACAATATATAGGTTACGCAATCCCCAGTTTGTCGCGCATAAACGCCGCTGCCACGCTCAGGCCGTCGGGCGCAATTCCGTGGGCTGTGCCCTCCATCACATGGGCGAACACCTCGAACCCCGCCTCGGTCAGGGCATTCCCCGCTTCGGGCAGGCTGGCATATGGCACCACATCGTCCTGATCGCCGTGCACCAGCAACACGGGCGGCTTGGACACCGCCTCGTCTTCCAACGCATCGGGCGACAGCAAGCGGCCGGAAAACCCGACCACACCGGCAACTGTATCCTTGCGGCGCGGTGCCACATGCAGGGCCATCATCGTGCCTTGGGAGAACCCGAACAGGATGGTTTTATCCGCCGTGATGCCCTCGTCCGCCATCACCTTGTCCAGATAGGCGTTCAGATCATCCACCGCTAAATCCATGCCCTTGGCCGAATCCTCCTCGCTTGATCCGTCAATCCACGGGATCGGAAACCACTGGAACCCCATCGGGCTGCCAGCGCAATCTTCTGGTGCATCAGGTGCTGCAAATACCGTGTCAGGCATGTGCTGTGCCAACGGGTCCGCCAGCCCGATCAAATCCTGCGCGTTGGCGCCATAACCATGCAGAAATACCACCAATGACGTGGCTTTGCCTGACGTTGCATCGCGCCTTACGCTATTCAAAATCCGTGCCATTTACTCAACCCCCAGTTTTTCGCGCATAAATCCAGTGGCCACGCTCAACCCGTCACTGGCAATGCCGTGGGCGGCGTTTTCCATCACAAAGGCGTAAACCTCGAACCCCAATGTATCCAGCGCAAACTCCGCCTTGTTCAGCGCCTCATACGGCACCACTTCGTCCTTGTCGCCATGCAGCAGCATCACCGGAGGTTTTGTGACCACCTCGTCACGTAGCGCATCGGGCAACATCAGACTGCCGGAAAATCCGACCATTGCTGCCAAAGGATCGGCGCGGCGCGGGGCCACTTGCAGGGCCATCATTGTGCCTTGGGAAAACCCGAAAAGCACGGTTTTATCAGGGGTTACGCCCTCTTCCGCCATCACCGTATCCAGATAGGCATCCAGATCGATAGCGGACTGCATCATGCCGCTGACTGCGTCTTCTTCGCTGGCACCGTCCACTTGAGGCACCGAAAACCATTGAAACCCGGCCGCGTTACCGGCGCATTTCTCGGGCGCGTCAGGGGCCACGAAAACCGTGTCTGGAAAATAGGGTGCCATCGTGCCCGCCAACCCCATCAGATCATCGCCATCCGCACCATAGCCGTGCAGAAGCACCATCATAGATGTGGCCTTGCCCGAGCCCGCCGCGCGACGCATGCTTTTCAATTCCCGTGTCATGTTAACGTATGCCTTCCCGTTGTTTTGCCACGCGGTAATAGGCCCACAACAGCCGCGCCGCAACCGCCCTCCACGGGGCCCAGTCTGCGGCAATTTGGCGGAACTCGCGCTCGGATGGGCGGGCGGGTAGATCAAACAGCACCCGTGCCGCCTCTTGCAGCGCCAGATCGCCGGGCGGGAACACATCCGCATGACCCAGCGAGAACATCGCGTAAATCTCAGCCGTCCACGGGCCGATGCCGGGCACTTTGACCAATGTTGCAATCACCTCATCACTGGGGGTGTTGCGCAGCGCCTTATAGTCGATCCGCGCCTCGGCCAGTGCACGGGCATAGCGGATTTTCTGCCCACTCAACCCGCAAGCCCGCAGATCATCATCGCTGGCCCACATAATCTTGCGCGGGCCCGTCAGCTTGGCATCTTTCATCCGCCCCCAGATCGCCGCCGCGGCGGCCACCGAAATCTGCTGGGATACAATCGCATCCAGCAATGCGGTGAACCCATCCTTGCGCAGGCGCAGCGGCAAGGGGCCGGTTTGTGCGAGCGCATCAGCAAAACGCACGTCCATTTTTGCCAAAGCCGCCGCCCCCTCAGTCACGCAAGCGTCTGACGTGATAATCCTCATAGTCGCGCCCTAACCCAATCCAGCGCCTCGCTAGCGCTTTCCACCCGCGCACAGTCCAGCAACGGCGCGCGATTAATCAGCAGAACCGGTATCCGCAACTGCCGCGCCGCAACCAGTTTACTGCGGCTAAGCAATCCGCCTGCGTTTTTCACCACCAGCCAATCGACCTTGCGACGGGAGAACAGCTCCACCTCTTCCTCAATCGAAAACGGTGGTCGCCCGATCAGGTATTCACCACCTTCAAACGGGAATTCCCCCTCGGAGTTGTCAATCTGGCGGCAAATCAACTTCCGCCCTGCCAGATTATCAAAGCGGTGCAAGGTCTGGCGACCCGTGGCCAGAAACACCACTGATCCGGTTGGAATATGATCTGCGGCAGCGCTTTCATCATCAATGAACGTCCACAGATCACCTGTTTCAGGCCGCCATTCAGGCCGCATAATTTGCACATGGGGGATGCCCATTTCGCGCGTCACCTCATGGCTGCGCTTGCTGATCTTGGCGGCAAACGGATGGGTGCCATCGACCACTGCGTCAAACTGCTTGTCTTGCAAATATTGCACAAACGCCGCTCGCCCGCCAAAGCCGCCGCTGCGCATCGGCACCGGCAAATCCAGTGGCTCGCGGGTGACGCCGGCAAGCGATGCGATCACGTCCACCTTCGGCTCATCCGCCAATGCAGTCGCAAGGCTTCGCGCCTCGCTGGTTCCGGCCAGTAATAACAGCTTCATTCAGTGGCCTTTGCAATGATGTTTCCAGCGCGGTCTATGATGATGATATCGACGCTCACCTCGGCATCGCGCAACAAAGTTCTGACCGCTCCCAAAGCGCCCTTGGCAACTTTACAAACCATCTTATCACCTGCAATTTCATAGGCTTCCAGCGCGGTATTAACCTGTTTCAATCGCGCGTCCCCGACCAGAGTGGCGAGCCCGTCAAAGTCCACCTGACTGCGACCAGAATGCAGATCAACTGCGCCCTGCGCCAGCTTGGTGATCTTGCCAATGCCACCGCCGATGGTCAGCCGCGCAACCGGATGGCGGCGCAGGTATTTCAGCAACCCACCGGCAAAATCGCCCATATCCAGCATCGCGTGATCCGGCAGGCCGTAGTGCGCCTGAACCGATGCCTCGCTGGTCGCACCCGTGCAGCCCGCCACGTGTTTTGTATCCGTCGCCCGCGCCACATCGACGCCGCGATGGATCGAGGCGATCCACGCCGAACAGGAAAACGGGCGCACAACGCCAGTGGTGCCCAGAACCGACAGCCCGCCCTTGATGCCCAATCGCGGGTTCCATGTTTTCAGGGCCAGTGCCGCGCCGTTGACAATCGAAATGGTGATCTCGACATCCGCCGCCTGCCCGAACCGTTCTGCCATTTCCGCCACCACAGCCTGCATCATTTCGCGGGGTTTCGGGTTGATCGCGGGCTCGCCCACCGTGATCGGCAATCCGGGTTTGGTCACAATGCCCACACCCTCGCCCGCCTTGAACACCACGCCGCCGGAACTGGCACAGACCCGCACCCGCACCTCGGCCCCGTGGGTCACATCGGGGTCATCGCCCGCGTCCTTGATGATGCCCGCCTCAAACCAGCCCGTCCCATGCTGCGTGTTCACCACATCAAAATCTGGCGTTTCGCCTTTGGGCAAAGTGATCGACACCACATCAGGAAACCCGTCGCCCCACAACGCAATCAACGCCGCCTTTACGGCAGCGGTGGCACAAGCGCCCGTGGTCCAGCCACGGCGCAATTGGGGGGCGGATTTGGTCTCCATCCGGCGGACTATAATGACAAGCGGGCGCTCGGCAAGCCTTACGGCTTTTCTCGCTCTATATCACAGTGCATAACAAGGCATGATCGAATCTCTTTCTTTACCCGAATTTCCCGCTGGCCACGTCTGGCTGTGTGGGGCTGGCCCCGGTGATGCGGGCCTGCTGACCCTGCATGCGTTAAATGCGCTACAGCAGGCCGATGTGGTGGTGCATGACGCGCTGATCGGGGCCGATATTCTGGCGTTGGCGCGGGATGGGGCCGAAATGGTCTATGTGGGCAAACGCGGCGGCCAATCAGCGACGCAGGCCGCTATTTCGCAACGGCTGGTCACATTGGCCCAATCGGGCAAGCGGGTATTGCGGCTAAAGGGCGGTGATCCTTTTATGTTCGGGCGCGGGGCTGAAGAGGCACAAGTGCTTGCCACCCACAGTATTCCGTTTCGGGTTATTCCGGGCATTTCGGCGGGCATTGGTGGGCTGGCGGCGGCTGGTATTGCTGTGACGCACCGTGATGTGAACACGGCTGTTACCTTTGTTACCGGCCATGATGACACCACAGATTGGGGCGCTGTTTCAAAGGCTTCCGAGGTGATCGTGATCTATATGGGGCTAAAGCGTATTGAGGTGATTGCCGAGGCATTACTGGCGGCAGGACGTGGGACAGATATGCCTGTCGCTATTGTCACCGACGCCAGCCTGCTGACGCAACAAGTGCTGGAAACCACGCTTGGAACGGTGGGACAGGACCTTGTCACCACTCCAATGTCCCCACCCGCTATTATCTGCATCGGGCGCAATGTTCCTTTGCGTGACGTTCTGAACAGGAGCCAACATGGGTAACGGCCTGATCCTGTCTGCCCCCAATTCGGGCGCGGGCAAAACCACCCTGACACTGGGCATCCTGCATGCGTTCTCAAGGCGCGGCTTGCCCGTGCGCGGGGCCAAATCCGGCCCAGACTATATTGATCCGCGGTTTCACGAGGCCGCTTGCGGTTTGACCTGCCCCAACCTTGACGCTTGGGCAATGTCGCCCGCCCGTATCCGCGCGCTGGCCGCTGGCGATGGCATGCTGCTGATCGAGGGCGCGATGGGGCTGTTTGATGGCGCACCACCCAATGGCAAGGGGGCCAGCGCCGATCTGGCCCGCCAATTGCGCCTGCCGGTGGTGCTGATCGTGGACGCTGCCAAAACCGCGCAATCGGTCGCGCCCTTGGTCGCAGGGTTTGCCGCCCATGACGCCGATGTAAACGTCGCCGCCGTGATCCTGAACAACGTCGGATCCCCACGCCACGAGGCCATGTTGCGCCGCGCGTTGATCCCGCTGGGTCTGCCGGTTCTAGGCGCGGTTTACCGACAAGACGGGCTGACGCATCCCTCGCGCCACCTTGGGCTGGTGCAAGCGGGCGAGCACCCCGATCTGGACGCCTACCTGACCCGCGCTGCGGATGCGGTCGAGGCCGCGATTGATCTGGAGGCGCTAACCAGCCTCGCCAGCGCCCTGCCCGCCGCCACACCACCCGCACGGCCAAGCCCACCCGCACAGCGCATCGCCATCGCGCAGGATCAGGCCTTTGCCTTTGCCTACCCACACCTTCTGGCCGACTGGCGCACGGGCGGGGCCGAGTTGCACTTCTTCTCGCCGCTCGCCGATGATCCGGCCCCTGACGCCGATCTGATCTTCCTGCCCGGTGGATACCCCGAACTGCACGCCGCAAAACTGTCCACCGCCGAGGTTTTCCGCGCCTCGATGCAGGCTGCCGCCGCCAAAGGCACCCAGATTTACGGCGAATGCGGCGGCTACATGACGCTGGGCGATACCCTGACCGATGCCGAGGGCGTAAGCCACAAAATGCTGGGCTTACTGGCGCTCGACACATCATTCGCAAAACGAAAATTACACCTTGGCTATCGCACTGTCACCGCCACATCCGGCCCGTTCATCGGCAAATACGCTGCGCACGAATTCCACTACGCCACCACCACAGCCGCCAAAGGCACCCCGCTGTTCACGGCCACAGACGCCGAGGGTAACAGCCTTGGCGCGTTCGGGCTGATCAACGGCACCACCTGCGGCTCTTTCGCCCATCTGATTGAAATGCTGTAGCGATACAATTACGGGGCTTCCCCTACCCCTGCTTCCCCGCTAAGGGATAGGGCATGAGCACTGACATTTCTATGCACACCGAAGGTGACAGCGCCCGACGCAACGTCGCCATTCTGGTTCTGGCCCAAGCGTTCCTTGGCGCCCAAATGCCGATCATCTTTATCCTAGGTGGTCTGGCAGGCCTCAGCCTTGCCGAAAACCCGTGTTTTGCCACATTGCCGATCTCGATGATCATTCTGGGTTCGGTTTTTGCCGCCACCCCGATGTCGGCCTTCATGCAGAAATACGGTCGACGCGCAGGGTTCATGCTGGGCACAGGGTTTGGCGCAATAGGTGCCACCATCAGCGCTTATGGGCTTTATACCCAGTCATTTACGGTGTTTATTGCCGGATCATTGTTCACAGGCGTTTATATGTCCTGTCAGGGGTTTTACCGCTTTGCCGCCGCCGACACATCAACAGCCGAGTTCCGGCCAAAGGCGATTTCCTACGTGCTGGCCGGTGGATTGGCCGCAGCCATCATTGGGCCACAGCTGGTCAAAGCCACCTCGAACGTGATGGTGATCCCGTTTCTGGGCGCCTATCTGACAGTGATCGCGATCAATCTTGTCGGCTCACTGATGTTCCTGTTCCTGAATATCCCGACGCCCCCCGCCCCCTCCGAGGGTGCCCCCGCAGGGCGCAGCCGGATGGAGCTGCTGAAAACACCGGTGATTGCGGTGGCGATCATCTGTGCCATGGTGTCATACGCCCTGATGAACCTGGCGATGACATCGACCCCGCTGGCCGTCGTCGGCTGCGGGTTTGAACAAGACAACGCTGCCGATATCGTGTCCATGCATGTTTTGGCAATGTATATCCCGTCATTCTTTACCGGTCACCTGATTGCCCGCTTTGGCCCGGTCAAAATCATCTCGCTCGGCTTGGTTATTCTGGGCGGGGCTGGCGCAACGGCGATGACCGGCGTTGAGCTGGAAAACTTCTATGTCTCGCTGATCCTGCTGGGCGTTGGCTGGAACTTTGGCTACATCGGCGCAACCTCAATGCTGGCATCCTCCTACGAGCCCGAGGAACGCGGCCGCATTCAGGGCCTGAACGATATGCTGGTGTTTGGCGGCGTGGTGGTTGCATCGCTCGCTTCGGGCGGGTTGATGAACTGCTCGGGCGGGGACGCACAGGAAGGTTGGCAAGCGGTCAATCTGGCGATGATCCCGTTTCTGGCGCTGGCCGGTGGCGCGTTGATCTGGCTGGTGATGCGGCCGTCAGAGGATATGGCCTGACCTCCCCCCTTTTCGTTCCAAAAATATCCGCGCCGCAGGCACAAAGAATAATGCGGCCCACTGGACCACCATTTGCCTCTGATCCTACCAGCGCCTCGTCATAGATTTTAGCAACAGTGCGCCACGGCGCGTAAACTCCGACGGGGCCAAATGCCCCTCGAGCACCCGTGCCGGATCGCGCATCGCTCGTTTTAACACCCCGCGCGCCTGCCAGCCCGAGCGCAACGCAGATGCTGCGGGTTTCAACATCCGCCGCTCCGCCCGATCCATCCGCAGTAATGCGCCGCGCGCCAACGCCGACACCGCCGCGTCTTGCGGATCAACCAGCGGCACACGGCCCCGCGCCATCAGGTCCGGCACCGCCCGCAACCAGTTCGCCACCCCAACCCCATAGGCATAATCACGCACCGCACTCTCGACCGCATCATTGGCGCCGATCAGTCGCGCCGCCAGCCAGATCAAATGCCCCGAGGTGTGGTCAATATAACGCTCGAATTGCGCTGTATCCACAAACGGATCGCGGTAAATATCCCAGCGCCGCGCCGCTGCCATTTCATCGAACAAGTCAACGGGCAGGTCATAGCCCTTGATCAAACCGCGCAACTCTCCAACCAGATCATGACGCGCCGCCGTGCGTCCCTCGCCAATCGCCGCAACAACATCGCGCCAGAATTGAACCCGCATCTCGGCGATCATCTCCTCATGGCTGGCCCAAGGCGCACGGGCCACCTCGACGTTGAACGCATATAGGGTGAACAGCCGCTGGCGCAGATCAGGCGGAGCTGCCATCACCGACATAAACCGGTCCGCATCCCCCTTGCGCACAATCTCGATAATCGCGTCCACGCTCACCGCAGGCACCAATCGCACGCAGTGCTCATCCAGTTGCGCCGCAAGGCGCTCCGCTGAACGGGTTGGCGCATCAGGAGACCATATCGCGGATCAGTTTCCAGTTGATCGCATCCAGCAGCGCCTCGAAACTGGCATCCACAATGTTGGGCGACACCCCGACGGTGGACCAGCGTTGCCCCGCACCATCCTCGCTGTCAATAATCACGCGGGTCTTGGCTTCGGTGCCGCCATCGGTGATACGCACCTTGAAATCGACCAGCCGCATGTCGTCGATACAGGCCTGATACGGCCCCATATCCTTGGTCAGCGCCTTGGCCAGCGCGTTCACCGGCCCACGATCCTTGCCCGTCGCATCCATGCTCTCGGACACCGACAGCTTCTTCTCGTCGCCGATTTTCACCACCACCACGGCCTCGGACAGGCTGATCATTTTGTTATATTTGTTTTTGCGCCGCTCCACCGTCACTTTATACCGCTTCACCTCGAAAAACTCTGGCAGCAGCCCCAATTCACGCCGCGCCACCAACTCGAAACTGGCCTGCGCCGTGTCATAGGAATACCCCTGCCCCTCACGCTCCTTGATCACCTCAAGGATACGCCCAAGCGCCGGTGCGCCTTTTTCAACGCTCAAACCCGCGTCCGCCAGCCGTTTGCGCAAATTGGATTGCCCCGCCTGATTTGACATCGGAATGATCCGCGCATTGCCCACATTTGCGGGCTCGATATGCTCGTATGTGGTGGGGTCTTTCAGGATCGCACTGGCATGCAGCCCCGCCTTATGCGCGAACGCAGACGCCCCGACATAAGCCGACTGGCTTTGCGGCACACGATTCAGGATTTCATCCAGCTGGCGGCTGATTTTCACCAGCCCTTGCAGGGCGCCCATACTGATGCCAGTCTCGAACCGCTCTGCCAGTTGCGGCTTTAACAACAGCGTCGGGATCAAGGTGGTTAGGTTGGCATTGCCACAACGCTCGCCCAGCCCGTTCAGCGTGCCCTGCACCTGACGCGCACCAGCATTGATCGCCGCCAGACTGCCCGCAACCGCGTTTTCGGTGTCATTATGGGTGTGGATACCGAGGTTCTCGCCGGGAATGCCGGCCGCTATCACTGCCTTGGTGATCTGGTGGATTTCGTCGGGCAAAGTGCCGCCATTGGTGTCGCACAACACCACCCAGCGACAGCCCGCGTCATAGGCGGCCATTACGCATTGCAGCGCATATTCTGGGTTGGCCTTATAGCCATCAAAGAAATGCTCGGCATCAAACAGAGCCTCGCGGCCCTGAGCGACGATATGTTTGAAGCTGGCGGAGATGTTCTCGACATTCTCGTCCAGCGGGATGTTTAGCGCGGTTTTGACATGAAACTCGTGGCTCTTGCCTACCAGACAAACCGCTTGCGTGCCCGCATTCATCACAGCAGCCAACACATCATCATTTTCTGCCGAGCGCCCACTGCGCTTGGTCATCCCGAACGCCGCTATCGTAGCTCTTGTGCTCAGTTTTTCATCAAAAAATGCACTGTCAGTCGGGTTTGCCCCCGGCCAACCACCCTCGATATAATCAACGCCAAGCGCATCCAACATTCCAGCAATCTGCACCTTTTCGGGCGTCGAGAACTGAACCCCCTGCGTTTGCTGCCCGTCCCGCAAAGTGGTGTCGTATATATAAAGCCGCTCTTTAGTCATACCGCACCCCGCCCGGCTCGTCCGGGCAGCGCCCGACCCTCCCCACGGCGCCGCCCTCTGTTGTGATGTTGGTCATTTAAGGGCCTCCAACAGTGTAGGGTCAAACAACTTTCCTAACGACCACTGCGGGCCATCTGAGGTGTCTTCCACTATAACTCCAGCACTCTCCATCGCGTCTCGAATTTCATCCGAACGTGCAAAATCTTTCTTCTTTCGTGCTTCTTGCCTTTCGCGCAATAATGAATTCAATAGGAGTGTTACTTCTTTCGGGTGTTCGCCAATATAGCCAATACCTGAAAAAGACAGTAAATCAATGTCAGTGCCTTTAGACACCAGCCCCATAATAATCATTGACCCAAGAAGCGCATTGATTGAGTTCACGTCACTGTTTTTCGCTAGTTCGTGCATTCTTGTTATTGCGGCATGGGTGTTCAGGTCATCGCTCAAAAACCGAACCACTTCTGCATCCGCTGCATATGTTGCGTGGCTAAGATATAAAGGCCAGTTCTGCTCCGAAAAATGAAGATGTGACGACTTCAGAAGATCGAACCATTCTCGCAAAGTCGCTTCCGCCTCTTCCCGCTTCCGCTCGGTCCAATCCATCGGTTTGCGGTAATGCGTGCTCAAAAACACAAACCGGATCACCTCGCCCGGCACCGGCGGCTGGCCATCATGGCCCTCCAGCAAATCCCGCACCGTAAAGAAATTCCCCAACGACTTGGACATCTTCTTGCCCTCGACCTGCAACATCTCGTTGTGCAGCCAGTAGCGGGCAAAATCCGCCTCAGGATAGGCACAACAGCTCTGCGCGATCTCGTTTTCATGATGCGGGAACATCAGGTCATTGCCGCCGCCGTGAATGTCGAACGACGCCCCCAACAGTTCATACGACATCGCCGAACACTCGATATGCCAGCCTGGCCGCCCCACACCCCAAGGCGACTCCCAGCCTGGTTGGTCGCCCGTTGATGGTTTCCACAACACAAAGTCCATCGGGTTGCGTTTGTAGGGCGCGACCTCGACCCGTGCGCCGGCGATCATATCTTTGATCGAGCGCCCTGAAAGGGCTCCGTATTCCTTGTAGCTCTCGACCGCGAACAGCACATGGCCATCCGCCTCATAAGCGTGGCCCTTGGCGATCAGATCCTCGATCATCGCCACCATCTGCGGGATATACTGCGTGGCGCGCGGCATGTGGTCCGGCTCCAAAGCGCCAAGCGCCGCCATGTCGTCCATAAACCACTGGGTGGTCTCGTCGGTGATCTCGCCAATCGAGCGCCCGCTCTCGGCCGCCCGCGCGTTGATCTTGTCATCTACATCGGTGAAATTGCGCACATATGTCACGTGTTCGGCCCCATACACATGGCGCAGCAGCCGGTTCAGCACGTCAAACACCACCACGGGCCGCGCGTTGCCCAAATGGGCGCGGTCATAGACCGTCGGCCCACAAACGTACATGCGCACATTATTGGCATCTATCGGGGTAAAGACCTGCTTTTTGCGGGTCTTGGTGTTGTGCAATTTAATTTCGACCATGTTTTCCTCATCAGACGGTATTCGCCTAGCGGGCTTATCAAGTTCGATGTGTGTTTGAAAACGAAAAGAACTGCCCGCGTGACCTGTGTCAGCTGGTAATACAAATACAGATGGCAATGTTCTTATTCATAACGAACCGATATCAGACACCGCACATCTTGTCACCCCCCGCCCCGTGCACAATAACAGACGCATGGATCAAACCGCCGCCAACGTCATCTGCGCAACCTTCACAGGGGCAACACTGGAATTTCCCTTCGGGCCGGAACCGAATGTGTGGAAAGTCGGCAACAAGATTTTCGCCATCACCAATGCGCCAAACGGGGTGTCGTTGAAATGCGCCGATAGCCCCACCGCCGATTTACTGATCGACATGGGCCGCGCCAAGAAAGCACCCTATCTGCCGCGCGGCGGCTGGATATTAATCGAATGGGATACGATGGATGCAAACGAGGTGGTCGAGCGGCTGAAAACCTCCTATGATACTGTGCGGGCCAGCCTGACAAAGAAAGCGCAAGCCGAGCTGAGCTGATTGCCGCCCGCCACATATTCCCCACCTGTGGCATTCAATACCGGAACGGTCTATAACGCCGAAAACACAGGCAATCAGGACCACACTATGCAGCGTTCAACCCAAGACAAATCCGCGGACCGCGGCATTTCCCCCGTTATTCTCAGCCTCCTTGTCGCCGGTTTTATCATGGCGGCCTATAACAATACCTTCTGGGCCAAAGGTTACCGGATATATGAAGGCAACATGCTGCACCTTACCTTGTTCGGCATCGCGGTTTTTGCCTTGGTGCTGTTCATCATTGCGCTGTTTTCCAGCAAATGGCTGCAAAAACCGTTCCTGATCCTGTTGCTGATGACCGGTGGCGTGACATCCTATTACATGGACACGCTGGGCACGATGATCGACCGCGATATGATCCAGAATGTGGTGACCACCACGATGCAGGAAGGCAAGCACCTGATCACCTTCAACTTTATCAGCCATGTGGTGATTTACGCGATCATCCCGTCGTTGTTTATCCTATGGGTAAAGGTGAAGCGCCCGACATTCCTGCGGGCGCTGATCAGCCAAACCGCGCTGGCGGTGGTGGCAATCGGGCTGTGTGCAGCCCTGTTGCTGATAAATTACAAAACCTTCTCGGGGGCGATCCGTAATAACAAGGATCTGATGGGCAGTTTTCAGCCCGGCGCACCCCTGTCCAGCACCATCCGCTATGCCCAGATGGTGCTGAACACCCGCGATATTGTGCTGCAACCGCGTGGCGAGGATGCCGCACGCGGCCCGCTGCTGACGGCCACACCCAAACCCGTTCTGACGGTGATCATGGTCGGCGAAACCGCCCGCGCGCAGAATTTCGGGCTGAACGGATATGCGCGTGACACGACGCCAGAACTGGCGGCCCGCAACGACATCATCGCCTTTCAGGATGTCAGCAGTTGCGGCACCGCCACCGCCACATCCCTGCCCTGCATGTTTTCACGTTTCGGGCGCAGCGAATATTCTTACGAGGCGGGATTGGCCAATGAAAACCTGCTGGATGTGCTGGCCCATGCTGGCGTGCATGTGGAATGGTGGGAAAACAACACGGGTGACAAGGGCATTGCCAGCCGGATCGATAGCCGCGAGATGACCTATCTGGACAACGCCGAATATTGCAACACTGGCGAATGTAACGACGGGATATTCCTGCCGTTTTTGCAAGAGGTGCTGGACAACATAACCGAGGACACAGTGCTGGTAATGCACCAGATCGGCAGCCACGGGCCGGCCTATTACCTGCGCTACCCGAAAGAGTTCGAGCGCTTCACCCCGACCTGCGACAGCACCGAATTAAAGAACTGCACCACCGAGGAAATCGTCAACACCTATGACAATACGCTGGCCTATACCGATCATGTACTGGCCGAGTCGATCAAGATGCTAGAGGCGCAGGACAAGGCCACGGCCACCATGATCTATATGTCGGACCACGGTGAATCTCTGGGCGAAAGCGGGTTGTATCTGCACGGAACCCCCTATTTCATGGCGCCGGATACACAAACCAAAGTGCCCTTTGTTATCTGGCTATCCGAGGGTTATAAAACCGCGTTTGCCACAGACACCGCCTGCCTGAATGATCGCGCCAACCAGCCCGCGACCCACGCCAACCTGTTCCATTCCGTGCTGGGATTGATGGACATCACCACGAGCGAAAAATCCGCAGACCTTGATCTGTTTTCAGCCTGCCGCACGGCACCGGAGTAACCGATGACAAAACCTAAAAAACCCGAACGCGTCACCGGCATCAAACATATCTTTGCCGCCACCAGCTATTCCATCGGCGGTATCAAACGGCTGTGGGGCGAAACCGCGTTCCGCCACGAGGTGCTGTTGTATCTGATCGTGCTTGGGGTTTTCACCGGTATTGGCGCAAATATGGGCGAATTTCTGGCGGCGACTATTTTGGCCCTGATGCTGCTTGCAACCGAAGCCCTGAACACCGCAGTCGAGGCCGTGGTCGACCATATTTCACCGGAATGGAACGAATTTGCCCGCGACGCCAAAGATCTGGGGTCCCTTGCGGTCATGTGTTTGTTGATTGCAAACGGGCTGTTTCTGGCATACGTGCTGTTTCAGCATCTAACCCTCACCTAGATAACGGATCACCATGTCAAACCCGCTGAAAATCGTCGCCGTCCCGATGCACCCCGAGGGGCTGAAATTCGTCGCCATCTTTGCAACCATATCCGTCGCCCTTGGCCTGCTGTGGGGGCCGCTGTTCTGGGTCGGCATGGTTTTGACCGTCTGGTGTTACTATTTCTTTCGCAATCCGGTGCGCTCGGTGCCGCAAAATGAGGGCCTGATCCTGTCACCCGCCGACGGGGTTGTGAACCTGATCACCACAGTGGTGCCGCCTGAAGATATGGGATTGGGGCCCGAGGAACGGGTGCGGGTTTCGGTATTTATGAACGTGTTTAACTGCCACGTAAACCGCGCCCCGATGGCGGGTGAATTCACCAATATCACCTACCACAAGGGCAAGTTCGTGAACGCCTCGCTTGATAAGGCCAGCGAACATAACGAGCGCAACTCGCTGACCATCACCAATAAGGACGGGCTGTCGATCGGCGTGATCCAGATCGCGGGCCTTGTGGCGCGGCGCATCGTTTGCTTCACCTCGGTCGGGGCACAAACCGAGGCGGGCGTGGTGTTTGGCCTGATCCGTTTCGGCAGCCGTCTGGATGTGTTCCTGCCGGTAGGGGTGCAGCCCAAAGTCGTTCTGGGGCAAAACGCGGTCGCCGGTGAAACCGCGCTGGCCGATCTGGCCGATCCGACCCCGAACTATGTGGGGAAACGGATTTGAACGTCTCTGAGCCAAAAAACATTCCCCTGCGCCGGTTCATCCCGAACTTTGTCACAATTTTCGGGCTTTGCGCTGGCCTGACCTCGGTGCGCTTTGGCATGTCGGGGCAATTTTCGATGGCGATGGCGCTGATCTTGCTGGCCGTCCTTCTGGATGGCGTTGACGGTAAACTGGCCCGCATGCTGGATTCCAGCAGCCAGTTCGGGGCTGAACTCGATACCTTGGCCGATTTCTTCAACTTTGGCATTGCGCCAACCATCCTGCTCTATCTGATGTTCTTTGCGGGCACCGAATTTGCCAACATCGGTTGGTTGGCGCTGATTATGTTCACCATCGCCTGCATGATGCGGCTAGCGCGTTTCAACGTGGCCCTGATGGAGGATGACGACACCCCCAAAGATAGCCGCTTTTTCGTCGGGGTGCCCGCTCCGGCGCTGGCCTGTCTGGGGTTTTTGCCCGCGTTCCTGTTTCTGGCTGGCTGGACCGGCATCGCCACCCACCAAGTGCTGATTTCGCTTTATATCATCGGGGCGGGCGCACTTGCGGTCAGCCGTATTCCAACGTTTTCGCTGAAACACGTCAGCGTCAGTTCACGGAATCAGGTGTGGATGTTCGGTGCCGTAGTGCTGTTCATGATCAGCCTGACGGTATATCCGTGGCATGTGATGGTGCTGGTAGACCTGATTTATCTGGCGTCCCTGCCGATGTCCTATAAGGCAGCCAAACAGGACATCGTGGCAGAATAACCTACAGGATAATCTACTGGGCGAAATTCTGCGTGATGTAATAGGTGCCGCAATACTGCGCCTTGGGATCATGATGAATTGCTGTGCCCACCATTTTCATCCGCCGGTCCAGAATATTATGCCGGTGACCTGGTGAATTCATCCATAGGTTCACAACATAGCGCGCCAGCGACTGATAGCTGTGCGGCGGAATAACTTGCCCTGCAGAATTGCTGAACTGGCAACTGGCAGCGTTGTCGATAAAGAACTGCTTTTGCTCCATCCGGAAGCGGTAAACCATACCGATATTTTCTGCCGTGGCCTTCCAGCGCAGGCCGGACCGTTTGATCCGCTGCCCCAATGTGCGGCGTCCCGAAACGGTCGAGGTGTGCGACATATTACTGGCACGGGCCATCCATTTGCTGTGCCCCGCTGCCATGTTGCGCAGTTTAGGCTCCGAGCGCAGTTTGCCAAGGCCGGCACGGCACCTGTGATAGTTCACTTCAACCCGAACCGCCGCATCCAGCAGGGAGGCGTTGATGTTTCGCCCGGGCTGAATGGCCTGATTGCCACCCGATACCGCCTTGCGCGAACAGGCTTCTGCCTGCACAGCGAAGGTTAGGGAAAAACTGGCAATCGCCAGAGCGGATAAAAGTTTCTTTTTCATGACATGCACCTCATGGATTTTTGCTCGTTACATATTCCACAACAACTCAACACCAGAACATTGGCAAAACCATGTCCTTTTTTTGTGCATATTGCCTAATTTTATTAAAGCCATCCCCATAGCCTGGATAAATTAATACGTCTTTAGCCATCCTGTAGATATATAAATTCTCGCGGGCGGTGGATAGCCGCCGACCCATCGTGTTTTGCACGGGCTTACGGCAAAAACCGATCTCGCGCTGATGGTGCAGGATTAAGAGGTCCTGACCCTAAATTGCACCCACATAATTCCCCGTTTGACAAACCATCTTGGGCGTGATCGCGTGGCCAAAATACGTTTGGGAGTCGCGCGATGAAACAATCAGACAAGATCACAACATTGCTGGGTGGTGGCGATGATGGCTGGGGTATATTCCTGAAGTCCCGCAGGATGATTGATGATGGCATTGACGTCATCGAACTGACCGTTGGCGAACATGACATCCGCACCCATCCCGACATCCTGAACGCCATGCACAAGGCCGCAATCGGCGGGCATACCGGATATGCCATGGTGCCGGGCAATACTGATTTACGCCAAGCCGTGGCCGCGCGCATTCAGGAACGCACCGGTGTGCCAACCACGATGGACAACGTGCTGATCACCCCGGGCGCACAATCGGCGCTGTTTTCCTCGCACCTCGCGGTTTGTGATGATGGCGACACCGCGCTCTATATCGACCCCTATTATGCGACCTACCCCGCCACCCTGCGGGCCGTTGGTGCCATTCCGCAAACCGTTCCGGCCCATGCGGTGGATAATTTCCAGCCCCGCGCCAGCGAGATCGCCAAACACGCGGCGAGCGCCAAATCCCTGCTGATCAATTCACCCAACAACCCCACTGGCGTGGTCTATTCCCGCGCCACGCTCAATGGCATCGCGGATGTGTGCCGTGAACATGACCTGTGGCTGATCTCGGACGAAGTTTACGACACCCAGATCTGGGACGGCGAGCACATCTCGCCCCGCGCCCTGCCCGATATGGCCGAGCGCACGCTGGTGGTTGGCTCGATGTCCAAAAGCTATGCGATGACCGGCAGCCGCATCGGCTGGATTGTTGCACCCGAAGCGGTGATCGAAAACCTGATCAACCTCGCCACCCACACCACCTATGGCGTGCCAGGCTATATCCAGGACGCCGCACTATATGCGCTGGGGCGTGGTGCGCCACTAGAGGCCGAGATCGCCGCCCCCTTTGCCCGACGACGCGCCATTGCGATGGACGTGCTGGCAGGTCAAAACGTGGTCAAACACGTGCCCTGCATGGGCGCGATGTATCTGATGCTGGATGTCCGCGCCACGGGACTGTCCGGCGAAGGGTTCGCCGATGCCCTGTTAGAGGCAGAACATATCGCAACCATGCCCGGCGAAAGCTTCGGCAGCTCGGCGGCAGGGCATTTGCGGGTGGCAATGACGATTGAAGACGAGGCCTTCAGGGAGGCATTAACTCGGTTGGTCGAATTTGCCAAAGGGTTGGCAGAATGACATCCCACGTATAGGCTAAGACAGCGCACACAATTAAGGGGATGATGATACCAGCTTTCAAATGCAATTGTGGGAGTGCATAAACTGTAGTGAAATCCCCAACCCCAACGCGTACTATTTCATTCCCGAGGTTGAGATATCTGACGGTGAATACGAGAAAATTGAAAATGATGGAAACCTGACGGCCATTTTTGCCAGATTATCACACATGTTGAAATGCCCGACTTGTGGCCGGCTTGTACTCTTTGCGGATAAGTATTTCGAGAACCCAGAGTTTTTCAAACCTGAATGAATTGCAACCGGCACTGCTTATGGGACTTATCACGCACATCCGAAAGGAAGACTAATGCCCACCACTTTCCGCGACCTGCACCAGCGCTCCAACCCGTTCATCCTTGCCAATGCGTGGGACGCGGGCAGCGCCAAGATGCTGGCGGGGCTTGGCGCGCAGGCGATTGCCACATCATCCGGCGCGCATGCCTTCACTCTGGGCCGTCCCGACATGGGAACCATCACGCGGGACGAAACCCTGGCCCACGCCCAAGACCTGATCGCGACCGTCAATATCCCCGTGTCGGGTGATTTCGAGAACGGCTTTGGCGATGATCCTGACACCTGCGCCGAAACGGTGCGGCTGGCCGGTGAAATCGGTCTTGCGGGTATCTGTATCGAGGATATCGCCCTGCCCGAAACCACCGCTTATGGTCATGATCTATCAATCGAGCGCATCCGTGCCGCCGCCTCTGCCGCCCGCGCCTTGCCCAATGATTTCATGCTGGTGGCCCGCGCCGACGGGGTGATGAACGGCGAGTATGACATTGAGGAAGCAATCAAGCGCCTTAGAGGGTTCGAGGAGGCAGGTGCCGACTGCCTCTATGTGCCCCAGCCCGCCAGCATGGATGATCTGGCCCGCATTTGCGCCGCAACCACCCTGCCGGTGAACGCGCTGGCCGCAGGGCCTTATGCCAAAGTCAGCCGCGCCCAGTTCGCCGCCATCGGCGTGGCCCGCATATCCATTGGCGCGGCGCTGGCCCGTGTCACCCACCGCGCCATCCATGACGCGGCGACTGACATGTTTGGTGATGGGGATTTCAGCGCCTTAACGAACACATTACCGGCGGATCAATTGGAAAAATTGCTGGGCTAGCCCCTTGCCAAAACCACCCACCCGTGGCCCTATCGCGCCTATGAATCATGATGACTTAAACCACTGGTCCAAACGTGCCGCTGACTGGGCGCAGGCCTATCACGCGAGCTTGCGCGACCTACCCGTGCGTGCGCAGGTTTCTCCTGGCGAAACCGCCGCCAAACTGCCAGCCCACGCCCCCGAAGCGCCCGAGCCGATGGAGCAAATTTTCGCCGATTTCGAGGCCATCGTGCCCGGTGCCACCACCCATTGGCAGCATCCGCGTTTCTTTGCGTATTTTTCGGCAAACGCCTCGCCCGCCTCGATGCTGGCCGAACAACTGGCCAATGCCATCGCGGGCCAAGCGATGCTGTGGCAAACAGCACCTGCCGCCAATGAAATCGAGGCGGTGATGATCAACTGGCTGCGGGATGCGCTGGGTCTGGCGGATGGATTTACCGGCACCATCCACGACAGCGCCACCACCACTACGCTGGCTGCGATCCTGACCATGCGCGAGCGCACACTGGAGTGGCGCGGCAACACGGAAGGTCTGTCCGCCCTGCCCCGTTTACGGATTTATGCCTCGGGCGAGACCCATTCCAGCATTGAAAAATCGGTGCGCATTGCCGGTATCGGGCAGGACAATCTGGTGAAAATCCCGACCAATGCGGATCACGCGATGGACACGGTCGCGCTGGACGCCGCCATCGTTTCGGACCTTGCTGCAGGGTTTCTGCCCTGCGGTGTGGTTGCTTGCGTCGGGGGCACATCAATCGGGGCCAGCGATGATATCGCCGCCACCATCGCGGTGGCCAAATCGCACAACCTATATACCCATGTGGATGCCGCTTGGGCCGGATCAGCGATGATCTGCCCCGAATACCGCCACATCTGGGAGGGGATTGATGGGGCTGACAGCATCGTCTTTAATCCGCATAAATGGCTGGGGGCGCAGTTTGATTGTGCGGTGCAGTTCCTGAAAAACCCTGCCGAGCAAATCAACACATTGGGCTTGCGGCCTGAATACCTGAACACGCTGGGTCAGGACGAGGTGACCAATTACAACGAATGGACCGTGCCGCTGGGTCGCCGGTTCCGCGCCTTGAAACTGTGGTTCACCCTGCGGGCCTATGGGCTGGAAGGGTTGCGGACCCGCATCCGCAATCACATTAACTGGTCGCGGGAATGCCATGATATCATTGCCGGTATGGATGATTTCGCCATCACCACGACACCCGCGTTCTCGCTGTTCACCTTCCGTTATAAGGACAGCGATGCGGCCACCGAAGACCTGCTGGCACGCATCAATGATGATGGCCGGATTTACCTGACCCAGACACGCCAGGCGGGACAGTTCGTAATCCGCATGCAGGTCGGCCAATTTGACTGCACGCGCGAAGATGTCATGATGGTGCCGACCGTCTTGAATGATTTGACAGGAGGGCAATGATGCTCCGTATATTTGCACTGCTCGTATTTTTACTGCCAACATTTGCCTATGCCCAAACCTATCCGGTTTATGGCGGCGTCTATGTCAATGACCCACCGATGAAGACGAGACCATCATCCGCATCCAGCTGGAAGCCCTGTTCAAGGATCATGGCGTTGAAGCCACTGTGCTGACCATCGACAGTCGCAAAACCTATGGCAACAGCACCAACATCGAGGATTTTGCCACTGGCCTATTCAACAAATGGGGCATCGGGAACGCGACGCGCAACGACGGCATCCTGATCCTGATTGCCAGTAATGACCGTGAAATGCGGGTGGAGCTGGGCACGGGGTACAGATATGAATTCGACTTTGCGGCGGGCGATGTGATTGACCAGAATTTCCTGCCATCCTTCCGCAATGACATGTATTCCCAAGGCATTCGTTTGGGCACCAGTGAGGTGGTCCGCCGCATCGCCTTGCCGCTGGCCGGTGGGCAGAACATGCCGGAAGGACCAGCAGAAAAAGGCTGGGATGTTGGTAAAATCGGCTTTTTTACCATTTTTATCAGCATCTTTGGCATCGCATTTCGCCGCCGCATCGCTGATTTCTTCGCCCGCATGCGCAGTTGTCCGAATTGTGGGCGCAAAGGGTTGCACCGGCACCGCGAGGTGATGAATAGCGCCAGCACCACCACGTCAGGCAACGGCATCCTGACCACCACTTGTACCTATTGCGACTACCGGCGCGAGCAAAACTACACCATCGCGCGGCGCTCCTCCTCCCGCTCCTCATCGCGCAGCAGCTTTGGCGGCGGCTCCTCCTCTGGGGGTGGCGCATCAGGGCGCTGGTAGTCTGAAAGCGACCAAGTGGCGCAAACAGGCAAGACGGCGTGCTGCGGGGGCGGCAATGTTTACCACATGACGAAACTGAATTGGAAAATCGAGCTGATTTCGCGGGCCATCGGGGCGCGACGGGGGCGGGCTGCGCGGGGGCGCCCGCTTTAGGGTAATTCACCCTTTAGTTTATCCCAGCCAGAAAGCCCCTGACATGACAAAACCAACAACCCGCCGCTCCGGTGGCCGCGCTGCCCGCGTTGCCCTACGCGCGGCACCATTAGCTGCCGAAATCCGCCCCGTTCGCCCTGGAATGGAGGGCGGTAGCTACACCCCGCTGTCCCAGCCCGACATGGAGCGCATCCACCACGCCGCCCTTGATGCACTGGAGCAAATCGGGCTGGCCGACGCCCCGCAAAGCGGCATTGATGTGATGGTGGCAGCAGGTGCGACCCTTGGCGATGATGGACGGCTACGTTTCCCCCGCGCTTTGGTCGAGGACATGCTGGCCAAGGCCGCCAAAACCGTCACCCTGTTTGGCCGTGATCCTGCCCATGACATGCAGATCGGTGGCAATCGGGTTTATTACGGTACCGCTGGGGCCGCGGTGCATATGGTGGATGTTGCCACCAACGACTACCGTGAAAGCACCCTGCAAGACCTGTATGATGCAGCCCGAATTGCGGACCAGTTGGACAACATCCATTTTCTGCAACGCCCGATGGTGGCCCGCGACATCCTCGATAATTTCGAGATGGATATGAACACCATTTTCGCCTGTGTGAACGGCACCACCAAACACATCGGAACATCATTCGTGGAGCCCGATTATGTGGCGGGTGGCATCGACATGCTGCATATGATTGCAGGGGGCGAGGACAAATGGCGCGCCCGCCCGTTTATGTCCAACTCCAATTGTTTTGTGGTCCCACCGATGCGCTTTGCCACCGAAAGCTGCGAGATTATGGAGCGTTGCATCGCCGCCGGAATGCCGGTGCTGTTGTTGTCGGCGGGCCAAGCGGGGGCAACGGCTCCGGCCTCGATTGCCGGTGCGATCATGCAGGCGGTGGCCGAATGTCTGGCGGGCATCGTTTACGTCAACGCCATTTCCCCCGGCTATCCGGCAATTTTCGGCACATGGTCGTTTGTGTCGGACCTGCGCACCGGTGCGATGTCGGGCGGATCGGGCGAGCAGGCTTTGCTGACCGCAGGCTGTGCCCAGATGCACCATTTCTACGGGTTGCCCGGCGGGGCGGCTGCGGGCATTGCGGACGCCAAACTGCCCGACATGCAGGCCGGATGGGAACAGGGGATTTCCAATGTAATGGCGGGGCTGTCAGGGTTGAACATTGTTTACGAGGCGGCAGGAATGCACGCGTCCCTGTTGGGGTTTTGCCATGAAAGCCTGATCCTTGGTGATGATCTGCTTGGTCAAGCGCTACGCTGTGTGCGCGGCATCGAGGTAACCGAGGATAGCGTTAGCCTCGAGGTGATGCGGTCCGTTTGTCTGGACGGGCCGATGCATTATCTGGGGCACGAGCAGACCTTGGGGCTGATGCAGACCGAATACCTGTATCCCTGTATTGCAAACCGCCTATCGCCCAAGGAATGGCAGGAATATGAACGCCCCGAGCTGGTTCCGGCGGCGACCAAGCGTAAGGACGAGATACTGGCAACGGCACCGCAAGCAGCACTTAATCCGGTGCTGGATGCCAAAATTCGGGCGGCGTTCAATATTCATCTGTCGCGGTAAGAGCTTCTATGCCTGCGGCGCGGATATTTATGGAACAATGATGGGATGACACTGGACACATGGGCTGGTCTTTGTTTATTTGAACAAGTGTTCATTTAACTGGAGGTATCCCGTGCAGATTGATCAAACATCGGCCATTATCACCGGCGGGGCTTCGGGCCTTGGCGAAGCATGCGCGCGCGCCTTTCGAGACGCAGGTGCGAAAGTTGTAATTTTTGATCGTGATGCGACGCGCGGTGCCGAGGTGGCGGATGAAATCGGCGCGGGGTTTGCCGAGGTGGATGTAACAGATGAGGCTTCGGTTGCGGCGGGCATCAAAGCCGCGGTCAGCCACATGGGCAAGATCAACGCCTGTATCAATTGCGCCGGCATTGCCTCGGGCGAGAAAACCGTGGGGCGTGACGGGCCGCATGCATTGGACAGCTTTCAGCGCACCGTCAACATCAACCTGATCGGCACCTTTAACGTGCTGCGTCTGGCGGCGGCTGAAATGGCCGGGAACGAGCCGAACGAGGACGGTGAGCGCGGCGTGATCGTCAACACCGCCTCCATTGCCGCCTTTGACGGGCAGATGGGTCAGGTTTCCTATGCGGCCTCCAAGGCTGGAATTGCCGGCATGTCCCTGCCCGTTTCGCGCGATCTGGCCCGCAACGGCATCCGCATTATGGCGATCGCCCCGGGGATTTTCCTGACGCCGATGTTAGAGGGGCTGGGGCAGGAAATCATCGACGGTTTGGCCGTTGACGTGACCTTTCCCAAGCGGTTGGGTAGACCTGCCGAATTTGCCTCATTGGCGCAATTCATAGTCGAGAACGGCTATCTGAACGGCGAAGTGATCCGGATTGATGGGGCCTTGCGGATGCGCTAGCCGTGTCGTGTCCGGCTGTCCTTTGGTGCTGTATCTCGCGCCTCCATCCCATAATCATGTAGCACATTGGCCACCCGCAAACGATAGTAGGCAAACACCCCTTCCCGCCCCTCACCTCACCTTGCGCTGCGCGATGCGCCTCCAGCTTGCGCCATTCCTTGCCCGGCAGCCGCGTGGTTCATTTCACGCCGCAGGGTAAACAGGCGTTCCAAACCTGGCTGAAGACCTGGGGGAAGGCCGATAAGCCGACTGGTAGCGAACGGCGGCATCGAGACCTTTACACAAGTCTATTGTTGTTTGGGTATCAAATAACATGGGTATGCTTTTTGATGCCTTGGAGTTTGCGTTTTTACGCGCAAATCGCACAAACGCAGAGCCTCTGAGTTGGCGGACTCTTGTGTATCATAGCCCGCCACCCAATCAGCATATCCGGCATCGTTGGTGGCAATCGCAATATATTTCCTCGCATTCCTTAAGTTATGCAGATCTTTCGTTATGTTCTTGCTTAGTGTCATTTTATGTCTATCCACGAATCCCATTGGCGTGAGAACGGCAATTACCTTGCAAGCCGGCCCTCCTTTCAAATGCACAGCACAATTGTCCAGAGCATACTCACGTGCTGTTTTTAAGGTGTTATGTCCAGTTGCTTCACCATAAGAATAATCTCTTGAGCCAGAGGAATAGGCGAATGCGCCAAAGTAACCTTTGTCGCTCTTCCTAAAATCATTA
>CAYYOF010000048.1:0-25142 GCA_964473185.1 uncultured Marinosulfonomonas sp. | reverse complement strand
CCACCCAACTCCATCGTCACATGCTTCATCTGGGCCGCCGCCGCCGCGTAAACCTTTTGCCCTGTGGCAACTGATCCGGTCAGCGAAACCTTGGCCACGCGCGGGTCTGTGACCAGCGCGGCCCCTACCTCGCCCATGCCCTGCACCACGTTGTAAACGCCCGCAGGCAGACCCGCCTCGTGCAAAATCTCGGCCACCTTTAGCGCACCCAATGGCGTGGTTTCGCTCGGTTTGAACACCATCGAATTGCCACAGGCCAGTGCCGGCGCCCCCTTCCAGCAGGCAATCTGCGTCGGGTAGTTCCACGCACCTATGCCGACGCAAACTCCCAAAGCCTCGCGCACCGTATAGACAAAATCACCGCCCCCCAGCGGGATATGTTCACCCGTCAAGCTGCCCGCCAGCCCACCAAAATATTCCAGCGCATCCGCCCCCGATGTGGCATCAGCGACCAGCGTTTCCTGCAACGGCTTGCCCGTGTCCAATGTTTCCAGAACACTCAAATCATGATTGCGTTCCCGCAATATATCAGCCGCGCGGCGCAACACCCGACCCCGTTCGGTGCCCGACATCGCCGCCCATGAACCTTGCGCCGCCTTGGCGCTACTTAGCGCCTGATCAATCACCGCAGGCGTCGCCGCATGCACCCGCGCGATCACCTCGCCGGTGGCAGGATAGATCACATCAATCGGGGTGCCGGAGGTGTCTTCGACATATTCGCCATTGATAAAATGGCTGGCTTTGGGTTGGGCATTCATATCGTCCTCACTCGCAGGTTTCTTTGCCGCGGGCGCGGCAGTTGAACAGTCGGATCACTTTGCGGGCTTCATCATCCACGGCATTGGCTTGTTCACGCTGGCAATCCCAGAACGCGTTTACAGATTGCTGATAGGCCTTCACCGCATTCCGACAGGTCTGTTCGGCTTCTTTGTTGTCAAAATACCCGCGGCCCTCGACACAAGCGGGCGGCACATCGGTGACGCACTCCGCAGCTTGCGCACTCTGGTTTCCCGCCGCTAGAAACAGCCCGGCAACAATCCCGACCCTGACAGAATCAATCAATGCAGATCTCCTCTTGTTGGCCATCATCATTCAGATAAGACAGGCAGCCAAAACTGAAACTCGTAGAACAGCTGCGCGTGTCGGCCATGCACATCCCCTGACAGTCACTGTCACGGTTGCAGGATTTTCCGCCATCACTGTAATTCGGAAAACACTGCTGAAGCGCCAGTATACCACCGCGCCCCCACCTTCCGCCCGCCTCAAGGCATTCCGCCTTTTGCTGCGCCAGCACTTGTTCCTCTTTCGTCATACACGATGCCAGAACGCCCGCCACCAACAGCGCCGCCCCCAGCATCAGGGTTTTTCTGTGTAGACTCATCCGACATGTTCCTTTTGAGTATCCAACATCATATCCAGACAGCCCAGCACCCGTTCGGATGCAACGCGCCCATCCGGCATGGAATCCCGCAGTGCGTGGCGGATATACAAACCGTCAATCAAGGCCGCGATGTTGGCCGCCACATCGGGAGCACGCGCGCCAATAAGCGGGTGCAATTCGTGCAACAGGTTCGATCGAAGCCGCGCCTGATAGACATTCAGCAGCCGCTTGGCCCCGTCCGAGGTTTGGGCCTGCACATAGAAATTCATCCACGCGCTGATCACCTCGCTACGAAAATGCCCTGCTTCAAAACTGGCACGAATGATCGCCTCCAGTCGCGCGCGCGGACCATCCGCGACCGTTAATGCCGCCCGCACCTGTGCGCCATAAACGCTTAGAATATGGCGCATCGCGGCGATAAATATCTGGTCCTTGCCGCCGAAATAGTGGTGCGCCAATGCGCTCGACATGCCCGCCCGTTTGGCAATCTGGCTGACCGTCACATCCAGTGACCCCGCGCGCCCGATTTCCACAATCGTCGCTTCCACTAATGCACTTCGTCGGATAGGCTCCATCCCGAGTTTAGGCATGATTTTCTCCAAAATGACTTGCCAAAACCAAATCTGTTGTATTTTAATTGACTCGTCAATCAATAAAAAACACAACCAACCTGGGAGCGACATTATGACCTTCAAAACCACCCTCTCCGCACTGGCCCTGACCGCCATTGCCGGAACCGCCGCCGCGGATTGCGGCAACGTCATCTTTTCCGATGTGGGCTGGACCGACATCACCGCCACCACCGCCGCCACAACCGTGGTTTTAGGCGCGCTTGGCTATGACACCGACATTAAAATCCTGTCGGTGCCAGTGACATACGTCGGCCTGTCCGAGGGCGATATCGACGTGTTCCTTGGCAACTGGATGCCAACAATGGAGGCCGACATTGCCGCCTACCGCGATGCAGGCACCGTTGATACCGTGCGGGCAAACCTTGAAGGCGCGAAGTATACGCTAGCTGTAAATTCGGTCGCTAAATCACTTGGTATCAAGGACTTCGCCGATCTGGCGGCCCATTCGGATGCGCTGGACGGCAAGATTTACGGCATCGAGCCTGGCAATGATGGCAACCGTTTGATCCAGTCGATGATTGATGGCGACGCTTTTGGCCTGAAAGGTTTCGAAGTTGTCGAAAGCTCCGAACAAGGCATGCTGTCGCAAGTGGAGCGCCTTACCCGCAAGGACCAGCCGATCATCTTTCTGGGTTGGGAACCACACCCGATGAACGCCAATTTCGACATGGGGTATCTGACCGGCGGCGATGATTTCTTTGGCCCCAATCTGGGCGGCGCAACCGTGCATACCAACACCCGCGCAGGTTACGTTTCGGAATGCCCGAATGTGGGCGCGTTGCTGAACAACCTGTCGTTTACGCTAGCGATGGAGAACGAAATTATGGGCGCAATTCTGAATGATGGCACCGATCCGGCTGATGCCGCCTCCGCATGGCTAAAAGGCAATGGCGACGTTCTTGGCCCATGGCTGGAAGGTGTCACTACCAAAGATGGTGGCGATGCGATGGCCGCTGTTAAAGGCGCGCTGGGTCTGTAAACCCGCACAGCAATCAGCAGCCCCCCGCACCTGTAGGGGGCTGTTTTTCTGCCTGCCATTTTGCAGGACCACAGGAGGCACGATATGGACTGGCTGACCGAAACCAAAATCCCCGTCGGGAAATTTTCCAAAGGCATATTTGACTGGCTCAAGGATTCGGGCGAGCCGTTCTTTGACTGGCTGTCCCTGATGATGGAGATGATGATCGACGCGATCCTTTGGGTGCTGCAAACGCCGCATCCGCTGATCACCATCGCCGGTTTTGTCGGCTTAACGTGGGTGCTGCAACGCAGATGGAAAACCTGCCTGTTTGTGGCGCTCGGCTTCTTGTTCATCATCAACCAAGGCTATTGGGAGGAAACCACCGAAAGCCTGACACTGGTGATTTCCGCCTGTGTCGTTTGCATGTCGATCGGCGTGCCCATCGGCATCGCCGCCGCCCACCGTCCGCGCTTGTATCAGGCGATGCGTCCGGTGCTGGACCTGATGCAAACACTGCCCTCTTTTGTCTACCTGATTCCGGCGATTGTGTTCTTTGGCCTTGGCATGGTGCCCGGCCTGATCGCCACGGTGATCTTCGTGGTCCCCGCCCCGATCCGCCTGACCCATCTGGGCGTCAGCTCCACCCCGCAACCGCTGCTGGAGGCCGCCCAAGCATTCGGCGCCACCCCGCGCCAGACCCTGTGGAAAGTCGAGTTTCCCTATGCCATGCCGCAGATCATGGCAGGGTTGAACCAGACCATCATGCTGTCGCTGTCGATGGTGGTAATCGCCGCCCTTGTCGGGGCCGACGGGTTGGGCGTGCCGGTGGTCCGCGCGCTGAACACAGTGAACGCGGCCCTTGGGTTTGAGAGCGGGTTTGTCATTGTGGTCGTGGCCATCATGCTGGACCGCATCCTGAGGGTAGAACAAAAATGAGCGCGGTTATTTTTGATAAGGTTTCGATTGTTTTTGGCAACAAGCCCAAAACTGCCCTCGCCATGATGGACGCGGGTAAGGAACGCGGTGAAATCCAGAAAGCCACGGGTCAGGTTCTGGGTGTGCATGACTGTTCGCTCACTGTCGAAGAGGGTGAAATCCTTGTGCTGATGGGCCTATCCGGCTCCGGTAAATCCACCCTGTTACGGGCGGTGAACGGGCTAAATCCCGTGGTGCGCGGCACGGTGCAGGTGAATGACGGCGACGGCATGGTTGACGTGACCAACGCCAACGCGGCCACCCTGCGCCGGATGCGCCAAACCCGAATTGCGATGGTTTTTCAACAGTTTGGCCTTCTGCCTTGGCGCAGTGTGCGCGAAAACGTCGGGCTGGGGCTGGAGCTGGCAGGCCAGCCCAAAACCGAGCGCCACGAGACCGTCGACAAACAACTGGCACTGGTTGGCCTGTCGGACTGGGCCGAACGCAAGGTTGGTGATCTATCCGGCGGCATGCAGCAACGCGTCGGCCTTGCCCGCGCCTTTTGCACCGAGGCACCGATCCTGCTGATGGACGAGCCATTTTCGGCGCTGGACCCACTAATCCGCACCCGATTGCAGGACGAACTGCTGGACCTTCAGCGCGACCTGAAACGCACCATTATTTTCGTTAGCCACGATCTGGATGAGGCGTTCAAACTGGGCGATCGCATCGCCATTATGGAAGGCGGGCGCATCGTGCAATGCGGCACCCCGCGTGATATTTTCACCCATCCGGCAGATGATTATGTGGCGGACTTTGTGGCCCACATGAACCCGCTTGGCGTGCTAACCGCTCATGACGTGATGGAGCCCGCCAGCGGCAAACACACTATATTCGTGCCCGCAAACGAGACAATCCAAACCGTGATGGAAAAATTCTCTTGCTCCGGAAAATCCATCGGCGTCAAAGACGGCGACAAAGTGATCGGCCAGATCACCCGCGATACCGTGCTGGCAAAACTGCTAGACCCGCGCAGTTAAGACGCCAAAGCGCGGCGCTTCAACACCGCCTCGCGCCATGTGATAAAACTGACCGAAGCAAAGATCACCAAACCGCCCAAAACCACATAGCGGTCAATCGGTTCGGCAAACACCAGCGCCCCCAGCGCTGAGGCCCAGACCAGTTGCAGGAACGTTACCGGCTGCGTCACGGTCATCGGGGCGGCGCGGAACGCCAGCGTCATGGTCAGATGGCCGGTGGTGGCAAAACACGCCACCAAAAACAGCCAGCCCACCTGCACCAGCGTCGGCGTCACCCATTGGGCATAGGCAAACGGCGCTAGCCCGATTGGCACCATAATCGACAACATCGCCACCACCACCACGGGGTTCACTTCGTCGGCCATGCGTTTGGCGATCAGGTAGGAGGCGGCGAACAAAACAGCGGTGAACAGCATGGCGATATGGCCGATGGACACCTCGCGGAACCCCGGACGCAAGATGATCATCGCGCCGATCAATGCCACGACAATCGCCAGTATCCGGCGAAACGCCAGTTTTTCCCTCAAAAACAGCGCCGCTCCGATGGTCACGTAAATCGGTGACAAATAGTTCATCGCGGTTACGTCAGCGATCGGGATTTTGGTCATGGCAAAGAACCACAGGATCACGCCGATTGAATGCACCACCCCGCGCCAACCAAACAGGATGATCTGGCGGCGTTGTAGGTTCGCCTTGATCAACGGCCGCAGCATCGGGATCAAAAACACCAACCCCAATACATAGCGCAAAAACGCAGCCTCGGCAGGTGGCACCCCGCCGCCAATGTGTTTCACAATCGCGGTAACGGCCACAAAGGTCAGACCGGTGGCCAACATCCAGATCACACCCCACATCGGGCGGGATTCGGGGGTATGTATTTGGGTGCTCATTCTGGCACAGGACACCAGTGCCCCCCCATTGGCAAGATCAATTCAACAGCAATGTCGCCGCAATCGCCCACATGGTCAGCGCCACCACCATATCCAGCACCCGCCACGCCACCGGCTTGGCAAACAGCGGGGCTAACAATCGCGCACCATATCCCAACATAAAGAAGAAGGTGAACGACCCCAAAGTTGCCCCTGCGGCAAAAGCAATCTGGTTGTCGTATTTGGTTGAAATCGAGCCGACCAGAACCACCGTATCCAGATAGGCGTGCGGGTTTAACCACGTCATTGCCAGACAGGTGATCAGGGTTTTCTTCAGGCTATTGGCCTTGATTTGCGAGGCCTCCAATGCTTCGCCGCCCCGCAGCGCCGCGCGGAAGTTTTGGAAACCGTACCACAGCAAAAACGCCGCCCCCGCATATAGGAACGCAGGCGCAATCCACGGCAATGCCCGTGAGACCGCCTCAAAACTGCTGACCCCGATGATAATCAGGATCGCGTCCGACAGGCCCGACACAAAGCACACCACAAACACATGCTCGCGCCGCAGCCCTTGGCGCAACACAAATGCGTTCTGCGCCCCGATGGCCAATATCAGGCTGAAACTCAGGATAAATCCGGCGATGGCTGTTTGCATTCTGGCTGTCCTTTTCTTGACAGCAGATAGCGCAACGCGCATCATTAGGTAACTTAATCTTTCTTGTATCGGATTAGATTTTCTAATGATGGATTATACCCACCTCGCCGCCCTTCGTGCGATCATCCAGACCGGCAGTTTTGATGCGGCAGCGGCCAGCCTCAACGTCACCCCGTCAGCCATTTCGCAACGGATCAAAACCCTCGAGGATCACTTGGGCACCGTATTGATCATCCGCGGCACACCCGCCACCGCCACCCCTGCCGGTCAACGCCTGTTTCGCCACACCGAAGAAGTCGCGCTGCTGGAAACCACGCTTGGGAGTGATTTGAACGGGTTGTTACCCAATGAGGCGGCAACCCCGATCCGCGTGGTGGTGAACGCCGACAGTCTGGATACATGGTTCATCCACGCCATGGCGCAGGTTGGGGCGCAGGTCGGGGCGCAGGTCGGGGCGCAAACGGGCGGGTTTTTGTTTGATGTCAGCACCGACGACGAAGACGCCAGCGCCGATTGGTTGCGCCGTGGTGAAGTGATGGCCGCCGTCACCGCCCACGCCAAACCGGTGCAGGGTTGTGATAGCATCCCGCTTGGCAGCTTGCGTTATCTGGCCACCGCCAGCCCGGATTTCATGGCACAGCATTTTGCAGAAGGGTTCAACCCCACGACCGCCAAACAGGCCCCGATGCTGATGTTCAACCGCAAAGACCATTCGCAACATCAATGGTTACAGGCGCAATTCGGCAAACGGATCACCCCGCCCCTGCACCTGCTGCCCAGCTCGCGTGGCTTTGTCACAACGGCGATTGTGGGACTTGGCTGGGGATTGAACCCTGCGGTTCTGGTGCGCGATCATATCGCGGCGGACCGGTTGGTTACGATTGGAGATGCCCCGATCTATGACGTGCCGCTATTCTGGCAGTTCAACCGCGTCACAGGTCACGCGTTGCAGCCTCTAACTGACGCCGTAAGGCAAGTGGCCAAACAGTGGCTGGAGCAGTAACCCGCCCCAGCCAGCAGTTGCCTAGCGGTATGTCACCGTGGTCATTTTGCCATCCTTGATCAAAACCTGCCGGTAATTGCCCGCAGATTCACCACCGCCGATGAATTCCACCGCAGAGGCACCGACATAGTCAATCTCGCCACCATCAGCCAGAATTTTCAGGGCTTTTGCCAACTCGCCCGGGTAAATTTCAACTCCCGGAGCATTGGCAACGTCCATGACTTTGCTTTTGAAAACATTTGAATCAGACGACCCTGCCGCTTGCATCGACAACAGGATCAACGCGGCGGCATCATAGGATTCCGCTGAAAAAGACGAGCTGGCGTCAAACGCATCCCCCACCAATTCAACATAAGTCGCAGCACCGGAACTATCCGTGCCCGGATGTTGACCCGAGGAGCCATCCAGCGCGGCACCAAAATTAACCTCGAGCGCCTCGGCCATCATCGCAGATGCAAAATGGAACCGCTCAAACGCGTCCAGATCAATCGCCGCGCGCACCAGATCGGAGCCCCCCTGATCGACATACCCCACCACAACCAACAGATCACCGCCAGCCGAACTCAATGCGCCAACTTCAGCCGAATAATCCGCCTTGCCATCCTCATGGGCCGCGGAAATGGTGACCGTGCCGCCGCTGGCCTCAAAAGAACTTTGGAACGTATCAGCCAGACCTTTGCCATAGTCGTTGTTGGTATAGGTCAGAGCCACGGATTTGATGCCCTGTTCGATCAAAACTTCTGTCATCACCACACCTTCGCGCGCACTAGAAGGGGCTGTACGAAAGAACAGGCCGTTATCCTCGGCAGCGCTTAGCCCGGGAGAGGTGGCAGAGGGTGAAATCATCACGATACCGTTTGGCACGGCCACATTGGACAAAACAGCGCCGGTGACGCCGGAACAATCCGCCCCCAGAATGGCCTTGACCCCGTCAGATGTGACAAGCCGCTCCGCCGCGGCCGTGGCGGCGGCATTATCGACGCAGGTTGAATCGGCTTTGATGGCTGTGGCGGTGCTGCCATCCAGAAACAGCCCTGAATCGCTCACCTCTTTGATGGCCAACTCACCACCGGCCGAAATGGCAACCATCATCGATTCAACAGGACCGGTATAGCCCAATAGTAAACCGATTTTGACGTCTTCGGCCTGTGCCGCTGTGATGGACGTGCTGGCAAACAGGGCCGTGGCCCCACATGTTAATAATAATTTCTTCATGTCTCTCTCCCTTTTCATTATCCGCGTCTTGAAAGACTATGATTTACATCCGAAAAAGGAAAGCGTGATCAATTAAACGTGAAACGCGCCCCGATTGACGTCGGAAGCGCGCGTATTGTATCGCCAAAATGTCAGGGCCGTTACAGCTGCTCCATCACCTCGTCCGAGGCCTCAAAATTGGTGGTGATCCGCTGAACATCGTCGTCATCCTCCAGCGCATCAATCAGCTTCATCAGCTTTTCCATCCCTTCCAGATCCATCTCGGTGGAAATATTGGGCACCCAGACCAGTTTTGCCGTGACGGATTCACCCAGATCAACCTCGAGCGCTGTCGAAACCGCGTTCAAATCCGTATCGCCACAATAAATCACGTGCCCCTCGTCCGAACTTTCAACATCATCCGCACCCGCCTCGATTGCGGCCATCATCACGGTGTCCGCGTCTCCTGCATCAGCTGCATAAACAATCTCGCCCTTGCGATCGAACATGAAACCCACAGATCCGGTCTCGCCCAGATTGCCGCCGTTTTTGGTAAACGTCGAACGCACGGTGCTGGCGGTGCGGTTCCTATTATCGGTCATCGCCTCGACAATCACCGCCACGCCATTGGGTCCATAGCCCTCATAACGGATTTCCTCGTAATCATCGCCCTCGCCCGCCACGGATTTTTTGATCGCACGATCAATCACGTCCTTTGGCACCGATTGGCTTTTGGCCTCTTTCACCGCCATGCGCAGGCGCGGGTTGTTATCAGGGTCAGGGTCGCCCATTTTGGCGGCCACGGTGATCTCCTTGGCCAGCTTGGAGAACAATTTAGAGCGCAGCTTATCCTGGCGCCCCTTGCGATGCTGGATGTTTGCCCATTTTGAGTGGCCTGCCATGTCTGTCTCCCGTCGAAAACCTGATTTCAAGCCTCTATAAATCACCCAAAGCGGCTGCACAACATTGCAAAGCGCCCGCCAATCGGTTTCTAATGGCCTGAATGTTAAGGAGCGTATCGTGACCACCAGTATGACCACAGACCAAATTACCCTGTTTGCCTTGTTCGGCGCTGTTTTCGGCCTGCTGCTGTGGGGCCGTTTCCGCTATGACCTTGTGGCCTTCGCCGCCCTAATGGCGGGCGTGGTGTTAGGGGTGGTTCCGACCAAACATGCCTTTGACGGCTTTGGCCACCCCGCCACTCTGGTGGTGGCGCTGGTGTTGATCGTGTCGGCAGGGCTGGTGCGGTCAGGCGCTGTATTCCTGATCACCCGAACGTTGGTCGACAGCACCCGCAAACTGGGTGCGCATATCGCCCTGATGGGGTTAATCGGCGGGGTTTTGTCGGCCTTTATGAACAACGTGGCGGCGCTGGCCTTGTTGATGCCAGTCGACATCCAGACCGCCCGCAAGGCAGGTCGCCAGCCAGGTCTGTCGTTGATGCCGCTCTCGTTCGCCACCATCCTTGGCGGCATGGTCACTCTGATCGGCACGCCGCCCAACATCATCATCGCCACCATCCGCGAGGACGCTTTAGGCGAACCCTTCAAAATGTTCGATTTCGCCCCTGTTGGCGGCGTCACGGCCATCGCGGGCCTGCTGTTCGTGGCCTTCATCGGCTGGCGGTTCATCCCGAAAAGCAGCGACGCGGCCGAGGCAGGTGATCCGATGGCGGACATGGCACAATACATCGCCGAACTGACCGTGCCCGAGGACTCGAAACACATCGGCAAACGGGTGCGGGAATTGTATGAGGTGGCCGATAAGAACGATGTCGCCATCCTCGGGCTGGTGCGCGATGGCAAGCGGCGCTACGGCACGGCTCACGCCACCAAATTGCTGGCCGGTGATGCGCTGGTGCTTGAGGCCGCCCCCGACGCGCTGGATGAATTCCGCGCCGCACTTTCGCTGAATTTCGCCGAGGACAAACGCCAAGATCTGTTGCACGCCGATGGTGACGGGTTGCAAATCATCGAAGTCGTAGTGACCGAAGACGCCCGTATCAACGGCAAAACAGCCCAAATCATCGGCCTTGGCTGGCGGCAACGCACCGTGCTGATGGGCATATCCCGAAACGGCAAACGCATCACCAAACAGGTGCGCAAAACCGAAGTGCACGCAGGCGATATCCTGTTGTTGCTGGTGCCACAGGATCGTGGCGGCGACATCACCGAATGGCTGGGATGCCTGCCCTTGGCCGAACGTGGACTGGCTGTCACCAATGAGAAGAAAGTCTGGCTGGCCATCGGCATGTTCGCCGCTGCCGTTGCCGCCGCCAGCACAGGGCTGATCTACTTGCCCGTGGCACTTGGGCTGGTGGTGATCGGCTTTGTGCTGACCAAAATCCTGCCGCTCGCCGATATTTACGACCATATCTCGTGGCCCGTCGTCGTGTTGCTTGGCTCGATGATCCCGCTTGGCTCGGCGCTCGAAACCTCCGGTGGCACCGAACTGATAGCGGGCTGGTTGATTGATCTGACCGCAGGCATGGCCCCATGGGCAATCCTGACCATCCTGATGATCGTCACCATGTCGCTGTCAGACGTGCTGAACAACACCGCCACCACCATCGTCGCCGCCCCGATCGGCATCAAAATGGCGCAGGCACTGGACGTAAACCCCGACCCGTTCCTGATGGCTGTGGCCGTGGCCGCATCCTGTGCGTTCCTCACGCCCATCGGTCATAAGAACAACACCCTGATCCTTGGCCCCGGCGGGTATAGCTTTGGCGACTACTGGCGCATGGGCCTGCCACTTGAAATACTCGTGGTGGCCGTCAGCATTCCGGCAATATTGGTGTTTTGGCCCTTGTAAACAGGGTGGCAGCGGAATTTTTGAAAAATTCCGACTATAATTCTTTCAAAGAATTATTCCCCTTCACCTGCCCAAACCCGATATTACTCCGCTCTCCCAGCCCAAACCGCAAACAGGTCCCGATCACGACCAATGAGATCACCAGCCACAACCCACCCCACATCACCGTAGCCCCGCCAAATTTTTCCGCCAGCATATAGGCATCCGACCGCTCGCCTGAGCGCGCAATCGTGTCGCTGAAAATATCAAACGGCACATAGATCATGCTGGTCAGCCCGATCACCCGCAGCGCCAGATCGTTGATGCTCTGTGGCAGATACTGCGCGCAGGCCAGCATCAGAATCCCAAGACCCACACTAAAACCCAGCGCGAACCACTCGCGGATATAGAACGCCGCGATCAGCAAGGTGGCGGCCCCAAGCACGACCATCAACCCCCGATCCGCCTTGCTTTTCAGCGCAATCAAAAACACCGAAACCCCGATCAGCAATGACCCAACATACCCCGCCGAGAAAATCACAAACAGGTTCCCGCCACGTGTCGTGGTCAGCCCGCCTTGTCGTGGGGACACGCTGATGCTCACCACCTCGCCCCCCGTCCCCCATGCCGCCACCCCGTGACTGATTTCATGCAAAAATACGATCAGGATTTTCAGCGGGGTGATCACGGGGGTTTGCCACAGGGCAAACACCACAACCGTGATCAAAAGCAATTGCCAGTGGCCGCGCAAAGCCTTCACAACGGCCACATAAACGGGATAATCGCGCTGGCCAGCAGGCCAATCGACAGGTTCAACGGAATGCCGACCTTCATGAAATCGGTGAACCGATACCCCCCCGGCCCATAGACCAGCATATTGGTTTGATAGCCGATGGGCGTTGCGAATGACGCCGACGCCGCCACCATCACCGCCACCACCAAAGGCCGCGCATCAATGCCCATTTCCGCCGCCAGCCCGATGGCAATAGGCGTGATGACCACCGCAACAGCGTTGTTTGACACCAGCTCGGTCAAAACCGAGGTCAGCAGGTAAATCGCCCAGACAATCAGGAACGGCGGCAGCACACCCATATAGGGTGCGACCCCCCGCACAATCATCGCCACAGCGCCCGAGGCCTCCAATGCCGCGCCAATCGCCAACATCGAGAAAATCATCGCCAGCAAACGCCCGTCGATGAATGAGAACGCCTCGTCCGCATCAATGCAGCGGGTCACCAGCACCAGCGCCACTGCCAGAATGGCCAGCAGGAATATCGGTGCGACTCCGAACGCGGCCAGCACCACAATCGACAGCAGGGACACAATCGCCACCGGCGCATGGTTCCGGCGAAATGCGCGGCCCGAGGGTTGCGAAATGTCGACCAGACCCACATCACTGGCAAGGCGTTGAATGTCCTCGGGCGCACCCTCCAGCAGCAACGTATCGCCAACCCGCACCACCAGATCATCCAGTTGGCCGCTAAAATTCTGGTTCCGCCGATGCACCGCCAACGTATAAACCCCGTAACGCCGCCGCAACCGCAACGCGCCTAATGTGCGCCCGATCATTTTGCACCCCGGTGTGATCAACACCTCGACAGTCGAGGTCGCAACCGCGCTTAACTGATCCACCCGTTTCAGGCTTTTATTACGTTGCAGCGATAGCAATTCGGTCATCGCGGTGCGCAACACTACGCGGTCGCCAACCTTCAACACCACGTCCTTCATATTGCGCCGCAAACTCTCGTCGCCGCGCAAAACGTCAATCAACCGCACCCCGTCGCGCTTGAACAATTGCACGTCCAGCACCTCGCGCCCGATCAGATTGCTTTCCGGCGGGATCGCCGCCTCGGTGAAAAACTTCATCCGTGATTTGTCCGACAGCAGGTTCGCCATACTATCGCGATCCGGCAGCAGGCGCGGCGCGATATAGCGCAGATAGATCATGCCCCAGATCACCAGAAAAATCGCCAGCGGCGTGACCTCGAAAATCGTGAACCCCTTCATCCCGTTGGCCCGCGCCACCCCGTCGACCAACAGGTTGGTCGAGGTGCCGATCAGGGTCAAAGTGCCACCTAGGATCGCCGCATAAGACAACGGGATCAGCATTTTAGAGGCCGATATTTTCATCTTGCGCGACAGTTGCACAAACACCGGTATCATCACCACCACGACCGGCGTGTTCGACACAATCGCACTGGAAATCACCACAAACGCCATCAACGCGCCAATGGCCAGCGCAGGCCGCGCCTCGGCGTTTCGCTCGGCAATCTTGGTGAACCAGTCCAGCGCGCCGGTGCGCACCAATGCCCCCATCACGATGAACATCGCGGCGATGGTCCAGGGGGCCGGATTGGACAGCACATTCAGCGCCGCGTCATAGGGCAGGATGCCCAGCGCCAACAGCGCCGCCACCCCCGCAATCGCCACCACCTCGGTTGGCAGGATTTCGCGCAGGAACATCACGAACATCACCGCCACAACCATCAAGGTGATGATCGCCTGCCCCGTTTGTGAAAATGTAAATAGATCCATCGTAACCAGCCTATATTTGCTTGGCTCCATCATTGCCGGAAACTTCGGCATTGTCACGCGGTTGCACCAGAAACAGCCCGACCATCATCAGCCCAAGTGCGGCCCAGATATAGGCGGAATAACTTTCCCCCAGCAAAACCATCGCCCAGATCACCCCGAACCCCGTCACCAGATAGGCCACTTGCGCCGCAAACACCGGACCCGCGCGGCCAATCAGCCAGACATATCCGACATAGGCGACCCAGTTCAGCGCGGCGGCCACAACAATCGCCCATTCGGGGGCGGCCCACACCCGCACAGGGCTGATAAATTCACCCGTTATCAGCGCCAAAGGCACGGTGATCAACATCCCCACAACGCTGGCCCCGAACAGCACCTTCACAGGGTCCGGTATCTCTCCCTTTGTGCGTGTCTTGGCCCAGACCAGAAAACTGCCCTCGGCCCCGTAGGCGAGTGGCATCAGGATAGCCAGCAGCACATAAACTGCCTTTGCAGGGTCCGGCAGGCTTGCGTCAGGCCCGACCAGCAGGCCCACAGCCAAAGCGCCAAACACAATGCCGAACAGCCGCACATACGACAGTTTTTCATACCCCATAACCAACGCAATCGGCATGGCAAACAACGGCACTAACGCGACGATGATCACCATGATGCCTGCTGGCAATTCTGCAGCGGCAATGTAGGAGAAATAGTTGGGAAACACCGTGCCCAGCACCGCCACCCCGATATACAGCACAAAATCGCGCCGCCTTAACGCTAGGGACTTGCGCCGCACCATCAGTATCGCTGCGGAAAAGATGGCCATAATCACCATCTGCCAGACCAGAATACCGAACGGCTGGTGTCCGGTGGAAACCGCAATCTTGGTAAAGGTAAAAACCAGCCCCCACGCCGCCCCCATCAGGATCAGCACCAGATATAGGTGTTTGTTTGTGGTCACGCAGTCGGGCCTTGCGCTTGCAGGCGCCCGCCCACACGCACCATATGCACGTCCACAGCCTTGCCTGATCTGTCGTCGGTTTCAACAAACAGCCCCGATAACGTCGCCTCGCCCGTCGCAGGGGTAAACCGCCCCTTGCCCATGCCGGTGATAAAGCGGCGCAGTGGCTCTTCTTTGTCCATGCCAATGACGCTATTATAATCACCACACATCCCCGCATCGGCCTGAAACGCCGTGCCGCGCGGCAGGATTTGGGCGTCTGCCGTCGGAATATGCGTATGCGTGCCCACAACCATGCTGGCACGACCGTCACTCCAATGGCCCATGGCCATTTTCTCGCTGGTCGCCTCGCAATGCACATCAACCAGAATCGCCTGCGCCATGCCGCCCAACGGGTGCGATTTGAACACTGCTTCCACAGCAGAAAACGGATCATCAAACGGGCGCTTCATAAACACCTGCCCCAAAACCTGCGTGACCAGAATCTTGCGCCCTCGGCCACCATCAAACAGCCGTGCGCCCTTGCCCGGTGCATTCTTGGCAAAATTCAGCGGCCGGATAATCCGCGGCTCGGTGTCAATAAACGACAACATATCGCGTTGATCAAACGCATGATCACCCAGCGTAATGCAGTCCGCACCCGCCTCCAGTATCCCTTTGGCATGCGCTGGCGACAGCCCTGCACCGCTGGTCGCGTTCTCGCCATTGACCACGACAAAATCCAGCCGCCAGTCCGCGCGCAAACCCTTCAGCCGCTCGGTTATTGCCGCACGTCCCGCACGGCCCACCACATCACCTAAAAACAGAATTCTCATGGACCTTGCCTATTGCCCGCAAACCTCATGCGCAAGCCCCCTCTTCTTCTTGCCTTAAATACCTGCGCCGCAGGCATTCCAATACTTTCGGCCTAGTCAAAGATAAGCGTTTCCCGCTCGGTCACAATCACATCCAGCGGCTGATCCGTCGCCTCCAGCGGCAACCCCTCGGCCTCTTGCGCACCATAAGCAAACCCCACCGCAATCGTCGGGCGGCGATTGCGCAACATCTCGAGCGTCCGGTCGTAAAATCCGCCGCCATACCCCAGCCGTCCACCACTGCGATCAAACGCAATCAGCGGCACAATCAACACCTCCGGCTCCAGCCACGCCCCGCCCGCAGGCACCTTCGCCCCGAACGGCCCCGCCACCATTTCAGCATCCGGGGCCCATTGCCGAAATTTCAGCGCCAACCCCGCCGCCTCGATCACCGGCACCGTCACAAACCCGCTCACCGCCATCTTTGCCATCACACCCAATGGGTCAATCTCGGTCCGGATCGGCATATATCCCGATATCGTTTGACCCGCATGTGGCTCCAGAAACTCCAGCAATCGCGCCGCCGCGATCTCGCCATGCACCGTCGCATGCGCCACCTTGCGCCGCTCATACCCGGCCTTGCGCGCCGCCTCTTTTACCGCAGTCAAACCGCTCATAACAACATCACCGCCGCCAATCCCAGAAAGGCGAAAAACCCGACCACATCCGTCACCGTGGTCACAAACGCCCCCGACGCCAATGCCGGATCAATCCCCAGTTTTTCCAGCCAGACAGGGATCACAACCCCCGCCAGCCCCGCAATAAACAGGTTCAAAACCATCGCAATCCCGATCACCACACCCAGCATCGGAATGCCGAACCAGAACACCCCGACCAGCCCCATCACCACGGCAAACACCACGCCGTTCACCAGCCCCACCAACGCCTCGCGCCGGATCACCCGCCACACGTTGGCGCTGGTCAAATCCTTGGTCGCAATCGCACGCACCGCCACCGTCAAACTTTGCGTGCCCGCATTGCCGCCCATCGAGGCCACAATCGGCATCAGCACCGCCAAAGCCACAAACGTCGCAATGGTGTCCGCGAACTGGGCAATCACCAGGGACGCCAAAATCGCCGTCACCAGATTGACAAACAGCCACGGGAACCGCCGCTTGACCGTGCCGATCACCCGATCTGTCAGGCTGCCTTCGCCAACACCCGCCAGCCGCATGATGTCTTCCTCGTGTTCCTCGTCCAGAACCACCATCGCATCATCGATTGTGATCACCCCGACCAATCGCTCATCCTCGTCCACCACGGGGGCGGAAATCAGGTGGTACTGGTTGAACGCATAGGCCACGTCCTCCTCATCCTGATTGACCGAAATCGTGCGGAAACTATCCTCGATAATATCACCCAACCCCACCTCGCGCGGGCTGCCCAACAGCTTGCCCAGCGTCACATATCCGGTGGGGCGCATCTTTGGGTCCACCAGTATCAGGTGGTAAAACTGCTCGGGCAAACCGTCTTGCGAGCGCAGATAATCAATCGCCTCGCCCACATTCCAGTGCGCAGGTGCCATCACCACTTCGCGCTGCATCAACCGGCCTGCAGAATCCTCGGGGTATGCCAGTGACTGCTCGACGGCTACACGGTCCGCATCCTCCAGCACTTGCAAAATCGCACCCTGTTGCTCGCCATCCAGATCCTCGACCAGATCAACAACATCGTCGCTTTCCAGATCGCGCACCGCTTCGGCCAGAACCTCGGGGGCCAGATCGCGCATCACCTCTTCGCGCAACCCCTCATCCAGTTCGGACAGGATTTCGCCTTCCATTCCACCCTTCCACAGGCGCAACAGACGGCGGCGCTGCCCGCTGCTGATTTGCTCCAGCATATCGGCGATATCAGCGGAATGGAGCGGCTCCAAAAGGTGCGTCAGATGCAGCGCATCCTCTTGCTCAATTGCCATAAGGATTTCATCAACCAACTGGTGGTTCAGTGCGAAATCATCCTCAACACCATCGCGCATATCGTGATTTTCTTCGCTCATGGCCTGCCCTCCGATGGTTTGATGCACCATAGCCAATCGGATGAATTAACAACAGCAAAAATGAGGGCTTTTCGTAACCCGCATTTGGTCCTATTCTGGGGCGCTGATGAATAGGGGGCTACAATGAAAAACGCGCATCTTTTACTGGGACAAACCCTGTCGTTCAACGGCGATCCGTTTCATATGCCGATTGCCGATGCCACCACCTACGAGCGGCGGGGCGCGGTCCTGATCGAGGATGGAAAAATCACCGCCACCGGCCCCGCCGACAGCCTGCGCGCCGCCCACCCACAGGCACGCATCACCGATTATGGCGACGGCCTGATCACCGCCGGATTTGTCGATGCCCACGCGCATTATCCGCAAACCGCGATCATCGCCAGTTGGGGCAAGCGGCTGATTGACTGGCTGAACACCTACACTTTTCCCGAGGAAATCCGCTTTAACGATCCCGCCTACGCCACTGAGATTGCCGCGCGTTATCTGGACCTGACAGCCGCCAACGGCACCACCACAATTGCCAGTTTTTGCACCATCCACCCCGCCAGCGTTGATGCGCTATTTAGCGCCGCCACAACTCGCAACCAGCGCATCGTCGCTGGCAAAACCTGTATGGATCGCAACGCACCGGACGGTTTGCGCGACAGTGCCAAATCCGCCTATGACGACAGCCGCGCCCTGCTGGAAAAATGGCACGGTCGCGGGCGGGCTGCTTACGCCATCACGCCGCGCTTCTCGCCAACTTCGACCCCCGAACAACTCGAAGCCCTCGGCGCACTCTGGCGCGAGCACCCCGACTGCCTGATGCAAACCCACCTGTCCGAACAACTCGATGAAATCGAATGGGTGGCGGAATTATTCCCGAACGCGCGCGACTACCTCGATACATACGAGCAATTTGGCCTGCTGGGGGAACGCGCCATGTTCGGTCACGCCATCCACCTGACCCCGCGCGAACGGGATCGCCTGCGCGAAGTCGACGCCGCCCTGATCCATTGCCCCACCTCGAACACTTTCATCGGGTCGGGCCTGTTTGACATGGGCGGCTTGATGGCCGCGGGGCACCGCATCGGGTTGGCCACCGATACCGGCGGCGGCTCATCCTTTTCGATGCTGCGCACCATGGCGGCGGCCTATGAAATCGGCCAGCTCACCGGCACCTCGCTACACCCCGCGCAGCTCTATTGGCTGGCCACCGTTGGTTCCGCCCGCACCCTGCATATGGATGATAAAATCGGTAATCTAGCGGTCGGTCAGGAGGCCGATCTGGTGGTGCTAAACCTCGCCTCGACCCCTGCCATCGCCCAGCGCGAGGCCCGCGCCGAGGACATTTGGCAATCGCTGTTCCCGACCATCATGATGGGCGACGACCGCGCCATAACGGCAACATGGATCAACGGCACGCCCCGCCCTTAACCCTTCTTCTTGCTAAAAATACCTGCCGCGCGCAGCGCATAAAATCTCTTTTTCCGCCGCTGAAAAAAGTCATATGGTTTTCATATGCGATTCATATGGAATTCATATCGTGCGATTTGCATTTTCATGTAGAAAACCATGCATCGGAATTCACCCACCCTAAGGGGGAATTCCGATGCAGATTAATGCAAATTGCACTCGCTCAATTTCACCCCATCAGCCGTTTCGCCAGCCCGTTCTGCCGCTCTATCACCCATGGCAAATCTATCGTCACCATCTGCCCGTCACGCACCACTTGGCGCCCCTCGACAAACAGATCACGCACCTTGGTCGGACCCGCCAGCAACAACGCCGCCGGATCCCAACTGCCCGCACTCTCGATGCCCGATACATCCCAAATTGCCACATCCGCCCGCTTGCCCACCGCCAGTTGCCCGCAATCATCGCGGCCCAACACGGCGGCACCGCCACGGGTGGCGATCTCCAGCGCTTCACGCGCACTCATCGCATCAGCACCGTTTTGGACCCGTTGCAACAGCATGACCTGCCTCGCCTCGGCCACCAGATTTCCGGCGTCATTGCTGGCCGATCCATCCACGCCCAGCGCCACATTCACCCCCGCATCCCGCATCAAACGTACCGGCGCAATGCCGGACCCAAGGCGGCAATTGGAACAGGGGCAATGGGCAACGCCCGTGCCGGATTTGGCAAACAAATCAATCTCTTGGCCATCCAATTTCACGCAATGCGCGTGCCACACATCATCACCTGTCCAGCCCAGATCCTCGGCGTATTGCCCCGGGCGGCAGCCGAATTTCTCCAGACTATATGCAATGTCCTCGTCGTTTTCAGCCAGATGGGTGTGCAACATCACACCCTTGTCCCGCGCCAATAATGCCGCCTCGCGCATCAAGTCGCGGCTGACGGAAAAAGGCGAGCAAGGCGCAATGCCGACCCGCACCATTGCACCCTCATTTACATCATGAAACTTATCGATACAGCGGATGCTGTCGGTCAAAATATCCGCCTCATTCTCGACCAGACTGTCAGGCGGCAGACCACCATCACTCTCGCCAATACTCATTGAACCACGGGTCGGGTGAAACCGTAAACCAACCTCGTGCGCGGCCTCAATAGTGTCGTCTAACCGACTGCCATTGGGGTATAAATACAGATGATCCGAGGACATCGTACAGCCGGAAAGCGCCAATTCCGACAGGCCCACCATCGCCGATATCCGCATTTCCTCGGGCCCGAATTTCGACCAGATTGGATACAACGTTTGCAACCAGCCAAACAGCAACGCGTCCTGCCCGCCGGGCACGGCACGGGTCAGGGTCTGGTATAAATGATGGTGCGTATTGACCAGACCCGGTGTCACAATGCAGCCCTTGGCGTTGATGATTTCGGCATCATCCACCGCCAGGTTTTGCCCAACCTCGGCAATCACCCCGCCTCGAATTCGCAGATCACCCGACGCAATCTCGCGCCGTCCATCGTCCATTGTAACCAGCGTATTGGCACCCTGAATTAGCACATCACCCATTGATCAATTCTCCGGTCTGGTTAATTTTCTGGCGCACCGCGTAAAATGGCCAATGCCGCCGCATGAACCTGCGCATTCGCAGCCGCCAAAACTCGCCCGCCTTCATGTGCGGGCCTGCCCTGCCAATCGGTCACCACGCCGCCCGCAGCCTGCACCACCGCAATCGGGGCTTGCACATCATAGGCCTGCAAACCGGCCTCGACCACCAGATCAACGTGGCCCGCGGCCAGCAGCGCATAGCCATAACAATCCATGCCATATCGTGTCAGTTGCACCTCGGATTTCAGTGCCCCGAATGCTGCCTTTTCAACCGGTGTGCCAATCGCGGGAAAAGTGCTGAGCAAGATGGATTGTGACAAAACCCGCGCCGCGCGGGTTTTCAAAACCACCTCGCCATGCGGCCCCGTCATCCGCGCCTCGCCCAGCCCGCCAATGAACCGTTCGCCAATATAGGGCTGGACAATCATGCCGAAAAACGGGCCGGTTTCATCGCGCACCGAAATCAGCACCCCCCACGTCGGCGTGCCGCTGATATATCCGCGCGTGCCATCAATCGGGTCCAGCACCCAAGTCAGGCCGCTGCTCCCCTCGCTATAGCCGAATTCCTCGCCCAATATCGCATCCTGCGGGCGCATCTTGGCCAGCACATCACGCATCGCAACTTCGGCGGCCCGGTCGGCAACCGTTACAGGGTCAAACGCATCCGGCTCTTTGTTATCAGCCACCAGCCCGGCTTTGCGAAAATGGCGCAGCGTTTCCACCTGCGCCACATCGGCCAGGGCTTGTGCCGTTTGCTTCAGGCTGTTTTGCTCGTCGTTTGATAATCCCGCCATCCGCCCCGCCCTTGACTGCACTCAGTCACTGTTGCGGCATCACGCGATTGACGTCAAGCGCGGCTAGGCAACATCGCTAAGCACACGCGCCAGATCAAACAGACGGCGGCGTTGGTTTTCCGGCATGGCATAGTAAGAACGAACCAGTGCAAGCGCCTCTTTGTCAGCCATAATATCCACAGGGATATTGCCATTCACAGGCGTATCCTCTGCCTTATCGTTCAAACCATCAAAGAAAAAGCTGACGGAAACCCCTAGCACATCTGAAATATCCCACAACCGTGAGGCGCTAACGCGATTCATTCCGGTCTCGTATTTCTGGATTTGCTGGAACTTAATTCCGACCTTTTCGGCCAATTGTTGCTGGGTCATACCAACCAGCCAGCGTCGGTGGCGAATGCGTTTCCCGACATGGACATCAACAGGGTGCTTCATTTCATATTCCTATATTCAATCACAACTTACTATAATAAAAGAATTAATCCTCCAACCTGTCCTTATATCCAAGCTTTTGGGGCATTCGGGGGCGTAAGTGGCGTATTCGTTAACAAACTTAAAAACCGTCATCCGGTTAGCTGCCCCTATTGCCTGCACAAAGAATCGGCAACAACCTTGGCGTGTTTAACGTGGTTGGACAACATATTTCAAATACTCCCGCTATATCTGCTTCGCAATCTCTTTACCCGCATGCGCAATACCTATACTTCGTGCCCCAACATACGCAGCAACATCTTAACATGTTATGGAGCCACACCATGCGCGCCTTTCAATTGCACACAATCGGGGATGCGCCACGTCTTACATCCTGCGAGGTGCCAACCCCGAAATTTGGCGAAATCCGGCTAAAGATCGAGGCCTGCGGGCTGAACTTTGGTGATTTGCTGATGATCAACGGCAGTTATCAGGAACGCCCCGCCCTGCCCTTCACATTGGGGATGGAGCCTGCGGGGATTGTGGATGCGCTGGGGCCGGATGTGACTGGCTTGACGGTTGGCGACAGGGTGGCGGTCTATCACGGGCATAGCGGGCTGGCGGAATATGGCTGTTTTCCGGCGGCGCATTGCAACCTTCTGCCCGACAATATGTCGACCACCGTTGGCGCCGGATTTCTGGTGGCCTATGGCACCTCGCATCTGGCGCTGGCGCATCGGGCGCGACTGAAGGCGGGCGAAACCCTGTTGGTGCTGGGCGCAGCTGGTGGCATCGGGCTGACGGCGGTCGAGATCGGCAAGCGCATGGGGGCGACGGTGATCGCTTGTGCGCGCGGGGCGGACAAACTGGCGGTTTGTGCTGCGGCGGGCGCGGATCATCTGATCGACAGCGACGCGCAGGATTTGCGCGAGGTGGTCAAATCGTTGGGCGGGGCGGATGTGGTGTATGACCCCGTCGGCGGCGATCTGTTCAAAGCGGCCTTGCGGGCCTGCAAGCCCGAAGCACGGATCATCCCGCTGGGGTTCGCCAGCGGCGAGGTGCCGCAAATTCCGGCTAATATATTGTTGGTGAAGAATATCGAGGTGATCGGCTATTACTGGGGCGGCTACCTGAAATTCGCGCCTGACGTGCTGCACGACAGTCTGGATACCTTGCTAGGCTGGTATGCAACGGGGGAGTTGCACCCGCACATCAGCCACTCCCTGCCGCTGGAACGGGCTGGGGATGCGCTGGAATTGCTGCGCAGCCGCAAGTCTACGGGTAAGGTGGTGGTGACGGTTTAGGGGGGGGGCGCTACGCGAGACAATACAGCCGTTGATTTTCCCTGAAGTATTGCCTCTATTCATGGGAAGGGATCGGTAATTAATGTCAAAGAAGAAAAATAACAAAGGCCACTGCGCACTGATGGGATGTTACGGAAAGTTCGTAAAAAGTCACATTCTACCTCAAGCATTTACTCGCCCGTCAGTTAAGGGAGAGCCGCTTTATCAATCCACCAGAGGGGAAGGTGAATGGAGGAGGTGGACCAGTTGGTATGACAATAATCTCGTCACTAGAGAAGGTGAAGACTTACTGTCCGCGATAGATGATAACGGGATAAAAACACTCCGGAAGCATCAGTTGGTCTGGAATAGTTGGCTTGTGTTTCGGCCGCATTTTGAAAACGCTACTCCAATGCTTCCTGACCACGGATACAGGGTGTTAAAAAATTTGGACTCAGAGGCCATAATTCGCTTTGCGCTTAGCATAGCTTGGCGCGCATCGGCATCCTCACTTCCAGACATGAAAAATGCAACTCTCAAAAAAAGCCAAGAAGACGAACTAAAAGAATATATTCTGGGCAGACCAATAGAGGGCTCTTCGCCGTTTCCTGTCTCCTTGATACAAATTTCCACAGTCGGGGAGACGCATAATCATTCTCCATACATTGACAATAAGCCAAATTTTAACCCTGACGGGGCCGAGGGCCAATTTTTAAAGATCATGAGAATTTATATGGATGGCCTCGTATTTCATGTGCATCTATCCCCTATCCCCAAAGATCACCTTAAGGACAATCCGATATTCTTAGGCGCCTCAGATCATACACTTGTCACTTCCGTGACTTACGAGGCATCTTTTCAATACGAAAACATGCTGCACGTTATTCGCGAATGTCACCCGTCACTGATCGAATAAAACTGAAACCTACTCGCATTTCCCCCCTCATAAATTCGCATACGCCTGCCGCACGAACTCCGCCATGTCATCGACCACCTGCCCCGTGGCCAGATGCGACACATAGAGGTTGATCTGTTTGGTGGTCAGGTCGGGCAGTGCGCCGTTGTGCTGGATCGCCTCGACGTAAGGCGGCTCCATGCCTTCCAGCACTGTATGCACGGCGAGGTCCGCGCTGACGGAGGCCTCGATAGTGCGGGTGGAGTCGGATTCGACCACCACGTCCCAAGGGATGCCTGCCTCGTCCAGTTTCTTCTGCACCCCAGCGCGGAAAATACAGGCATGCTCGTAGGCGAGGCGCAGCGGGCGGGTTTTCCAGACGGTGCCGTTCGGAGCGCCGATCCAGACCAGTGGCAGCGTTATCAGGGTTTCGCCGCCGTTTTCCAGTGAATCCTCGGTGGTCAGGATCATGTCGCATTCGCCACGCTCGAACATTTTGCGCAGGCCCGTGGTGTAGGACGACACCAGCCGCACATTGACGCGCGGGTACTCAGAAGCAAACCGGTGCAGCACCTGCGGGATGGCGGGGTAGACGATGTCATGCGGCACGCCCAGCACCACTTCGCCCTCAAAGGCTTTGTCGGTCAAACGGCCAAACACCTCGTCGTTCAGCGCCAGCATCCGGCGGGCGTATCCCAGCAGTTGTTCGCCAGCCCCCGTCAGCACCACACCGCGCCCGTTACGCTCCAGCAGTTTCAGGTCGAGCGATTGCTCCAACCGTTTTAGCTGCATCGACACGGCGGACTGGGTCAGGTTCAAAAAACCCGAGGCTTTGGTCACCCCGCCCGCTTCGGACACGGCAACAAAGGAGCGTAGCGCGGTCATGTCTAGATTTCTAGGCATATCACAATCCTTGATGTGTTATCGCATAAACATTCATTTTTCATATGGATCGTAGAATGTAATACAGATCAAGTATTTTGATGAATA
>CAYYOF010000047.1:0-25694 GCA_964473185.1 uncultured Marinosulfonomonas sp. | reverse complement strand
GATCTATATGTCGGCAGCAATCATTAATTCACGGTGAATCTCAACAAGCCCTAGCCGAACCAGAATTCACCCCAAGGGTGGGCGAATTCTGATGCTCTTTTTCCGGTAGTAATGCAAAACGCTATAGTTATTTGATGGCCAGTGTTGGCGACAAAACGTCGATGCCCAGGGCTTCGCCCACTGCATAATACGTCAGTTGCCCCGCATGCACATTTAACCCGTTCAACAGGTGTGGATCATCGGTGCAGGCCTGCTTCCAACCTTTATCGGCCAAGGCCAGCATGAACGGCATGGTGGCATTTCCCAGCGCGATTGTAGAAGTGCGGGCCACGGCACCGGGCATGTTGGCAACGCAGTAGTGCATGATGCCGTCGACTTCGTAAATCGGGTCTTGGTGGGTGGTGGCATGCGAGGTTTCAAAACAGCCACCTTGATCAATCGCCACATCTACCAGCACAGCACCAGGCTTCATTTCGGACAGTTGCGCGCGGCTGATCAGTTTGGGGGCGGCGGCACCGGGGACCAGAACGGCACCGACCACCATGTCGGCCTCGCGCACCAGTTCGATGGTGTTACCCGCGCTGGCATAACTGGTTTTGAAATCACGGCCAAACACATCGTCCAGATAGCGCAGGCGTGGCAGCCAGCGGTCCAGCACAGTTACATCCGCGCCCATTCCCGCGGCTATACGGGCCGCGTGAGTGCCGACAACACCGCCACCGATAACAACAACGCGGGCAGGTCCAACACCCGGCACGCCGCCCATCAGAACGCCGCGTCCGCCGTTGGCTTTTTGCAGGGTCCATGCGCCGACTTGCGGGGCCAAACGGCCCGCGACTTCGGACATCGGGGCGAGCAGCGGCAGGCCGCCGTTGGCGTCTGTTACGGTTTCATAGGCAATCGCGGTGCATCCGCTGGCCAGCAGGTCGTTGGTTTGGTCGGGGTCAGGGGCAAGGTGCAGGTAGGTGAACAGCAACTGGCCTTCACGCAGCATTTTGCGCTCGCCTCCTTGGGGCTCTTTAACTTTGACGATCATGTCTGCGGTTTTGAAGATTTCGGCAGCGGTGCCGAAGATTTCAGCACCTGCCGCGATGTAGTCTTCATCGGGGAAACCGGCACCGGTTCCGGCGAGCGTTTCGATCACAACCTTGTGGCCGTGTGCAACGGCCTCACCTGCTGCATTTGGCGTCACTCCGACGCGGAATTCTTGTGGTTTAATCTCTTTCGGACATCCGATAATCATGGCGTTTCCTCCTTGCCTAATAGAAACAGGCTATTGACCTGTCCGCGCAATTGCTTTGAAAAGAACAGTGGGTGATAGCGCTAAATGCGCAAGGTTATTCTATTAATATTGGATAGGTTAGAAGAAATGAGCGTAGTATCGGAATTGGACAGTATAGATCGCCGTATCCTTGAGGCGTTACAAAAGCGCGGGCGGATGTCAAATGCGGATTTGTCGGAGAAGATAAACCTGTCGCCATCGGCATGTCACCGACGGGTGCAACGGCTGGAAGCGGATGGGTATATCAAGGATTACGTGGCGTTGCTGGACCCGCGCAAACTGGGGTGCCCATCGACAATTTTTGTCGAGATCACCTTGTCGGGACAGGCGGACGAGGTGTTGGATGCGTTCGAGCGAGAAGTGGCCAAGGTGCCGGATGTGCTGGAGTGCCATCTAATGGCGGGCACGGCGGATTACCTGCTGAAGGTGGTGGCGCAGGACACTGACGATTTCGCCCGTATCCATCGGCGCTATCTGGTGCGCCTGCCCGGGGTGGCGCAGATGCAGTCGTCGTTTGCATTAAGGACAGTGTTTAAGACAACGGCATTGCCGGTTTAAGAGATTCCATGCGCTCCGCGCGGGGATATTTCTAGCGGTTTGTATTTAATAATATTTGAAAGAGCAATAGAACTCGCCCACTCTTGGGGTGAGTTCTGTTTCATATGAATGCAAATTGCTTTTATGGAACAATGATGGGGCTAGGTTGGGTCCACCAAGGTGACAATGTCGGCCATGATTTTGTTCAGCTCGAAGTCTTTCGGGGTGTAAACTTGGGCGACGCCCATTTCGCGCAAGGTGTTGGCGTCGTCATCGGGAATGATACCACCTGCAACCACAGGGATGTGGGTCAGGTTTTCGGCTTGCATCAGCGCCATCAGGTCGCGGATTAGCGGGATGTGACTGCCGGACAGGATCGACAGTCCAATCACATGCGGCTCCTCCCGTTTGGCGCTGGCGACGATTTCTTCTGGGGTTAGCCGAATACCCTCATAGCAGATTTCCATGCCGCAATCGCGGGCGCGCGTGGCGATCTGTTCGGCCCCGTTTGAATGGCCATCCAGCCCAGGTTTGCCGACCAGTATTTTCATACGGCGCCCCAACCTGTCCGAGGCCGCATCCACCTGAGCGCGGATTTCCTCAAGCCCTTCGGTGCGGTTCGAGGGATTTGGCGACACACCCGTGGGGGCGCGGTATTGGCCAAAGGCATCGCGCACCATTTCGCCCCATTCGCCGGTGGTGACGCCAGCGCGGGCCGCTTTGATCGAGGCGGGCATGATGTTTTCACCTGACAGGGCAGCCTTGCGCAAATCGGCCAATGCAGATTTCACCGCGGCCTCGTCGCGTGCCTGCCGCCATGTGGTCAGGCGGGCTATCTGGTCGGCTTCGGCATCAGCATCGGAAACCATGATCGACCCGTCACCCGATGTCAGCGGGCTGGCTTCGGCCTCGACCCAGCGGTTCACGCCAACGACGGTGGTTTCGCCGGACTCAATTTTGGCAATGCGGGCGGCGTTGGAGTCAACCAGCCGCGATTTCATATATTCAATCGCCGCTACCGCCCCGCCCATGCCATCAATCTGGGCCAGCTCAGAACGGGCGCCGGATTTCAGTTCCTCGACCTTGCGATCAATTGCCGGATTGCCGTCAAACAGGTCGTCATATTCCAGCAGGTCGGTTTCATAGGCCAAAATCTGTTGCATCCGCAGCGACCATTGCTGATCCCACGGGCGCGGCAGGCCCAAGGCCTCGTTCCAGGCGGGCAATTGGACGGCGCGGGCGCGGGCATTTTTGGACAGGGTCACGGCCAGCATTTCGATCAGGATGCGATAGACATTATTTTCCGGCTGCTGTTCGGTCAGGCCCAGCGAGTTAACCTGAACCCCGTAGCGAAAGCGGCGGAATTTCGGGTCGGTGACGCCGTAACGCTCTCGGGTGATTTCATCCCACAATTCGACAAAGGCACGCATTTTACAGAGTTCGGTGACGAAGCGGATACCGGCATTTACAAAGAATGAAATCCGCCCGACCATGGCAGGGAAATGTTGCGCAGGCACCTTATCGCGCAGATCATCCAGCACGGCGGTGGCGGTGGCCAATGCGAATGCCAGCTCTTCTTCGGGTGTCGCGCCGGCCTCTTGCAGATGGTAGGAACACACATTCATCGGGTTCCATTTGGGTAGATGTTGGCGGGTATAGGCGGCGATGTCGGTGATCATCCGCAAGGAAGGTGCTGGCGGGCAAATGTAGGTGCCGCGCGACAGGTATTCCTTAATGATATCGTTTTGCACCGTGCCTTGCAGTGCGGAAATATCGGCGCCTTGTTCCTCGGCGGTCGTAATGTAAAGCGCCAGCAGCCACGGCGCTGTGGCGTTGATCGTCATCGAGGTGTTCATTTGCTCTAGCGGAATATCGGTAAACAGCGCGCGCATGTCGCCCAGATGGTTGATTGGCACGCCGACCTTGCCGACCTCGCCCTTGGCCAGCGTATGGTCGGAATCATATCCGGTCTGGGTCGGCAGATCGAAGGCGACGGACAGGCCGGTTTGCCCCTTGGCCAGATTATCGCGGTAAAGCGCGTTGGAGGCCGCAGCGGTAGAATGCCCCGCATAGGTGCGGAACAGCCATGGTCTGGTTTGGTTGGATGCGGGCATGTGCAGCGGCCTTATTCAGTTATACGCTGCCATGTTTTCGCAAAAGTAAGAATATTGCGCAAGTGGGAAATTTATCGGAATATAGTTACGCTGCCGATTGGGGCGTAGCCAGTGGCGAATAAAATGGGGAGGGCAGAAAACTACCCTCCCGCAAAATTCAGACCTCAATATAGCTTTGAGGCTAATTGTAGGTGAACGTTCCAATTTCGCAAATGTTGATATTTTTCTTAATCAACACATCGCCATCGTCGAACACGGCTTTGAAGTCGAACTTACAATATCCGGACCCATCGTCAAAGTTGATCATCATGGAACGCCCCGATGGAATAACATCCGATCCAAGGATATCTTCTTCCCACGATGTCCTTCCTTTGTTCGAGCCATAGAAGCGCACGATGGTGAAGCCGGTTTTGTTCACGATTTTAACACGGCGGTCCAAGGCGGATACTGTCGAAGCACTGGTAAAAAGCAACGTAAGCGCAAGCAGCGCGTAGGATGCAAATTTATATATTCTCATAATACTTTCCCTTCTTCCATTGTAGCAAAACTGTGCGCCGCCATTTAAGCAAAATCAAGCCTAGGGACGGTAAAAGGTATACGATAGTGAATATATCAGCACACACTAGACCTGTGGCGGCTTTCCTGAAATGCTGCGTGGATGAACCGCGTTGTTGAACTTCCACTCTGGTTATTGATCCTGATCCTGGGATTTGCCGCGTTTTCGGCACTGGAACGGGTGTTGGCCCCATCGGTTCGCTGGTTCTTTCGCCGCCGGATGCAAAAGGTAGTGACGCAGGTGAACACAAAGCTGGATCGCCCGATCGAGCCGTTCAAGCTGGCGCGGCGTCACGATATGATCCAGCGGGTGATTTACGACCCCAAAGTGGCCGAGGCGATAGCAGAGCATGTGCAGACTGAAGGTGTGCCCGAGAATGTGGCGTTCGAGGCGGCGCGGAGTTATGCGCATGAAATAGTGCCATCGTTCAGCGCGTCGCTGTATTTCGGGTTTGCGATGCGGGCGTCACGCTGGCTGAGCCGGACGTTGTATCGGGTGCGTCTTGGGCATTTTGACGAGGCGGCAATCGAGGCGATTGACCCTGAGGCCACGGTGATATTCGTGATGAACCACCGATCAAACATGGATTATGTGCTGGTCACCTATCTGGCGGCAGAGCGTTCGGCCCTGTCCTATGCGGTGGGGGAATGGGCGCAGGTCTGGCCGCTAAAACACCTGATCCGCGCGATGGGGGCGTATTTTATCCGGCGCAAATCACGCAACCCTTTGTATCGGCGGGTGTTGGCGCGGTATGTGCAACTGGCGACCGCAGGCGGGGTGACGCAGGCGGTGTTCCCCGAAGGCGGGCTCAGTTTGGATGGCACTGTGCGCGAACCCAAGCTGGGGTTGCTGAATTATGTGGTGTCGGATTTTGATCCGGAGGGTGCGCGCGATGTGGTGTTTGTGCCAGTGGCGCTGAACTACGACCGTGTGCTTGAGGACCGTGTGCTGCTGTCGGCGGCGGATGCGGGCGTGCGCAAGTTCCGGTTTAGCCTGCTAAAGATGTTGGGGTTCATCGGGCGGCAGATCAAATTCAAGATGACGGGGCGGTATCACCGGTTCGGCTATGCTTCGGTCAGTTTTGGTGATCCGGTCAGTTTGCGCGAATTTGTGAAAACCTGTCCTGATAATGTGACCGAATGTGTGGCCCGCAAGGTGATGGATCGGGTGCGCGATGTGGTGCCGGTGTTGCCCGTGCCGCTGGTGGCGACGGTTCTGCTGGACGCCGATGGTGCATTGAGCGGGGATGAGGTGGCTGTGCGGGTGACGGCGCTTGCCAAAAGGCTTGAGGCGAACGGGGCCCACATCCATGTGCCGCGCGATAGCCTGGAGTATGCCGCCGAGATCGGGCTGAAGATTTTATCAATGCGTCACATAGTGGTCGGGCAGAACGAAGCACTTACCGCGAGCGATAAAGAGCGGGCGACGTTGCAGTTTTATGCCAATTCGATTGCGCATCTTGTGGAAGCGGCACAGGATCAGAAGGCTGCACCGAAAAAGCCGCGACGTAAGAAAGTTTCAAAAACTACCTGAATGCGATTGCATTGTTGCGCAGGCGATTCTATCCCACATGTAGACACTGGCGCCGATTCTGCGCCACCAGCACGGCTTTTGGAGGCTCTTATGACTGTTGATACAAATCCGGACATTGCCGCATATCATGCCCCTGAAAAGGACTTGTATGAAGTGGGTGAAATGCCACCGATGGGCCATGTTCCAAAACAGATGTATGCATGGGCCATCCGGCGGGATCGTCATGGTGATCCGGATAAGGCGATGTTGCAAGAGGTGGTGGATACACCGGTGATCGACAGCCACGAGGTTCTGGTTCTGGTGATGGCCGCAGGGGTGAATTACAACGGCGTCTGGGCAGCACTTGGCACGCCGATCACCCCGTTTGATGTGCATGGGGCGGAGTTCCACGTTGCGGGGTCCGACGCGTCTGGCATTATCTGGGCTGTGGGCGATAAGGTGAAGCGCTGGAAAGTTGGCGACGAGGTGGTGATCCATTGCAATCAGGACGACGGCGATGACGAAGAATGCAACGGTGGTGATCCGATGTTTTCCCCCTCCCAGAGGATTTGGGGATACGAGACACCGGATGGGTCATTCGCGCAGTTCACGCGGGTTCAGGCGCAGCAGTTGATGCCACGGCCCAAACACCTGACGTGGGAGGCAAGTGCCTGTTACACGCTGACGCTAGCCACCGCTTACAGGATGCTGTTTGGCCATCACCCGCATGAACTCAAACCTGGCCAGAACGTGCTGGTCTGGGGCGCGTCGGGTGGGCTGGGATCATTTGCGATCCAGCTGATCAACACGGCGGGCGGCAACGCGATTGGCGTCATTTCCAACGAGGACAAACGTGATTTCGTCATGGGGTTGGGCGCCAAGGGGGTGATCAACCGCAAGGATTTCAATTGCTGGGGACAAATGCCAATTGTGAACACGCCGGAATATAAGGCGTGGTTCGGCGAGGCGCGCAAATTCGGCAAGGCGATCTGGGACATCACCGGCAAGGGCATTAATGTCGACATGGTATTTGAACATCCGGGCGAGGCCACGTTTCCGGTGTCGGTTTTCGTTGTGAAAAAGGGCGGTATGGTGGTGATCTGTGCGGGCACCACAGGGTATAACCTGACGATGGACGCGCGGTATTTGTGGATGCACCAGAAACGGGTGCAAGGCTCGCATTTCGCCCACCTGAAACAGGCGGCGGCGGCGAACCAGTTGATGGTCGAGCGACGGCTGGACCCGTCGATGTCCGAGGTATTCCCGTGGGATGAAATCCCTGCAGCGCATATGAAGATGTGGAAGAACGAGCATAAGCCAGGCAATATGGCGGTGCTGGTGCAGGCCCCGACCACGGGGTTGAGAACGCTAGAGGATGCGTTGGAGGCAGGCAAGTAGTTTTTGTTTCATTGCATTTTAACTGACGTGGTGTAACCATTCCCAGTGTTGAAGATAATACTGGATTGGAAAATACTTTGAAACGAATGAAAATGAAAAACTATATGATGGCCGCCGTAGCGATGACGATATTATCGGCCTGTCTGATGGAGCCAACACACTATGACGGCTATCGAGTTTACGGAGAAAAGCGCCAGCCTGCCTCGGAAAATGTTGAAGAGGCAGTGATCACCAGTATGGCATGCTGGAGCAATGACAAGAAGTATTTGATCTATAAATACCCACTTCGCAACCCGGTTCAGTATCGGGCGATCAAACCCAAGAACTGGTCAACGCCGATCGGTGGACGGGATCATCCGACGTTCCTTGCCGCCGTTGCCGCAGCATGTGGCACGACGGAATCTGCCCTGTTGAATGGCACATATTAGGTTCCTGCTGGCCATGCGTTTTCCCCCGTTATAGGGTCAGCGCATGGCAGCACCCGCAGTAAGATTTTCAGAAGATCAGGCCGAAGCTTACGACCGCATCACCGAGGTGTTGCTGGGCGCTGGCGTCGATCTGGACAACAGCATCCTGACGCCACAAAGCGACGGGCGTGATAGTGTTTTAGCGGTGGTAGGCAAGGCGGGATCGGGCAAGACGATGTTACTGGCGCGTCTGTATGAGGCGCTGGAAGAGGCGGGCGTTGACATCGTTTCGGGTGATTACGAGGCCAAGCGGCGCAAGGACAAACGCACCTTGGCGATATTGGCCCCGACCAACAAAGCCGCCAGTGTATTGCGCAATCACGGGGTGCCCGCAACCACGATCCACCGCATCCTCTATACGCCGCTCTATGACCCCGAATATGAAAAGATCGCTGAATGGTTGGCGGGGCGGGGCGAAAAGCCTGAAATCGAAGGGCTGACCGATGCCGCACTGGACCGTGCCGCGCTGTTTTATGCTAGCAATAAATCCATCCCCGGTGCACTGGCGGCGGCGGGCCTGCGGGGCTCGGACTTTATCATCGGCTGGAAGCGCCGGGACGAGCCGATGGACATCGGGTTCGTTGATGAAAGCTCGATGCTGGATGAAAAGCAGCTGGAGGATTTGCAGGAAATTTTCCCGACGTTGGTGCTGTTCGGTGACCCCGCGCAACTGGCCCCCGTCGGGCAGTCCGGCGAGATGGTGTTTGATAATTTCTCTGGTAAACAAAAGTTGGAGCTGCACCGCATTCACCGACAGGATGCGGATAATCCCATCCTTGATCTGGCGCATGCGTTAAGTGACGAGAGCCTGCAGTTTCAGGATTTCGAGCGGATGATCGAAGAAGCCGCGCAAAAGGATGACCGCGTGGTTTGGGCGCAACGGGTCGAAGTGGATATGATGGCGCGATCCCCCGCGCTGGTGTGGATGAATAAAACCCGGGTGCGGCTGATACATGCGTTTCGAGGTGCATACGGTGCGCCTGCGGATGAATTGATGGCAGGCGAGCCGTTGATTTGCGACGGGATTGAACTGCCGGTCAAGCACCGCAAGAAACGCATTGATCTAGAGGCGCGCGGGCTGATCAAGGGAGCGCAGGTGATATACCTCGGGCCCGGTCGCAAGCCCGGATTTTCACGCATCCATGTGCTGGGGGCAGAGGATCCGCAGGTGTCTGCGGCCTCGATTATAAAGATCGAGATGCCGGACGAAGAAGAGCCGTTCATCCCCTTTGCAGCCCGTATGGGCGCGGCGTTTTTGCACGGGTCTGCGGTGACGATCCACAAGGCGCAAGGCTCGCAATGGGAAAACGTGCAGGTGTTTGCGCCTGATCTGTTTGTAGCTGCCCGTATGGGGCGCATTGAAGCCGGACAGGCATTGTGGAAACGGCTGGCCTATGTAGCGATCACACGGGCGGAAAAGCGGCTGTTCTGGGTGACGCGCAATATGTTATCGCGGCCATCCGCGCCGCTGACAGTTGATGATTTGCAGGGTGCAACTGTGCCATTGACGCTTGAGGGGGACGGGGAATGAGCAAGACGATTATCATCACCGGCGCCAGTTCGGGGATCGGAGCCGCCACGGCCAAAGTGTTTCTGGTGGCCGGTTGGCAAGTGGGCCTGATTGCGCGCCGCCGTGAAGCGTTGGAAGCGGTTGCGGATGGGCATGGAGCTGCGCATGTGTTGCCAGCGGATGTGACGGATGAAGATGCGTTGGGGGTTGCGTTCGAGACTTTTGCTAAGGTCACAGGGCGCATTGATGTGTTGTTTAACAATGCGGGCAGTTTCGGTCCTGCGGGGCTGATTGACGAAATCAGCGTGGATGATTGGCGCGAGGTAGTGGAGCTGAACCTGACGGGGATGTTTCTGGCCGCTAGATTTGCATTTAGGCAGATGCGGGCGCAGACCCCGCAAGGCGGGCGGATCATCAACAACGGATCAGTTTCGGCCCACGCACCACGGCCCGGGTCGGTGGGATACACCAGCACCAAACATGCGATCACGGGGCTGACCAAAACGCTGAGCCTTGATGGTCGCGCCTTTGATATTGCTTGCGGTCAGATTGACATTGGCAACGCGCAGACCGAATTGCTGGACCAGTTGAATGCGCGTGCACAGGCGGCCAATCCCGATGTGGCCGTGCAGCCGATGATGGACGCGGGGCTGGCGGCGGATGCCGTGCTGCAAATGGCGGCACTGCCATTGTCGGCAAATGTTCAGTTCATGACAATTATGGCGACCAAGATGCCGTTGATCGGGCGTGGGTAAGAAGAGATTTAATGCGCCGCGCGCCGCAGGTATTTTGCGCAAGTCTCGTTTCATTGGGTATAATCCATTCATCTGACACCCCGAGGCAGTGTCTGTTTTCAAATGCGTTCGGGGTGTCAGATGAATTCAAGGTAACGAGACTCGCGCTGAAAAGAAGAAGGGGCGCGTTAATAAAGCGTTAGGGTTTGAAGTAGCTGAACACAGCAGAGGCGAGCCAACCGGCGGCAATCGCGATGAACAGCGACATCAAGCCGTAATAAACCGCATTGTCATGGGCAAGGTTATAGAGCCAACGTTCCATACCTACCTTTTGAATGTCGAGTTTGGTTTCGAACACGTCCACCACCCGTTGATCGCGTGTGATCAAGATCCGCGCGGTGTATTCACCAGCCGTCAGGTTCGAAGGCAAGTCAATCGAGGTGCGAAACAGCGTGTCAGACATCAGTTCAACCGCACCCTCATGCACTTGATAAAGGCCATTGTTGGTACGGATACGGATCAGCGCGTCAATAAATCCTTGCGCATGGTCCGTTGACAGGATTTGTGCGCCCATAGCGTTGATTGCACGAGGTATAGAGACCTTGTGGAATCGGTCTTCGTCATCGGTGAGGGTTTCCATTAACGGGGCCGTTGTGGCCACGGAATAAAAACTGGGGGCTTCGTCAATCAGCACGGAATTGCTATTAACCCAGATGCCGACCTTTTTTTCCTTAAGCCGCACGGTGACAGGTTCGGAAGGACCGGCAACCGAAATGATAACCTGTAACGGCCCATTGGCCGGGGCGGGGGCATCACGGCTGACCGCGCCAAAAATCAGAATATGCGAGCCATCAAAGGTGGCCGAAATGCCGACGCGTTTTTGCGAAAGATCAGCGACAATTTCTTCGCTAGCGTTTAACGGCAAAATAGCGGCAAGCAGGAACAGGGCGATAAAACGCAGCATCTAATGGCTCCCGGCAGCGCCGAGCGAATATAGCTCGCTGGGTTGGATCAGAAGATCAAGCGCCAGTTTGCCACAAACCGCCAGCACCAGTATGGCCAGCAGGACGCGCAGTTGTTCGGCTTTCATTTTGAGGCCAATGCGGGTGCCGATCTGTGCGCCAATCACGCCGCCAACCAGCAGCAGGACGGCCAGCACGATATCAACCGTAAAGTTGGTTGTGGCGTGCATCATCGTGGTGAAGGCGGTGACGAAAATAATCTGGAACAGCGAGGTGCCGATCACAACTTTGGTGGGCATGCCGATCAGATAGATCATCGCGGGCACCATCACAAAGCCGCCGCCAACGCCCATGATCGCGGCCAGAACGCCGACAAACACGCCGACAAAGAACGGAGGGATCACCGAGATATACAGACCTGACGTGCGGAACTTCATCTTGAACGGCAGGTTGTGGATCCAGTTGTGTTTTTTGCGTTTGGCAGCAGAGCCGGTTTTTTTTGCGCGACGGATGGCGTTCAGGCTTTCGACGAACATCAGTGAGCCGATGATGCCAAGGAAAACCACATAGCTGAGTTTAACCAGCAGATCGACCTGACCCAGCGCCCGAAGGTAGTTAAACAGCTGGATCCCGAGGTATGCACCGATGAGGCCGCCAATCAGCAGCACGGTGCCCATTTTGAAGTCCACCGTCTTTCGTTTGAAATGCGCTAGAACGCCTGAAAAGGACGAGGCAACGATCTGGTTCGCCTCAGTCGCCACGGCCACGGCCGGAGGGATGCCTATAAAGAACAAAAGCGGGGTCATCAAAAATCCGCCGCCAACGCCAAACATCCCCGAAAGGACACCGACCATGCCGCCAAGACCAAGCAAAAGAAACGCGTTCACCGAGATTTCGGCAATGGGAAGATAAATCTGCATAGGCGTTCCTAATCCAGAATTACCCTAATCGACAATAGGGCAAAACGGCTTTTGCACCTAATAGATGCAAAAATTCGCATATTTACCGTTCTTTTACGTATGGCTCGCCCCCTGCACGGGGGGCAACCGCCTTGCCAACGAAGCCCGCGAGAATCACCACTGTCAGGATATAAGGCAGGGCCTGCATGAACTGGACCGGAATTTCAAAGACCCCGAAGACGTCGATATTGGGGTAAAGATTGCTGATCGCCTCAAGGAAACCGAACAGCAAACAGGCCATCAAGGCATACCACGGCCGCCATTTCGAGAAGATCAAAGCGGCCAGCGCGATGAACCCGCGCCCCGCCGACATCTCGCGGCCAAAGGCCGAGGCCTGCGAGGTGGCAAGGTAGGCACCGCCAAGGCCGCAGAGCACACCGGCGATCATCACGGCGGCATAGCGGTAGCGGATCACCGAAACACCAGCGGTATCAACCGAGGCCGGATTTTCACCCACGGCGCGCAGGCGCAGGCCGAAGCGGGTGCGAAACAGCAGCCACCATGTAAAGGGCACAATCAGGAAGGTGATGTAGACCAGCGGTTTGTGGCCCGAGATCACATCGGCATAAATCGGCCCGATCATCGGGATGTCGCGCATCGCATCGGCGAACGGCAGGGTGATTTCATGAAAGCGCGACCCGTTTGGCAGGGCGGGTGACTGGCCGCCTTTTTTGAACCACGCATGACCAATCACAATGGTCAGACCCGAGGCCAGAAAATTCAGCGCAACACCAGCGATCAGCTGGTTGCCGCGATAGGTGATCGAGGCGATGCCGTGGATCAGCGAGAATACCATCGAGGCCGCGACACCCGCCAGAACACCCAGCCATACGTTGCCGGTTTCAAACGATATAGCAGCCGAGAAGAAGGCCGAGATCAGCAGTTTACCTTCGAGCCCGATGTCAAAGATACCGGCGCGTTCCGAATAGAGCCCCGCCAGACAGGCCAGTATCAGCACCACGGACAGGCGGATGGTCATGTCCATTGCGATCAAGGCCTGCAGGAATGTATGTGCAAAATCCATCAGCTTTGCCCCTTTCGTGCGCGTATAAACAGTTTTTCAATCGGTTTGCGGACCATGTAATCCAGCGCGCCGGTGAACAGGATGATCATACCTTGAATCACCAGCACCACTTCTTTGCTGATGCCCGGCATTTCCCAAAGCAGTTCAAACCCGCCCTGTGCCAGCATCCCGAATAGAAGGGCTGCAAGGATGATGCCGATCGGGTGGTTGCGCCCCATCAGGGCAACGGCGATGCCGACGAAACCGGCACCTTCAACGAATTCCTTGATCAGGCGTTCCTGTTCGCCCATCACCACGTTGATTGACAACATACCCGCCAAAGCGCCCGAGATAATCATCGCAATCATGGTGATTTTGAAGGCGGAAATACCGGCATAACTGGCGGCGCTCGGGCTGTGGCCAAAGGCGCGGATGGCGTAGCCCAGCCGCGTGCGCCACAACAGGAACCAGACAAGGAACGCACAAAGCAGCGCCAGCAAGAAGCTGACATTGGCTGGCGCGGATTTGGAAAACTCGATCCCCAATGGGGCGAGCATTTCGTGGATGGTTGGCAGGTGTGCCCCATCGGGGAATTTCACGGTTTCAGCGCTTTGGGTGTTGGGGTTTTTCAGGATGCCGTTTAGCAAATACCCCATCACTGCGGCTGCGATAAAGTTGAACATGATCGTGGTGATCACGATGTGGCTACCGCGTTTTGCCTGCAAATAGGCCGGAATAGCGGCCCATACCGCGCCAAACAACCCGCCGCCAAGAATGGCAAAGGGCAGGGCAACCGTCCAGTGTGGCCAGTCAAACGCCAATAAAACAACAGCCACGCCAACGCCACTGATAGCGGCTTGGCCCTCGCCGCCGATGTTGAACATCCGGCCATGAAACGCCACCGCCACTGCGAGGCCGGTGAACATATAGTTGGTAGCATAATAGAGCGTATAGCCGATCCCCGAGGTGGAGCCGAGCGCGCCCTTGATCATCACGGTGATTGCCTGAACAGGGTCTTGACCGATGGCCAGAACCACCAGCCCCGAGGCAAACAAGGCAAGGCTAAGGCTGATCAGAGGGATCAGAACCACGTCGGCCCATTTTGGCATCTTGTCCATCAGGCGTCCCCCCCAGTTGTTTCCATTCCGGCCATCAACATGCCCAGTTCTTTTTCATCCGTTTTGGCGGGGTCGCGTTCGCCCATGATGTGGCCGTCAAACATTACGATGATGCGGTCGGACAGGGACAGAATTTCTTCCAGCTCGACGCTGACCAGCAGAATGGCTTTGCCCTCATCGCGCAGATCGACAATCCGTTTATGGATGAATTCAATCGCGCCAATGTCAACGCCGCGGGTCGGCTGACCGACCAGCAACAGATCGGGGTTGCGTTCAATTTCACGGGCCAGTACGATTTTCTGCTGGTTGCCGCCGGAAAAGTTTTTCGCCTGAAGCTTCGGATTGGGCGGGCGCACGTCAAAGCGCTCCATTTTGGCCTCGGTTTCGCGGCGGATCGCGGCGTTGTCCATCATCAGCGCATTTTTGTTGTATGCCGCATCATTGTGATAGCCAAAGATCATGTTCTCCCACGCCATGAAATCCATGATCAGCCCTTCCGACTGACGATCTTCGGGCACATGCGCAATGCCACGGTGACGGCGCGATTGGCCGTTGGAATGTTTGCCGGTCAGGTCAATTTCCTGCCCTTTGATGCGGATTGTGCCGGTGGCGTTCATATAACCGCCCAGCACATCCAGCAATTCGGTTTGCCCATTGCCCGAGACCCCAGCGATGCCCAAAATCTCACCGGCACGCACCTGTAACGAAACGCTTTTGACGCGCTCGACATTCTTGTCGTCAATCACCTGCAGGTTTTCGATTTCAAGGATCGGCTCGCCCGGGGTGGCGGGTTTTTTGTCGATTTGCAGCAGCACTTTGCGGCCAACCATCAACTCGGCCAATTGCTGTGGGCTGGTGTCTTTGGTTTTGACGGTGGCGGTCATTTCACCACGGCGCATCACCGATACTGTGTCGGTGATTTCCATGATCTCGCGCAGCTTGTGGGTGATCAGGATGATGGTTTTACCCTGATCCTTTAGCCCGTTCAGGATGCGGAACAGATGGTCAGCCTCGGCAGGGGTCAGCACACCGGTGGGTTCGTCCAGAATCAGAACGTCGGCCTGACGATACAGCGCTTTGAGGATTTCAACGCGCTGCTGGTGGCCGACGGACAGGTTCTCGATCAACGCATCAGGATCAACGCTCAGCTCATATTCGTCAGACAGTTCTTGCAGCAGTTTGCGGGCCTTGGCTAGCGATGGCTTTAGCAGCCAGCCGTCCTCCATGCCCAAAACGACATTTTCAAGAACCGTGAAGTTTTCAACCAGTTTGAAGTGTTGGTGCACCATGCCGATACCGGCTTTGATTGCGGCGGAACTATCAGGGATCAGGGTTTTTTCGCCCCTGATAAACACCTCGCCCGCGTCTGCTTTGTAAAACCCGTAAAGGATCGACATCAGCGTTGACTTTCCGGCGCCATTTTCGCCAACGATCCCGTGAATCGAGCCGCGCGCAACAGAAAGCGAGATGTCTTTGTTTGCCTGCACCGGCCCGAAAGCCTTGGAGATGCCGACAAGTTCTATAGCTGGCGCGACAGTTTCCTGCCGCGCCAAGGTTTGATCGCTAGCCATCAGTAATTATTTCACTGGGCAGGCGTTGTCGGACATATAGTCATGAACCATGATCTCGCCTGTGGTGATGTCGTAAGCAGCTTTGTAAACCGCCGCGATCATCGCATCCGAGACCAGATCCTTGTTGTGCTCGTCCATGGCAAAGCCGATACCGCGGTTGTGCAAGCCCATTACGTTAAAGCCAGGCTCAAGGTCCGGGCCCGCTGTGAAGGCATTGTAAACAGCAACGTCAACACGCTTCATCATGGATGTAAGAACTTGCCCCGGGTGCAGGTAGTTCTGGTTGGAATCAACGCCGATTGACAGGATGCCTTCATCGGCAGCTGTTTGTAGCACGCCCAGACCAGTGGAGCCAGCAGCGGCATAAATTACGTCAGCGCCTTGCGAGATTTGCGCTTTGGTCAGCTCGCCACCTTTAACCGGATCATTCCATGCCGACGGTGTTGTGCCGGTCATGTTCTGGATCACTGTGGCGTCGGGGTTGGCGAATTTAACGCCCTGAACATAGCCACAAGCGAATTTGCGGATCAACGGGATGTCCATGCCGCCAACAAAGCCGACGGTGCCGGATTTAGAGGCCATCGCGGCCATCATGCCAACCAGAAACGAGCCTTCTTGCTCTTTGTAAACGATCGACTGCACGTTTGGCTGGTCAACCACCATGTCGATGATGGCGAATTTTGTGTCGGGGAAATCGGCAGCAACAGCATCCAGCGAGGAGGCAAACGCAAAACCGGTCATCACGACAGGGTTAAAGCCACCTTCGGCGAACCGGCGCAGGGCCTGCTCGCGCTGTGCTTCTGATGTCAGTTCGATTTCGCGGAACGAGCCGCCAGTTTCTTCGGCCCAACGTTGCGCGCCTGCAAAGGCAGCTTCGTTGAAGGATTTGTCGAATTTGCCGCCAAGGTCAAAGATGATGGCTGGGTCAGCGGTGGCAACGCCTGCTGTAAGGGCAAGTGTGGCAGCTGCACCAAGGAATTTTTGCATAAGGGTCATATTTTCTCTCCCGATTTTTGTTTTTGGATTGCCGCCGGAATGGGGGCAGAACCCAAGTAAGCGAGCAGATCGTTTTTAGATCATTCACGATTAAGCCCGCAGGTGGCGGGGAGGGTCAATAGCTTTTTACCATTTGGTAGCATCTAACGCATGGTTTTGGGGGGTGAGGCGGTGGATGGGCCAATATCAGATTCAAATCAGGGGCTTACGCATGATGATGGCTGCGATTCTGGGGCCCGTCGGGGGGCGATAATAGGCAGGTCTGTGGCCAGATTCGGTGTATCCGGCGGCGCGATACAGGACGTATGCGGCGGTGTTGTTGCTGGCGACCTCTAGAAAGGCTTCTGTTGCGCCGCGTTTTGTGGCCTCGGCTTCAAAGGCGGTGAGTAACGCGCGGCCATTGCCTTGTCTTTGGTGGTCGGGATCGACGGCGAGTGTCAGCAACTCCACCTCGCCCGCAATTTCACGACCCAAGGCAAAACCTGCGTCGCTGGATCGTAGGAACACGCCGTTGGAGGTGAGCATTGAGGCGAACTCGTCGGCACTCCACGGGCGGGGCGTTACAAAACAGCGGGCATGAAGGGCAGCAAGCGCGTCGGGGGTCATGGCAGGATGACAGGGGCCGGATCGCGCGGCGGGGCGGCATCGGGCGCACGCACGTATAGCGGGGCAGGGCGCGGCAGGGTGGCATCGGTGTAACGCGTGGCGGTGATGCGGGCGATGGCGACAGGATTAACGGTATCGCTGGGGCCGATGGTGTTTGTGTGTGTGTTTGTGATTTCGGATTTGGCCATGACGTGGGGCGGCATCGCAGCACCACCGGTTAATTCTTGCACAAAGACCTGATCGCGCCGCGCATCTACGAGCGAAAGAATGGGGCGGGGTGTGTCAATCGCTTGGGCCTCGAAACTGGAAACACCAACCGCTGGAATGTTCAGTGACAGCGCCAACCCACGGGCGGCGGACACCGATATGCGGATGCCGGTGAAATTTCCGGGGCCGATGCCTACGCCAATCGCGGTCAGACCGGACCATGTAACGCCACCCTCGGCTAACACCTCCTCAAGCAGAGGGAACAGACGTTCTGCTTGACCCTTGGCCATCGCCTCAACCCGTTTCGCCAAAACCGTATCGCCAGATAGCAAAGCGGCCGCGACATGCGCGACCGATGTATCAAATGCCAGTATCAGTGGTTTAGGCTTCAATCGCGCGCACCTCGGTCACCTCGGGGATGTAGTGGCGCAGCAGGTTTTCGATGCCCATTTTCAGGGTCACGGTGGATGAAGGACAACCGGCGCATGCGCCTTGCATGTGCAGGTAAACCACGCCGCCCTCGAACCCGTGAAACGTAATGTCGCCGCCATCCTGTGCCACCGCGGGGCGCACGCGGGTGTCGAGCAATTCCTTGATCTGGGTGACGATCGCTTCGTCCGCGCCATTGTGTTCGGCATGACCAGCGCTTTCGGCTTCGCCAATCAGCACTTCGTCGCCGGACTGGTAATGCTCCATGATCGCGCCAAGGATTGCGGGTTTGATATGCTCCCATGCGATTTCGTCGCCTTTGGTCACGGTGATAAAATCAGTTCCCAGAAACACGCCGTAAATGCCACCAGCCGCAAAAATGCGCTGGGCCAGCGGGGATTTGCCTGCAACCTCGGCCGACGGGAAATCCGCGGTGCCTTTGCCTAGAACGCTCTGGCCCGGCAGGAATTTCAGAGTTGCGGGGTTCGGAGTGGATTCGGTTTGGATAAACATTTGGCACACCTTTTTGGTCAGGTTTACAGATATGCGCCTGCAAAGGCGGACTGTCAAGGTTTGGAATGGTTCTAAATGGCCGTTAGGTGATCGCCTCAAGCCGCTCTTTTGACATCTCGCCCGGCACAATGGTGATCGGGATCGGGAAGTTGGCGACTGATTTCATCAGCTTGGTAATCAACGGCCCAGGCCCTTTTTTCTCAGAACCAGCCCCCAGCACCAGCAGGCCAATGTCTGTATGCTCGGCCACCTGCGCCATAATTTCGGTCACAGCTTCGCCCTCGCGGATCACCAGTTCAGGCTCGATCCCCTGACGGTCACGCATCCATTTGGCGAAAACCTCGTAATGGACCTCGATGCGTTCACGCGCTTCTTCGCGCATGATGTCACCGACACCGATCCAGTGATTGAATTCCTCGGGCGGAATGATCGACAGAACCTCGACCCCGCCGCCGGATTTTCTGGCCCGCATTGCCGCGAACCGCATCGCATTCAGACATTCACGGCTGTCGTCCAGCACCACTAGAAATTTACGCATGTGTTGTTCTCCTTGGTGCTAATGATGCAGGTGTTCCGGTCCCAGTGCAAGGGGGCAGTCATGCGTCAGAGTGTGCCCAGTCCCAATATGTTTCGCGGGCGCGTTTGGTCAGCGGACCCATTTGGTAGTTGATCCCGTCAAATTCACTGACCGGTGTCACCTTGGAATAATTGCCCGACAGGAACACCTCGTCTGCCTTACGGAAATCGTCAAACGTCAGGATGGTTTCATGCACCTTGATCCCGTCGGCCCGCAGGTTTTTGATGTGGCGGGCGCGGGTGATACCGGCAAGGAATGTGTTGTTGGCAATCGGGGTGAACAATTCGCCGTCCTTGGCCATGAATACATTGGCCGACGCGGTTTCGGCGACGTTGCCCATGATGTCGGCGACCAAGGCGTTGTTGAAACCCTTGGCGTTCGCCTCGGCCAGCATCCGCGCGTTGTTGGGATACAGGCAGCCCGCTTTGGCGTTGGTGACGTTGTCTTCCAGCACGGGACGGCGGAACCGTGTGGTGGTCAGGGTTTGCGCGTCCGTGGCGGTGGGCATGGCGACCTCTTCCAGACTGATGGCAAAACCGGTGGAATTTTCCTTTGGCACCACACCCGCGATGCCGCTGTCAATGCCCCAATACATCGGGCGGATGTAGACGGCGGATGTTTTGGGGTAGGCGGCAAGCCCCTCCCACACCATCTGCACCATGTCATCGGTTGAAACGGTCGGGGTGATCATCAGCGATTTGGCGGAGCGGTTGGCGCGTTCGCAATGGGCGCGCAGATCGGGCGCGACCCCTTCAAAATACCGCGCACCGTCAAAGATGGTCGAGCCGAGCCACGAGCCATGATCGGCGGCTTTCATAATAGGCAGATCGCCGTTGTGCCATGTGCCGTCAAAATAGGTGCGGATGTTGGTGCCCATTGCCATGATGGTGATCTCCTTTGGTTCGGCAGGAGCGTATCGGGAAAATAGGTCATAAGTCCAGACATAAAAAGCCGCATGCGTGATGGGAAAGGTCGGATGGACGCTGGCAGGGGATTGGTCAATATAATACATATGGGCGACGAATGGCGTTAGAAACGGGCGGTGCATTTCCATGAGCGAGATTTTCCAGAGCCTGGCCGAGGCTTGGGGGCTAATCATTACATTGGATGCGGACCTGCTCGAGGTTGTGGGCCTGTCGCTGCAGGTGACGCTGACCGCAGTGCTGATTGCGTCGATAATCGGGTTGCCGCTGGGCGCATGGCTGGTGGTGCGGCGTTTTTGGATGCGGCGCTATGTGATTGCGGTGTTGAACGCCCTGATGGGCCTGCCGCCTGTGGTGGTCGGTCTGTTTGTTTATCTGATGCTGTCGCGTTCGGGGCCTTTCGGGGTGTTTGGCCTGCTGTTTACGCCGACAGCGATGATCATCGCGCAGGTGATCATCATCACCCCGCTGATTGCGTCCATTGCCCATCAAACCATTCGGGATCTTTGGGCCGAATACCACGACCTGCTGATTTCGCTGAATACCACCCGAATGCAGCGCATCAAAGCGCTGTTGTGGGACGGGCGGCGTGCCCTGTTAACGGCGATGCTGGCCGGTTTCGGGCGCGCAATTGGCGAGGTCGGGGCGATTATGATTGTGGGCGGTAACATCGACCATTCTACTCGGGTGCTGACCACCGCGATTGCGCTGGAAACCGGCAAGGGTAATTTTGCCTTTGCGATGGGGCTGGGGATGATCCTGATCGGGTTGGCGATTGCGGTGAACTTGACGATCCATATCCTGTCGCGCACCGAAAGGGCGAGCATATGGTAGAGCCTGTTTTGCCAACATCCATTCTGCCGCTGGTGATGCGCGGCGTGGTGGCCAAAGTGCGCGGTGTGCGGATTGTCGGGCCGGTGGACCTGACGATTGACGCGGGCGGGTTCACTGTGGTGATCGGGCCAAACGGGTCGGGCAAAACCACCCTGTTGCGCCTGATGCACGGGCTGCAACGGGTGTCTGCGGGTGAGGCATTCTGGAATGTGTCCGATGATGTGGCCCGCCAGCATCAAGCCTATGTTTTCCAGACACCTATTATGATGCGGCGCTATGTTGTTGACAGTATTGCCTACCCGCTCATCCTGCGGGGTATGGCGCGGCGCGCGGCACATAAGCAGGCGGCGGACTGGGCCGTGCGGTTCGGGCTTGGCCACGCGCTAGATCGTCCCGCACCGGTATTGTCGGGCGGAGAGAAACAGAAACTGGCGCTGGCGCGGGCCTTGATCCGCCGACCCGAGGTTTTGTTTCTGGACGAACCCAGCGCCAATCTGGACGGCAGCGCCACCCGCGAGATCGAGGCGATATTGCAGGATGCGCAAGCGGACGGCACCCGGATTGTGATGGCAACGCATGACATGGGGCAGGCGCGGCGTCTGGCCAATGATGTGGTGTTTATGGTGGGTGGGCTGGTGCATGAAACGGCACCGGTGGCAGAATTTTTTGATGCTCCGAAAACCCGAAAGGCACGGGCCTTTGTGAATGGGGATATCGTCGAATGACAGGCAGGCTGAAACCGATGCTGGCCACCATAGTGCTGCTGTTTGCCGGCGTTGCGGTGCAGGCCGCCGAGATCGCCGAGATCAGAGTGGCGGTGACGACGTCATTTCACAATTCGGGCCTGTCGGATGTGTTACTGCCGCAAATCAAGGCCGATCTGGATCTGGATGTGCAGTTGATCGTTGTTGGCACCGGACAGGCGTTACGATTGGGTGAGGCTGGCGATGTGGACGCCATACTGGTGCATTCGCGCGGGGCCGAGGATGCATTTATAGCAGCGGGTTACGGCACGCATCGGCGCGAGATCATGTATAATGATTTCGTGCTGATTGGTCCCTCGGATGACCCTGCCATGATTGGCGGGGCTGAAACGGCGGTAGCTGTGCTGCAACTGATTGCCGGTGCCAAAGTGCCGTTCGTCAGCCGTGGCGACGGCAGCGGCACCCATAAGAAAGAGCTAGCCTTGTGGCAGGACGCCGGACTGGACGCCGCCGCGTTCACCGGCTGGTATCGTGCGGCGGGGGCAGGGATGGGGGCCGCGCTAAACACCGCCAGCGGCATGGATGCCTATATCATGGCGGACCGCGCCAGTTGGCTGAACTTTGGCAATAAGGGCGGGCTGGTGTTGCTGTTTGCCGGTGATCCGGTGCTGTTCAACCAATATGCGTTCATCCCTGTGAGTGCTGAGCGGCACCCGCATGTGAAAACGGATTTGGCCAAGGCACTGGAAGACTGGCTGACCAGTGATACAGCGGCCGCGCTGATCAACACTTACAAAATCAATGGCGAGGTGCTGTTCACCTATAACGCCAAGCCGATGTAGACGCATATGGCGGCGATCAATGTGTCAGCCCTACAGCCATCAACCCATCCACATCAAGCGGCGCATTGTTCATGGCCAGCGCCCCGTCAGGGCTGCGCGGCCAGTCGGCCTCGTCGCGGTCACAGTATAGCTCGACCCCGTTGCCGTCAGAGTCGGTCAGATAGACGGCTTCGCTGACACCGTGATCTGCGGCACCGTCAAATTCTATTCCCGCAGCGGCCACACGGCGCAGGGCATCGGCCAGCTCGGCACGGGACGGGTATAGAAACGCGGTGTGGTATAATCCGGTGTGACCCACGGGCGGCGGCGTCGCCCCAAGGCTTTCCCAAGTGTTCAAGCCGATGTGGTGGTGATACCCGCCCGCAGACAGGAACGCCGCGCCGCTGCCAAAGCGCTGCTGCACCTCGAAACCTAGAACACCGGAATAAAACGCGATTGAACGCTCCAGATCGGCGACCTTCAGATGGACGTGCCCAATGCGGGTGGTGGGGTGGACGGGGGTCATGGTTTTGCTCCTTTGGGTTGGTAGAGCATTACCAGTTTTTGCAATGACTGCACTATCCCAATAAAATCCGCAAGATGTGTGCGTTGGCGCACTGTTTCGGTTCTCATAGAAAGTTTGGCGGGTTCTGGCTTTGATATTAGTACAGAACGGCAGCTTTGAGCCCAAACCTACCATGGAAGCCGACTGTGGTTTCGTGTAACTGGCACCTATGAAATTGTTTAATTCATATGTGATCTGCACTAGCCCTCGTAGCGGCAGCACATTGTTGTGTATGCTCTTGCGCGAGGTTGGCAATGCTGGCTTCCCAGAGTCACATTTTCACGCGCCCTCGCTTGAGAAATGGCTTGGTTACTACGGGTTTCAAAACGACGAGTTCGGCACTAGGCAAGACGCGTTGAAAGGTGTTTTCAAATCAGCTTTCGAACGTGGAAAAGGTGCGGGTGATATATTCGGCCTGCGTTTGCAGCGTCACAGCTTTGATTTCTTCATAGAGCAGCTGAGCGTTCTATATCCGTCGTTTCCCGATGATAAATCTCGCATGGGTGCAGCTTTTGGCGATACGTTGTTTGTCCATCTCACCCGTGAGAATAAGCTGGATCAGGCAATATCTTACGTTAAGGCTGAACAAACAGGGCTTTGGCATATGGCTTCAGATGGCACTGAGTTAGAGCGCCTCTCTGAACAGAAAGAACCTGTTTACGATGCGGTGGCTATCGCTACGCAACTTGCGCTGTCAGAGCAAATGGATACTGAGTGGGTGAAATGGTTTGTAGCAGAGAAATCAAGCCTTTGCGCATTACGTATGAAGAATTGTCTGCTGCGCCGTATGCGACCCTTGGACATGTTCTCGAAGCACTCGGCTTGGATTGTGAGGCAAGAGACGAAGTCACGCCACCTGTTGCAAAGCTGGCAGATGCGACCAATCAGGAATGGGCTGAACGCTTCCGGTTAGAAACACAATTTTGATCGCTTGAACACAACGTCACTTTGTCCTCAAGGCCGCCATCCAGCCCTGCCTCCTACCGCACCATCCCGACAATCTCTAACGTCTTGGCCAGTATCGGGTCCGCAATCGCGCGGGCCTTATCCGCCCCATTGCGCAGGATCGCGTCGATCTCGTCCGGGGTTTCCATTAACCGTGCCATTTCAGCCGAAATCGGCGACAGCTTGGTGACCGCCAGTTCCGACAGCATCGGTTTGAATTCGGAAAACTGTTTGCCGCCAACGTCCGCCAGCACTTGGTCCACCGACATATCCGCCAACGCGGCGTAGATGTTGACCAGATTGGTGGCCTCGGAGCGGCCTTCCAGCCCCTTGGCCTCGCTTGGTAACCCATCCGTATCGGTTTTGGCCTTGCGAATTTTCTGGGCGATCTTGTCGGCATCATCGGTCATGTTAATGCGGCTGTTGTCGGACGGATCAGATTTCGACATCTTTTTGGAGCCATCGCGCAGCGACATCACGCGGGTGGCCTCGCCCTCGATCACAGGTTCGGTGATCGGAAAGAAATCAACGCCGTAGTCGTGGTTGAATTTCGCCGCGATGTCGCGGGTTAGCTCGATATGTTGTTTCTGGTCCTCGCCCACCGGCACGTGCGTCGCGTGGTAAACCAGAATATCGGCGGCCATCAGGGTTGGATAGCTGAACAGACCAACGGAAACGTTTTCACGATTCTTGCCAGCTTTGTCTTTGAACTGGGTCATCCGGTTTAACCAGCCCATGCGGGCCACGCAGCTGAACACCCAGCCCAGTTCGGCGTGGGCCGAGACCTGACTTTGGTTGAACAGAATGGATTTGGTGGGGTCCAGACCGGCCGCAATGAAACCGGCGCATAGCTCGCGGGTGGCGTGGCGCAGTTTGGCGGGGTCTTGCCAGACGGAAATGGCGTGCAGATCGACCATGCAATAGATGGTTTCAACGCCGCTATCCTGCATCGACACGAACCGCTTGATCGCGCCCAGATAGTTGCCAAGGGTCAGGCCGCCGGATGGCTGGATGCCTGAAAAGACGCGGGGAGTGTGGACCACCTCGGTCATGATAATTCTCCGTCTGGATTATGTTGTCCGTTTCGCATACCCATGAGGGCAAGGGCCGTCAACCAAAGGAGCCTATGAGATGAGCAGTAATCCGAACGTGTCACCCGTTAACCCGTTGCCGCCTGTGGTGGTGGCGTTGGCGCTTGTGATGTTTGTAGTGGAACTGACATTCAATCTGGGTGCACGCGGGCTGATTGGTGGGCCGCAGGCGGTGGGCTGGCGGGTTGCGGCAATGCGGGATTATGCGCCGTCGGGGGATCTGGTAAACTGGATGATTGAAGTGTGGCGTTTCCCGCCGGAAATACTGCTTCGGTTTTTGACCTATCCGTTTATCCATGTGAATTTCACCCATATGATATTTGCCTGTGTGCTGTTGCTGGCACTGGGCAAATTTGTCGGCGAGGTATTTCGTTGGTGGGCTTTGTTGCTGGTGTTTTTTGGGTCAGCAATCATCGGTGCGGTGGTTTACGGGCTGTTTATTGGCACTAGTGTACGGTTGATCGGGGCATATCCGGCGGTGTACGGATTGATCGGGGCGTTTACGTTTTTGCTGTGGGTCGATTTGGCGGCACATGGGGCGAATGAATACCGCGCCTTTACGCTGATCGGGTTTTTGTTGTTCATCCAGTTGATATTCGGGGTGTTCTTTGGCGGTGGGCCTGACTGGATCGCCGATCTTGCGGGGTTTGTAACCGGGTTCGGGCTGTCCTTTGTGGTTAGTCCCGGTGGTTGGTCACGGGCGTTGGCGCAGTTGCGACGGCGGTGATGGTTGTAGTTTGCGTGTAGCTTCTTAATTGAA
>CAYYOF010000046.1:0-26215 GCA_964473185.1 uncultured Marinosulfonomonas sp. | reverse complement strand
GTTTCAACCGCCGGAGATTCCAGCGACTCGAACCCGTATTGATGATACACAGCCGCAATCGCATCCAGCATGGATTTACGCGCATTTACCTCTTCACCGAAATAATCGCGAAAGCCTTTGGGCGGGAGCGCCTTTGGGCGGGGCTGTTTTTTCACTTTGGCCATGACGACTCCCTTTGGGTTATCTTGCGGGTTATCTTGCGTGATGCGTTTACCCAAAGGGGCGTTTGGGGGCAAGGCGGGCGTGGGTTAGTCCGCCACTTCGCAGATAAATTTGTCATAAACCCAGCCATCAGGGCCAATCGGCAACATCAGCGCGCCACTGAGCACTGTTACCTCGCGCCAACGGCTGCCGGAATAGGGTTCAATCACCAACAGGCCGGAGTTCGGCCCCAATTCCATCAGCATCTCGCATTTGGTTGCACCGCAGACCCGCAGCGCTAGAAAATCATCGCCACTCGGATCCAGATTACAGACCACATAGGACTCGCCGAATGGGCGGTGGCGATTGCGGGCATCATAGCCGCAACCGCCACCAACCAGCCTCTAATAGCTGATCTCGCAAATGTATTTATCATAAACCCAACCAGACGGGCCAGAATAGCTTTCATCCTGAAGCCCATCCAGCACGATCACTTCGCGCCAACGGTTTTCCGCAGTCGGTTCCATCGACAGTAAAAACGTATCCGGCCCCAGTTTATGGGTCATATCGCATTTGCTGGACCCGCAAGTGCGCAGCGCCAGAAAATTATCACCATTCGGGTTCAGATTACACACCACATAGTTTTCACCGGAATAGGCCCAGATCGCGGGCGCGGTGATCGCCACAGCAACGGCAGCCGCCGCACAGGTTTTAAGGATTGTCATCGTGTTCATATTTCCAGCCCTTCATAACGTTGGAATTCCTGACCCCAACCTGTCAAATGGGCACCACCGGGTCAATGACTTCAATCAATCACACCCTTGTTTTTACCCCCGATTGGGATGTAACACAGGACCCATGAGCAATGAACAAATCAACCCGCTGGAAGAACAAATCGCCCATCTGACCCGCGTGGTCGGTGACCTGTCGGATATTATCGCCCGCCAAGAAGGTGAACTCGCCCTTCTGACCAATCGCGTGCGTATGCTGATGGAGCGCGAAGCCAGCCGTGAAGCGGATGCAAGCGGCGGCGTGACTCTGGGCGATCAACGCCCGCCACACTGGTAGCGTTTTAAGGGGTTTGCACTGAATTGGCCACAATCGCCCCGTTGTGCAGCAATATTTCGTTCCAGTTGGCATTGCCGCCGAACCGTTCATAGGTCGTCACAAAGGCCATGGATTTTTCCATCTCGCTAATACGTTTTTCAGGGCAAACCTTGCCTTGGCCCGTCCGGCAAGCCTTGGCTCTGAATTTTTGAAAGGCAATATCGGCGGCGGTCGAATGTTGTGCGCCGCTGCTTTCGACAGAAAGAAGTTGTTCATGCAGAACGGGTGAATCCAGCAACGCAAGCGAGGCCGTAAACTGGCGCGGACAGCCATCTTTGAAACCGGTTATGAAATGCGCGCGCGGGCCGGTTGTTGATGGGTTGCTGTCATATAACCTATAGCCTTTGCCACGTTCGGGAAAGCGGTCCACCTCTTTGCCCAGCGCGCGGCCTCGGATACCGCAAGCAAGACCGATCTGGCCAAACGCAAGGACCACACCCGCCTCGACTTGCGGGAACTGGCCGGTTTTGGCGCGGCGTGGGCCAAACAACCCGTTGCGTTGGCGACGCGGCGGCGTTTCCTCTTGCGGGGCGACCGAGGCAACCACCACATTTTCGTCTGCTTCAGCCGCAGCCTCACCAACGGTTTCGTCGCTTGCAACATCAACATCAGCGGCTTGTGGCGCGGCAGTGGCGGCCTCTTCAACGGCGTTGGGTGCAGCTTCTTGCGCAGGCTTCGCCCGCCGCCCGAACAGCGCCGCAAACCCGCGGCGCGGTTTTACGGGCTCTGTCACCTCAGCCTGTTCCGCCGGAACCTCAGCCACATTCTGCACGCTTTGCAATTCTTCCAGCACAGAATTCGGGGCCGCGACATCCGGTGCCACAAGCCCGCTTTCCGGTGCGCCCTCGGCCAATTCCACATCTGCCAATAGCGGCAGTTCAATCGGCCCCAGACAGCCAGCAAGACCAATCAGGGCCAATATGAAAACACCAATCCGCATGGGCTAGAATTCCTCTACCGTCACCACACCACCAAGGCTTTTGATCGCCCCCTTGATCTGTGGGTTCACCGGATAGTCCTTTGCCAGCGATATCTCAACCTCTCCAGGCAGGGCCGCGTCGGTTAGGCAGAAAACCACCGGCCCGCCGCTGCGCGATGTGCCATCCTTGACTGCCCGATCCAGAACAGACGCCACAGACGCCACCGCCTCGGCACTCTCGACAAACACCCGCAATCCCATTGATCCGGCTTCGGCGGCCACCCCGTCTACGGCTTGAACCCCGCGCGCCAACAGTTTCAACTGCTCGCTTTCCATTGTCGCCTCGACGGTCAAAACCACGCTGTTGCCCGCATCCAGCAAATCACGCGCGGCTTCCAATGTGTCGGAAAAAACCGTGACCTCATACAGGCCGGTCGGGTCCGACAATTGCACAAAGGCAAACCGGTTGCCCCGCGCTGATTTACGCTCCTGTTTGCTGGCCACGGCCCCCGCCATCTTGACCACACATGCGCCAACCTCGGCTTTGCGCTCGACTTCGGACAGTGTCATCACGCCCTTGCGTTTCAGGGGTGCCATATAATCATCCAGCGGATGGCCCGACAGGTAAAACCCGACCGCCTTGTGTTCCTCGCTCAACCGTTCATTTTGCAGCCAATCCTCAACCGCAATCAGGCGTGGTTCGGGCAAATCATCCCCTGCCTCGCCAAACAGCGAGACCTGATTGGAGTTGCGTTGATCATGCACGGCCGCCGAATAGGCCACCAAGGGCTCCAGACTGCCAAACACCCGCGCACGGTTTCGATCCAGCACATCAAAGGCACCCGCGCGGGCCAGCATTTCCAATGGGCGCTTGCCCACCCGCTTCATATCCACCCGCCGCGCGAAATCGAACAGGGTGGCGAACGCGGTTTCGCCCCGCGCCTCGACAATCAATCGCATCGCCTCGACCCCGACGTTTTTAAGACCGCCAAGCCCGTAAACCACCTTGCCATCTGCCACGCTGAACAACGCCTCTGACGCGTTCACACAGGGCAGCACGATCTCCAGCTCCAGCCCCTTGGTGATCTCTTCTTTATAAACGCCCAACTTATCCGTCAGATGGATGTCACAGTTCATCACACCGGCCATAAATTCGACCGGATAGTTCGCTTTTAGGTAACCGGTTTGATAGCTGACCACCGCATAGGCCGCCGCGTGGGATTTGTTGAACCCGTAGTTGGCGAATTTCTCCAACAGATCGAAAACCTCGCTGGCTTTCTTTTTATCGACGCCGTTTTCCATGGCGCCTTTTTCAAACTTGGGCCGCTCCTTGGCCATTTCCTCGGCGATCTTTTTACCCATCGCGCGGCGCAACAGGTCGGCCCCACCCAATGAGTATCCCGCCATTTCCTGAGCGATTTGCATCACCTGTTCCTGATAAACGATGATGCCTTGGGTTTCTTCCAGCAGATGGTCGATCAACGGGTGCACGGACTCGCGCTCTTTCAGCCCGTTCTTGACCTCGCAATAGGTTGGAATGTTTTCCATCGGGCCGGGACGATACAGCGCCACCAGCGCCACAATATCCTCGATGCAGGTCGGCTTCATCCGCTTTAGCGCGTCCATCATGCCGCTGGATTCCACCTGGAACACGGCCACTGTTTTGGCGCTGGCGTATAGTTTATACGTCGCCTCGTCATCCAGCGGGATTTGCCCGATGTCGATGTCGACACCGCGCAGTTTCAACAGGTCCAGCGCGTTCTGAATGACAGTCAGGGTTTTCAGGCCCAGAAAATCGAATTTGACCAGCCCCGCCTGCTCAACCCATTTCATGTTGAACTGCGTTGCCGGCATGTCGGAACGCGGGTCTTGATACAACGGCACCAACTCGTCAATCGGGCGATCCCCGATCACCACACCGGCAGCGTGAGTTGATGCATTGCGCAACAGCCCCTCGACCTGTTGGCCGTAATTCAGCAGCCGTGCCACCACTTCCTCGGCCTTGGCTTCTTCGCGCAGGCGCGGCTCATCTGCCAATGCTTTTTCAATCGAAACCGGCTTCACACCCTCAACGGGGATCAGTTTTGACAGCCGATCCACCTGCCCATAGGGCATCTGCAAAACACGGCCAATGTCACGCACTGCGGCCTTGGACAAAAGCGCGCCAAAAGTAATAATCTGACCGACCTTGTCGCGGCCATATTTCTCCTGCACATAACGGATCACCTCTTCGCGCCGATCCATGCAAAAGTCGATATCGAAATCCGGCATCGACACACGTTCGGGGTTCAGGAACCGCTCAAACAAAAGGTTATAACGCAGCGGATCAAGGTCGGTGATTTTCAGTGAATAGGCCACTAATGAGCCCGCACCAGAACCACGGCCAGGACCAACTGGGATGTTGTTATCAATGGCGTATTTGATGAAATCGGCCACGATCAGGAAATAGCCGGGGAACCCCATGCCCTCGATGATACCCAGCTCAAAATCCAGCCGTGCCTCGTAGTCCTTGACCTCGGCAGAATGCGGAATAACCGCCAACCGCTCCTTCAGACCGGCTTCGGCCTGACGACGCAGTTCAACCACCTCGTCATCGGCAAATTTCGGCAGGATCGGGTCGCGCCGGTAGGTGGCAAAAGCGCATCGGCGCGCGATTTCAACGGTGTTGGCCACGGCTTCGGGCAGGTCGGCGAACAGCGTCACCATTTCCTCTTGGGATTTGAAATAATGCTGCGGAGTCAGGCGGCGGCGCGGTTCCTGCTGGTCCACATATGCGCCGTCGGCAATGCACAACAACGCATCGTGTGCTTCATACATTTCGGTTTTCGGGAAATAGACATCATTGGTCGCCACCAGCGGCAAATCCATCGCGTATGCCATCTCGATCAAGGCCCGCTCACTGGCGCGTTCTGCCTCGGTGCATTGCCCGCCCTCGCCTGGGTGGCGTTGTAGTTCCACATATAAACGGTCCGGAAATATCGCCGCCAACTGCTCCATCAACGCTTGTGCCTTGGGGCGGTGCGCGGTCAACAGCAAACGTCCGAACGGACTTTCCGGCCCACCCGTAAGACAAATCAAACCTTCAGAATACTGCTCCAGATCATCGGTAGAAACCTGTGGCAATTGCCCGTCCGATTCCAGATACAGACAGGAATTCAGCTTCATCAGGTTCAGGTAACCCTGCTCGTTTTGCGCCAGTAGAACCAGCCCAGCCGGTGAGCGCGGCTTTTCACCCTGCTGCGCCGGATCATAGGTAAAATCCACTTGGCACCCGACAATCGGCTGCACCCCCGCGTCCAGCGCTGTCACCGAAAATTCAAGTGCTGCGAACATGTTATTGGTGTCGGTCAGCGCCACGGCGGGCATGTTGTGCTTATCAACAAGGCCCATCAGTTTTTTAACAGGCACAGCCCCTTCCAGCAGGGAATATTGGCTGTGGACACGCAGGTGGATGAATCGGGGATCAGACATTTTACGAACCTAGCCAGTGCCGCGAGGTTTGGAAACCGTTAACCGCCGGTAATCGGCTCCAGCAGTTCGATCCGGTTGCCAAACAGGTCTTGCACATAGCCCCGCGCAAACCCCGGCAGGTTTTCGTCCCGAACCACAGCAACTCCTTCAGCCTCCAGATGCGCCAAAAGGTCCACGACCCCGTCCACCTCAAACGCCGGATGTGCTTTGCGGGCAGCTCGGAAATCATCCTCGACGCCCAGATGCACCCGCACCGCCCCACTCTCGAACCAAACACCGCCCCTAGCCGCCAGAATCGGCGGCTTGGGCACCTCTTCCAGACCCAACAACCCCTGATAAAACGCGCGCGCAGCCTTTTCACCACCTTTGGGCATCGCCAGTTGCACATGATGTAATGTTGATATTTTCATGTCGTATCCTAACAATATCAAAATGTTACTTCTGTTTGTATACATATGTATACCGTATATTTGCCCCACCTGCAACAAAAATATTGCTTTGCACCGCCGTTTCGGCTTTGCTTAAAGGTGGTCAAACAGTCGCACCTCCGCTTTACGTCGCATCGGGCGGGCCTGCGCAAGACTGGGTGGAACAGAACGCGGCACGGAATTCAATATGCCTGACATCGTGTTTCTTCTAAACGGAGAAGCCATGCGCATCCCCGACGTGTCGCCGACGCACACGTTGCTGGACTGGTTACGCGAGCTCAAACACCTGACTGGCACCAAAGAAGGCTGCAACGAGGGCGATTGTGGTGCTTGCACCGTGATGGTCACCGATGGAACCGGATCGCGCTCTCTGAACGCCTGCATCCTGTTGCTGGGGCAACTGCACGGCAAGGCGGTGCGCACGGTCGAGGGCATCAGTGGCCCCGATGGCACCCCACATCCGGTGCAAGACGCAATGGTCAAACATCACGGCTCGCAATGCGGTTTTTGCACACCGGGCATCGTGGTGTCGCTGGCGGTTGGCCATTTGAACGGCGCTAAAAACCACGACGAACAACTGGCGGGGAACTTGTGCCGCTGCACCGGTTACGCCCCGATCATCCGCGCGGCAGAGGCCGTTGAAGATACGCCCGTGCCCGACTGGATGGTTGAGGATACGGCAGCACTGCCAACCCTTACCGGACCCACCCCGCCCTACATTCCAACAACGACAGACGCGTTGGCCGACTGGTATATGGCCAACCCCGATGCCACGCTGATTGGCGGGGCCACCGACGTCGGGCTATGGCTGACCAAACGGCTGGAAGATCTGCCCAATGTCGCGTTCCTGAACGGCATTGCCGAGATGGCTCAGATCACCGTCACCGATGATGCAATCCACATTGGCGCTGGTGTCACGATTGCCGATCTTGAAACCCTGATGGCCACGCATCACCCCTCATTCGCCGCCATGCTGCGCCGCTATGCCTCGACCCAGATTCGCAATGCCGCCACCATCGGCGGCAATATCGCCAACGGCTCCCCCATCGGCGATGGTCCGCCCGCGCTGATCGCATTAGGTGCCACGCTGCACTTGCGTCGCGGTGATAAACGCCGTGAAATCCTGCTTGAGGATTTCTTTATCGCCTATGGCAAACAAGACCGCGTTGAGGGTGAGTTTGTCGAGGCCATCACCATTCCACGCCAACCCGATGATCTGCATTGCTACAAACTGTCCAAGCGCTTTGATCAGGATATTTCCGCCGTTTGCGGCTGTTTCAACATCACCGTTAAGGCGGACAAAATCACCGCCGCCCGTATCGCGTTTGGCGGCATGGCTGGCACTCCCGCCCGTGCTACCCATGTTGAAGACGCCCTGATGGGCCAGCCGTGGACGCTTGAAACCATCACAGCCGCCCGCGCCGGATTTGCGCAGGATTACACCCCGATGTCCGATATGCGGGCCTCGGCAGGCTACCGTCTGGAGGCCGCGCAAAACATGTTGACCCGCCTGTTCCATCAGCGTGAAGGCACCGCTACAGACGTGTTGGAGGTAACACCATGAGTGTTGGCAAGCCCCTGCCCCATGACGCAGCCCCCCTGCATGTTACCGGTGCCGCGCGATATATTGACGACATCCCGACACCCGCCAACTGCCTGCATCTGGCCTTTGGTCTGTCCACCATCGCACATGGCGACATCACCGCGATGGACCTAAGTGCAGTGCGCGCCGCTGACGGCGTGGTTGCCGTGCTGGCGGCGGATGACTTGCAACATGATTGTGACGTGTCGCCCGCGGCGCATGACGAACCATTGCTGGCGACAGGCACAGTGCATCACGTCGGTCAGGCGGTGTTCCTTGTGGTTGCCAGCAGCCACCTTGCGGCGCGCAAAGCCGCGCGGTTGGGTCTGATTGATTACGCCGAAAAACCTGCCCTGCTGACGATTGATGCGGCACTGGCCGCTGACAGCCGGTTCGAGGGCGGTCCGGTGATCTGGACCAAAGGGGATGCGGACGGCGCAATGAAAACCGCCCCCAACACCTTGTCCGGCAGCATTGAAATGGGTGGTCAGGAACATTTCTATCTGGAAGGCCAAGCCGCACTGGTTTTCCCGCAAGAGGGCGGCGATATGCTGGTGCATTCCAGCACCCAGCACCCGACCGAAATACAACACAAAGTGTCCCACGCTCTGGACCTGCCGATGAACGCGGTGCGGGTTGAAACGCGGCGCATGGGCGGCGGGTTCGGCGGCAAGGAAAGTCAGGGCAACGCGCTGGCCGTGGCCTGCGCCGTGATCGCGGCCCAAACCGGTCAGCCTTGCAAAATGCGTTATGACCGCGATGATGATATGGTGATCACCGGTAAGCGGCATGATTTCCGGATTGATTACACTGTTGGCTATGATGACAATGGCAAAATCAATGGTATCCAGTTCACCCAACTGGCGCGTTGCGGCTGGTCCCAGGACCTGAGCCTGCCTGTCGCCGACCGCTCCATGCTGCACGCCGACAACGCCTATCATCTGCCTGATATTCGGATTGAAAGCCACCGCTTGCGCACTAACACCCAATCGGCCACCGCCTATCGCGGCTTTGGTGGCCCGCAAGGGATGTTGGGGATTGAACGGGTGATGGACCACATCGCCGGTGAGCTGGGGCTTGATCCGTTAGCTGTGCGCCAAAAGAACTTTTATGCGCTCCGCGCGGGAGGTATTTCAGGCAAGAAGAAGGACGTGCAGGAGACACCATACGGCCAGCAGGTCGAGGATTTCATTCTGCATGAGTTGGTTGCGGATCTGGTTGATCGTTCTAACTATCAGGCACGGCGGGCAGCGATTGACGAATGGAATGCCGCCAACCCTGTGCTGAAAAAGGGCATCGCGCTGACGCCAGTGAAGTTTGGCATCAGTTTCACCCTGACGCATCTTAATCAGGCGGGGGCATTGGTGCATATCTATCAGGACGGATCAGTGCATCTAAACCACGGCGGCACCGAGATGGGGCAAGGATTGTTCCAGAAGGTGGCGCAGGTGGCCGCAACGGTGTTCGGGGTGACGCTTGATACGATCAAGATCACCGCGACCGATACCGCCAAGGTGCCAAATACCTCGGCCACCGCAGCGTCCTCGGGCACGGATTTGAACGGCATGGCGGTCAAGGCCGCTTGCGAGACATTGCGCGGGCGCATCGCCGAATTTCTGGCGGACCAGCACGGCAAAAAGGTTTCGGATGTGAGTTTTGCCGATGGCATGGTCATGGTTGGCCGTCGCCAATTCACTTTCGCCAAGGCGGCAGAGCTGGCCTATCAGGGTCGGATCAGCCTGTCGGCCACAGGGTTCTACAAAACCCCAAAAATCCAGTGGGACAGGATCAAGGGGCGCGGTCGGCCGTTCCTGTATTTCGCCTACGGGGCTTCGGTGACCGAGGTGGTGATCGACACGCTGACTGGCGAAAACCGCATCCTGCGCACCGACATACTGCATGACGCAGGGGCCTCGCTAAACCCTGATCTGGACATCGGGCAGATCGAAGGGGCTTACGTGCAGGGCGCTGGATGGCTGATGATGGAGGAGTTGATATGGGACGATAAGGGCAACCTGCGCACCCACGCCCCGTCAACCTATAAAATCCCCGCCTGTTCAGACCGCCCTGACGTGTTCAACGTCGACCTATGGGATGGCGAAAACGCCGAGGACACAATTTACCGCTCCAAAGCCGTGGGCGAGCCGCCATTCATGCACGGCATTTCCGCCCTGATGGCGCTTTCAGATGCGGTAGCTGCTTGTGGTAACACCTACCCGTCACTCGATGCCCCCGCCACCCCCGAACGCGTGCTTATGACCGTGAAACGCCAACAGGCAGACGCATGAGTTTCCGGCTCGCAGAAATCACAAACAGCGTGTCTGCGCATGGCAACGTGGTGCGGGTGCTGGTCACAGGCACCAAAGGATCAGCGCCGCGCGATGCGGGGGCCACCATGCTGGTCTGGCACGACGGGCAATCGGGCACCATCGGCGGTGGCGCACTGGAATATCTGGCTGCCAACCGTGCCCGCGAAATGCTGGATACAGGTCCGCAAGCCGCACATATCAGCCAGCCTCTTGGCCCCGCGCTGGGTCAATGTTGTGGCGGCAGCGTCACGCTGGTTTACGAGCGTTTCAACGTTGATAACCTGCCCCACCCGAGCACCAGCATCTTTGTGCGACCGGTTGATGCAACCGCCAACAGCGCAATCCCCACCTTGCTGCAACGCCGGATCAATGCCGCACAAAACGCGCCCATTGCACCCACGCTAACCGCAGGGTGGCTGGCCGAATCTGTCAGCCGAACCGCCACACCCGTCTGGATATTCGGCGCAGGCCACGTTGGCCGTGCCTTGGCACAAACTCTTGCCCCGCTCTCGGATTTCGACATCACTCTGATTGATACCGAAGCGGCGCGCATGCCAGTGGAACTGCCCGAAAATATCACCACATTGACTGCCCAAAACATGGCCGGTCTGGTCAAACACGCCCCGGACAATGCGCATCATTTCATCATGACGATGGACCACGCGATTGACCTTGAAATTTGCCACCAACTGCTGAACCGCACGTTTGCATACGCAGGCCTGATCGGGTCCAAAACCAAATGGGCACGGTTTGGCTCGCGGCTTGAAAGCCTCGGCCACATGCAACCGGATATCGCGCGCATCACCTGCCCAATCGGCGACCCAATCCTTGGCAAAGAACCACAAGCGATTGCCGTGGGTATCAGTCACAGATTATTGCTGGAGCGTGCGCAAATAGAATCCACACAAATAGAACCCACAACGGGCATCGCACAAAGGACGGGGGAAATATGACCGATAGATTGCTGACCATCGACGGGCTGACCAAGGCTTATCCCGGCGTGATCGCCAACGACAAAGTATCGTTTGGCATAGACGCGGGCGAGGTCCACGCGCTGCTGGGCGAAAACGGCGCTGGCAAATCAACGCTGGTGAAAATGATCTACGGGTTGGTGCGCCCCGATGCAGGTGCGATGACCCTGATGGGCGACGCGTTTGCCCCACCCGAGCCGCGCATCGCACGCGCCGCTGGCGTGGCGATGGTGTTCCAGCATTTTTCGCTGTTCGAGGCGCTGACCGTTGCTGAAAACATATCGTTGGGCATGGAAAACCCGCCCAAACACCGCGAATTATCGGACCGCATCACCAAGGTCAGCCATGATTACGGACTGCCATTGGACCCTGAACGTCTGGTTGGTGATTTGTCCGCGGGCGAACGTCAGCGCGTCGAGATTATCCGCTGTCTGTTGCAAGACCCCAAGCTGCTGATCATGGACGAACCGACCTCGGTTCTGACTCCGCAAGAGGTCGAAGTGCTGTTCCACACCCTGCGCCAATTGTCCTCGGAAGGCACCGCAATTCTGTATATCAGCCACAAGCTGGAGGAAATCCGCGACATCTGCGACAGCGCCACCATCCTGCGCCACGGCGTGGTGGTAGACACCTGCAACCCGCGCGAAAAATCGGCACGCGAACTGGCCGAAATGATGGTCGGCTCCGCCCTGCATGAACCGCTGCGCGATGCGGGCGCATTGGGCGAGGTGGTGCTGGAGGTGAACGCATTGTCGGTGCCCTCGGCCACCCAATTCGGCACGTCGTTGAAATCGGTCAACATGGCGGTGCGGGCCGGTGAAATCCTGGGCATTGGCGGTGTGGCTGGCAACGGTCAGGACGAACTGCTCGCGGCCCTTTCAGGCGAAGCACCCAGCACGCCGGAAACTGTCCGCTTTGATGACGCACCCGTTGGCCATCTTGGCCCGAACGCACGCCGCGAGCTGGGCATTCTCGCCGCCCCCGAAGAACGGCTGGGCCACGCTGCCGCACCCGATATGAGCCTGACCGAAAACGCCCTGCTCACCGGCGCGATCCGCAAAAATCTGGTGAAAAAGGGCTTTGTGAACTGGACCGCCACCCGCACATTCGCCAAACAGGTGATCAAGGAATTTGACGTGCGCACCCCGGGCGCATCCACCGCTGCCCGTGCGCTATCGGGTGGCAACCTGCAAAAATTCGTCATCGGGCGCGAGGTGCTGCAAAACCCGCGCGTGCTGGTGGTGAACCAGCCGACATGGGGCGTTGACGCCTCTGCCGCCGCGCAAATCCGTCAATCCCTGATGGACCTTGCGGCGGGCGGAGCCGCAGTGATCGTAATCTCTCAGGATTTGGATGAATTGATGGAAGTTTCCGACAATTTCTGCGCCCTGAACGAGGGTCACCTGACCCGCCCCCACCCCGCCAAAGGGCTGACGGTCGAGGACATCGGCCTGATGCTGGGTGGAATGGACGAAGAGGAGACCGCCGATGTTTAGGTTAGAAAAACGCCCCGTGCCGTCAAAAGCATGGACCCTCGCAACCCCCATCTTGGCGGTGCTGGCCACGATGATCGCTGGCGGCATCATGTTCGCTGTGCTGGGCAATGATCCGGTCGTCGCCATCCGCACCATATTCTGGGACCCTCTATTCAGCGAACAATTCGCCGCCTATTCGCGCCCGCAATTGCTGGTCAAGGCAGGGCCGCTGATCCTGATCGCCATTGGCCTTTCGCTCGGGTTTCGGGCTGGTATCTGGAACATTGGCGCTGAGGGGCAGTATATCATGGGGGCCATTGCCGGTGCCGCTGTGGGCCTTGCTTTCTATCCCGCTAGTGGCTGGTATGTGTTCCCCCTGATGGTCATCGCAGGTGCCGCAGGCGGGTTCCTATGGGCAATGATCCCCGCCATTCTGCGTACCCGTTTCAACACCAATGAAATTCTGGTGTCGCTGTTGCTGGTCTATGTCGCCGAACATATCCTGTCGGCGATGTCGTTTGGGCTGTTGCGCAATCCCGAAGGCCACGGCTTCCCGGGATCACGCAGCTTTAGTGAATTTGCGGCCGCCTCCAACCCCGAACTGATTGCGGGCAGCGGCATGCACTGGGGCGTTGTCGCCGCCTTTATCGCGGTGATCTACGCCTATGTGCTGTTGACGCGCCACCTGATCGGCTACCAGATTACGCTGGCGGGCCAATCGCCACGCGCGGCGCGTTTTGGCGGAGTAAACCCGAATGCGCTGATTGTTCTGTGCTTTGCTTTTGCCGGTGTTCTGGCCGGTGCGGCTGGCCTGTTCGAGGTCACCGGCCCCGCCAAACAACTGACCGAAAACTTTGGCCAAGGCTATGGCTATACCGCCATCATCGTCGCCTTTCTGGGCCGCCTTCACCCTGTCGGCATCCTTCTGGCCGGCCTGCTGATGGCGCTGACCTATATTGGCGGTGACCTTGCCCAACTGATGCTCGGCCTACCCGCCCCCGCCATTCAGGCGTTTCAGGGGATGCTGCTGTTCTTCCTGCTCGCTATGGATGTTTTATCGAACTTCCGCATTCGCCTTAAGAAAAAGGAGACCGTGTAATGGACCTGTCTGCAATCAACCCCGTCCTGCTGATCGCCTCCCTGATGGTCGCGGCCACCCCGATCCTGCTGGCCGCGATTGGCGAGCTGATCTGTGAAAAATCAGGCGTGCTGAATTTGGGCGTCGAGGGCATGATGATCATCGGTGCGGTCTGCGGTTTCGCCGTGGCCTATGAAACCAACAGCGCCACGCTCGGCTTTATCGGCGCCGCCGCTGCCGGTGCCGCCCTGTCGTTGCTGTTCGCCTTCCTGACCCAGGCATTGCTGGCCAATCAGGTGGCCTCGGGCCTTGCCCTTACCCTGTTCGGCCTTGGCTTCTCGGCCCTGATCGGCAAAAGCTATTCCGGCACCAAACCGCCGTCCGTGCCGCATCTGGACCTGCCAATCCTCTCGGACCTGCCCGTCATTGGCCCGATCCTGTTCCAACACGACGCCATGCTTTATCTGGCGCTGGCGCTGGTGGCCGCCACTTGGGCGGTGCTGAAATACTCACGCGTCGGACTAATCCTGCGCGCGGTGGGTGAAAACCACGATGCCGCACATGCCTTGGGCTACAAAGTGGTGCGCATCCGCACCCTTGCCATCATGTTCGGCGGCGCTTGCGCCGGGCTTGGCGGGGCGTATCTGTCGCTGGTGCGCGTCCCTTTATGGACCGAAGGCATGACCGCAGGCGCGGGCTGGATCGCGCTGGCGATTGTGGTCTTTGGCAGCTGGAAACCGTGGCGCGTGCTGCTGGGGGCATACCTGTTTGGTGGTGTCACTGTGTTGCAGTTCAACCTGCAAACTGCGGGCGTTACCATTCCGGTACAATACCTTGCCATGTCGCCCTATATCATCACCATTCTGGTGCTGGTGATCATGTCGTCGAGCAAATCACGCGCCGCCCTGAATGCCCCCGCCGCATTGGGGCGCATTTTCCACGCAACCCATTGAGGGGCCTGCAAACGTGACACGACGCGATGTGATCGAGATACTGGACGGGCACCACGGCCAGGTGGGGCGCACGGTTGCCCTGATCCTGCACGGGCTGATCCTGCTGTCGGCCATCGCTATCGCCTTTGAAACGGTCGATACATTGGCTGCCAACTACCGCCGCGCACTTTATTGGTTCGAGGTGTTTATCCTCTCGATCTTTGTTACCGAATATATCTTGCGCCTGACCTGCTCAAAGCACCCGCTACGATACGCCTTCAGCTTTTGGGGTATCATCGACCTGCTGGCCTGCCTGCCCGCGCTGGCGCTGATTCAGGCCGAATGGCAAGTGGTGCGCACCATCCGCCTGATCCGGCTTGTGCGCCTGTTAAAACTGTTCCGAACCTCGAATGCGTTCGACCGCCTCACCCGCGCCTTTGTCGAGGTCCGCGGCGAGCTGATCATCTTCGTGATCCTCGCCTCACTGGTGTTATACGTCAGCGCCGTGGGCATCTACCTGTTCGAACACGAGGCCCAACCCGAGGCGTTCTCCTCGATCCCGATCAGCCTGTGGTGGGCTGTGGCGTCCTTCACCACCGTTGGCTACGGCGATCTGGTACCAATCACCACCGGCGGGCGTATCTTCACCACTTTTGTTCTATTTATCGGCCTTGGCGTGGTGGCCGTGCCCGCGGCAATTGTCACCGCTGCACTTTTAGAGACACAATCCGTGCCAAAACCATTAAAGAAGAAGCATACCGATTCTGCACCAATACCAAAACAGGGAGACTAACATGACATCTATCAAATCCATTCTGGCGGGGGCCGCTCTGGCGCTTGGCCTAACAACGGCAGCCTTTGCCCAAGATAAATTGAAGGTCGGCTTCATCTACATCGGGCCAACCGGTGATTTCGGCTGGACCTACCAGCACGATGAAGGCCGCAAAGCCATTGAGGCAGCATTGGGCGACAAAGTCGAAACCTCGTTCGTCGAAGGCGTGCCAGAAGGGGCTGATGCAGAACGCGTGCTGACTCAAATGGCGCTGTCAGGCACCAAGCTGATTTATACCACGTCCTTTGGCTATATGGACCCGACGATTGCTGCTGCCGCCAAATTTCCCGACGTTCGGTTTGAACACGCAACCGGCTACAAACAGGCTGAAAACGTTGCCACATATTCGGCGCGTTTCTATGAAGGCCGTGCTGTAATCGGCACCATAGCCGGTCGCATGACCAAAACGAACAAGATTGGTTATATCGCCTCGTTCCCGATCCCCGAAGTTATCCGTGGCATCAACGCTGCCTACATCCACGCCAAAAAAGTAAACCCCGATGTCGAGTTCAAAATCGTCTGGGTCTACACATGGTTTGATCCGGCAAAAGAAGCTGACGCGGCAACCGCTATGATCGAACAGGGCGTTGACATCATCATGCAGCACACCGATTCACCCGCTGCAATGACCATTGCCGAAGAAAAAGGCATTTATGCTTTTGGTCAGGCCTCGAATATGGTCAATTTCGGTCCAACAGCGCAGCTGACCGCGATCATCGACAACTGGGACCCTTACTATGTCGCCCGTACACAGGCGGTTCTGGATGGCACATGGACATCCGGCAATACTTGGGACGGCATGAAAGAAGGCATGGTCGTTCTTGCACCGTTCTCGGATAAAATCCCTGCCGATGTTGCCGCTGAGGCGCAAGCAATGGTCGACGCCATCGCTGCTGGCACCTACCATCCTTTCACCGGCCCATTGAACAAGCAAGACGGCTCGGTCTGGCTGGCTGACGGCGAGGTTGCTGACGACGGCACACTGGCCGGTCTCGGCTTTTACGTTGAAGGCATCGAGGGCGAAGTTCCAAACTAGGAACCAATCGCCCTGCCCTTGTGGCAGGGAAAGAAATGTAAAGGTCCAGCTTCGGCTGGGCCTTTTCCTTTTGGCTGACCCGTGCCACAGTCGCCCCATGACAAACCCATTGATCAGCCCGAACGGCACCCCGTCCTCGTCCTTTTGTTTTGGCACCATGCAGTTTGGTGGTGGCGCAGATGAAACCCAAAGTCGCACCATGTATGACGCCGCTCGCACGGCCGGCATCACCTTCTTTGACACCGCTTTCGCCTACACCGGTGGCGCCTCTGAAACCCTGCTCGGCCGGTTCGCAGCCAATGAGCGCGACGCGCTGATCATCGCCACCAAATGCGATTTTTCCGGCCCCAGCACGGCGGCAAATATTACCAAATCGTTTGATACCAGCCGCACCCGTCTGGGCATGGATTTCATTGATGTTTTCTACCTGCACCGCTGGGATGGCGACACCCCGCTGGAACAATCGTTCGAGGCCCTCGCCACCCTGCAACAACAGGGCAAAATCGGCGTTATCGGCGTATCCAATTTTTCCGCTTGGCAAGTGATGAAAGCCCAGGCTATTGCCGAAAAACTCGGCACCACCATCAATATTTTGCAGCCGATGTATAACCTTGTCAAACGTCAGGTCGAAGTCGAAATCCTGCCGATGGCCGCCTCCGAAGGCTTCAACGTCGCGCCCTACTCGCCGCTTGGCGGCGGGCTGCTGACTGGCAAATACACCGCTGGCAACACGGGCCGCATCATCACCAACAAAGGCTATGCCATCCGCTACGGCCTTGACTGGATGCATCAGGCCGCCGCCAACCTGACCACCATCGCCAAACGCGAAAACATCAACCCCGCCACGCTCGCCGTGGCATGGGCCGCGCAAAACCCCGCCGTCACCACCCCGATCATCAGCGCCCGCACGCCGGAACAGTTGCAACCCTCGCTTGATGCGATCAGCTATAAAATGCCTGCAGAACTCTACGCCGAAATCACCGCACTTTCGCCAACACCGCCCCCCGCAACAGACAGGCTCGACGACGTATGACAACCGATATCCTGATCATCGGCGGCGGCATCGCGGGCTTGTCCGCCGCCGCCACCCTCGCGCCCCATGCCAGCGTCATTGTGCTTGAAACCGAAGACACGCTTGGCTACCACGCCTCGGGCCGATCTGCCGCAATGTTCCTGAAGGATTACGGCAACGACACCGTGCGCGCCTTGAACTACGCCAGCGTTGCGCACCACGAAACTGTGGGCGGCGGTGTTCTATCGCCCCGCGGTATGTTGCTGGTGGCGCGGGCCGATCAATACGATGATTTCAAAACCGAACACGCGGCCTTTGGCATGCAGGAAATCAGCATGGCGGACGCCCACACCAAAATCCCGATCCTGAACCCCGAAACCTGCGCCCATGCCGCCTTTCGCCCCGATGCGCATGATCTGGACGCTGACCGGTTGCTACAAACCTATGCCGCCGACGCCCGCCGCGCTGGCGCTGCAATCCACACCAAATCCCCCGTCACCAAAATCACGAAATCCGGCGGGCAGTGGCATGTCACGGCAGGCGGCCAAACTCACAACGCCACTACCCTGATCAACGCGGCTGGTGCTTGGGTTGATGAAATTGCCGCCCTTGCAGGTATCAACCCGCTCGGCTTCCAACCGTATCGACGCTCAATGGCCCGCATCCCCGCCCCCGGTGGCCACGACACAAGCGACTGGCCGTTCATCGATGGGGTGAATGAAAGCTGGTATGCTAAACCCGACGCCGGAAAATGGATCGTTTCGCCGTCCGACGAGGACCCTGTAGACCCTCACGACGCATGGGCCGACGACATGGTGCTAGCCGAGGGCCTCGCCCGTTATGAGGAAATGGTAACCGAACCCGTCACACGGCTTGAAACCTCATGGGCGGGCTTGCGCACCTTTGCGCCGGACCGCAGCTTGGTGATCGGGCGCGACACCTCGGACCCCACGTTCTTCTGGCTCGGCGGCCAAGGCGGTTATGGTTTCCAAACCGCCCCCGCCGCCAGCCGCCTCGTCGCCGACTTACTCACGGGCAACGCGCCGGAACTGGACCAGTCTACCATCGCAAAACTGTCACCTGCACGCTTTAGCTAGGCAGGCGACCAAACACGAACGACCACAACCAGCAAAGGAGAGACCCATGGACTGGGACGATTACATGTTGCAAACGCGCAAACAGCTAAAGGAACTGAACAAAACCATCCCCGGCACCACCTATGCCTTCGGCAAATTGGGCGAAGCTGTCAAAGACGGCGACGGGCTGGATTTCAAAACCAAGGAATTCATCGCCCTGGGCATTGCCATCGCCGACCGCTGCGATCCATGCATCGGATTCCACATTGAAGCCCTGAAAAATTGTGGTGCGACCCGCGCCGAACTGGCTGGGGCATTGTCCATGGCTGTGCACATGGGCGGCGGGCCATCTATGATGTATGCCGCCAAAGCCCTGGACGCATGGGACCAGCTTTAGGCCCTTTTCAAACTGACAGCCAAGACAAAACACCCCGTTAGCGCGGGGTGTTATTGCCTTAGGTTTTGCGTGTTGGGCCATACCCCGCAATAACGCCCAGCAACCCGCCATAAACCAGATGCCCGATCAGCGACGCGATCAGCGCCATCATCCCGCCGACGTTTGACATCAACACGCCCGCGCCTGCAATCGGCATCACCACAACAACCGCAGCCACCCACAACAAAACCCCGTAAACCAGCCCACGCACCAGCGGTGGGCCGGGGACAAAATGATAGATCACCAAAACATAAATCATCGGGAAAACGATGATGCCCATGATCAGGTGCGCAATCATTCCCATCGTCCATCCGCCCAGCATATTGCCCAGCATTGCCGCGATATCCATCGGCATTCCGGTCATCATCGGGGCCATATACATCATCATCAAAGTCATCGCGATTGTGCCGACAATCCCGCCTAATATTGCTTTTGCAATTTTCCGGTTTCATTGCTCTATTCCCTGTTTTGTTTTTATATCAGCAACTGTGCGCTGCACTTGGCCGCAAAACAATCCACTCTCTAAAGTTATGCCCATTGTGTGATCTTACGTGAAACATGTAATCACGCAATCTAGAAAAATGTATAAAAACAAAGGCTTGCAGGGACATCATCAAAAGGTGATTGAAACAATCAACAGAAGTAATTCAGTTATACGCCATCTTATGCTTCACTTTTCCATACTCATCACAGCCCCGACAACCACAATTTCCTTTACGTTTTCACCCACAGGGAGGCCGCAAAATGACACCCGAAACCACAGTAAATCCATGGACCAGCAGGATGGCCAAAACTCTTGATCGGGCCGCCCATGACATCTTTGATCTGGTGCGCTGAGTCAGCACCGTTGGCATTGCACGATATCTCTGGGCCGACACCGGTCAAACCATTTTCGCAATTCTCTACTGGTTTTTATCCGCCACCCTGTTCGGGTTCCTGACCGCCCGCCTGTTACTGCGCACAAACATCAGCCTGTTTTACCGGCCTGACACACGCTGGAAAAAGACCGCCGACCTGATGGTGAACTTCATGATCTGTATCGTCGCCTTCGTCCTGACCCTGTGGTTTGTCGAACATCTGACCGATGCTTTTGCCGTAAGGCGGGCCCAGTAAACACATCTTTTGTTCGCCAAACTCGATTCATACCTTATTGACCAAGGTCAAAGACTGGCACGCGGCTTTGCGCCAAACGTGCATCTTATTTTCAAAGGAAAGCTACGATGGACTGGAAAGAAAACAGCCGCGACATGCGGGCGAAAATTCGCGAAATGAACAAACTGATCCCCGAAGCTGCCGCCGGTTTTGGCACCCTTAGCAAAGCGGTGAAAGACAACGGCACACTAGATGTGAAAACCAAAGAGTTTCTGGCCCTCGCCATTTCAATATCGGAACGGTGCGAGCCCTGCATCGGCTTTCACGTCGAGGCCCTGATCCGCGCTGGCGGCACCCGTGACGAGCTGGCCGACGTGCTGGGTATGAACATCCAGATGGGCGGTGGTCCGGCGCTGATGTATGCCGCCAAAGCGCTGGAAGCATGGGACCAGATGGCAGCAAAGTAAATTTTTCACAAAATTGCGACGGAAACAGAACGGGGCTGCGTATTACCTTTATAAATTCAACAATTCGAATATGAAAAGGACCACGATATGAAACGCATCCTCCTTCTGACCGCCGCAATTGCCCTTGGCTCCGCCGCCTACGCCCAACAAGGCAACCCGGGCGCCCATTTCATCGAAAACTGGGACGCGAATGAGGACGGCCAAGTCACTTTGGCCGAGGCCACTGAAAAACGCAGCGATATTTTCCTCACTTTTGATGAAGACGACGACGGCTTTCTGTCCGACAGCGACTACGCCATGTTTGACGAAGCCCGCGCCAACGACCTCGCCAACATGCAACAAGGCGGCCAAGGGCAGGGTCGTGGCCAAGGCCATGGTGGCGGACAAGACCGCGAAGGCCAAGGCATGTCGATGGAGTTCAACGACGTGAATGGCGATGGCAAAGTCAGCCGCGATGAGTTCATGGCCAGAACACCCAGCTGGTATGCTACAATGGACCGCAACGGTGACACCATCATCACCACAGCCGATTTCGGTCGCGGACGCGGCTAAATCAATCGTGCAGAAGCCACAGAAACCACAAACGCTATTGTGGATCACTCTGGCTTCTGCTCCCCTCCACCGCTAAACAGGTCTGGCCCGATTTTCACCCAAAGGCCAACCAATGCTAGACCGCCACCTGCGCCCCCTGATCGACAGATCACTTGACCACAGCGCCAAATGGCTGGCGCAGCGCGGCATTTCGGCAAACACCCTAACCGCTACAGGCTTAGCATCAGGCCTAATCGCCGCCTTCTGCATCGCACTTGGCATATTCTGGCTGGCCCTGTTCTTCGCCTTCGCCTCGCGCCTTCTGGATGGGCTGGACGGCGCCGTTGCCCGCGTCTCCTCGCCATCTGCCCTTGGCGGCTACCTCGACATCCTCGCCGATTTCACGTTCTACGCGGCCCTACCCGTCGGGTTTGTCCTCTATAACCCTGCGCTAAACGGCATCGGTGGCACGATCCTGCTCGCCAGCTTTTTCATCAACTCGGCCAGTTTTCTGGGCTACGCCATCTTGGCTGAAAAATTCCAGCACGAGACCCGACTGAACGGCGAGAAATCCCACTTCCACGCTACAGGATTGGTCGAGGGCACCGAAACCATCACCTTTTTCGCAATCTGCCTGTTTTGGCCTGCCAGCTTCCAGTGGCTCGCACCGGTTTTCGCCGCGCTCACCTTATGGACAGTCTTTTGCCGCACGCGGCTGGCGTGGCGCATATTCGGGGAACCCCGCTAAAGCCCGCGCAAAAATCCGCGGATCAACTGCTCCAGCTTTTGCGCCCCGACAGGTGCCATCATTTTGGTGTGCTCGTGGCTGATCACCTCATCCCCCATGCCAGCCGCCATATTAGTGATCACCGACACCGCAACGCATTTCAGCCCTAAAAACCGGCCCAAAATCACCTCGGGCACAGTCGACATGCCCACAGCATCCGCACCCAGAATTTGCAGCGCGCGGATCTCGGCAGGGGTTTCAAAATTCGGGCCGGAATACCACGCATATACCCCGTCTTTCAGCTCGAACCCCACATCCTTCGCCACTTTGGTCAGCTGCACCCGCATATCAGGATCGTAAGCGTCGACCAGATTGACAAACCGCTTGTCCGTCGCCTCGCCAATCAACGGGCGGCGGCCGGAAAAATTGATATGATCCGCGATCAGCATCAAATCACCAGGCGGAATATCCTTACGAAACGAACCCGCCGCATTGGTCACAAACAACTGTGTCGCCCCCAGCCCTGCCAGCACCTCCAAAGGCACCCGCATCGCATCGGCCACGCCATGCTCGTAATAATGCGCCCGCCCGCCAAACACAGCCACACGCACCCCTTCCAACTCACCAATCAGCAGCTTGGGGTTGTGCCCCGAAACCCCGCCTTGCGGAAACCCGAACAACTCGGAATAGGCAAACGCCTCACCCTGAACGGCTTCGGCCAAATGCCCCAAACCCGATCCAAGCACAAAGCCAACATCGACGTTGGCACCCGAAAGCCGCGCCCTGATAACCTTTAAAGATCTTTCGGTATCCACAGCTAACTCCATCATTGTTCCCAAAATATCCGCGCCGCAGGCATGGAAACTCTTCTAGCCATCCACCCGAATACTGGCGTTCTTCGGATCATACGGACTGTCCTCGACCACCACCGCATCCCACAACTCACGGAACATCCGCACCTTCAACTTGGTGCCGACCACGGCCTGTTCCGGCGGCACATAGCCCATGCCAATGGATTTTCCAAACGCCACCGAATAGCCGCCAGACGTCAGCCGCCCGACCCGTTTATCGCCAGCATACAGCGCCTCGCGGCCCCACGGATCAGCCCCGTCCGGTGCGTCAATCAGCAGCGTCACACATTTGGACCGCACCCCGATTTCCAGCATCGCCGCCTTGCCGTGATAGTCCTTGTCCATATTCACAAACCGCGGCAAATCGGCCTCGAGCGGCGTTGCATCCCGCCCCAGTTCGGTGCCAAACGCACGATAGGATTTTTCCTGCCGCAACCAGTTCTGCGCCCGCGCCCCGACCAGTTTCAAACCATGTTCCTCACCCGCCGCCATGATCAGATCAAACAGATAGTTCTGCATTTCGATCGGGTGGTGCAGCTCCCAACCCAATTCACCGGTATAGGCCACGCGGATCGCATCCACCGGACACATGCCCAGCTCGATCTTTTGCGCCGACAGCCACGGGAACCGCTTGTTTGACAGTGCCGTAGCCGGATCAGCATCAATGATGATCTTCTTCAAAACATCACGCGACTTTGGCCCTGCAATCGCAAACACCCCGTATTGCGTGGTGACATTTTGCACCTCGATATAACCAAACTCACCGGCCTTATCCTGTGCCGCTTTGCGCAAAAAATCCCCGTCATAATCGGTCAGCGCCCCCGAGGACACGAGGTAATATTCATCCTCCGCCTCGCGCACAATCGTATATTCCGTCCGCGTGGTCCCCGCCCTAGTCAGCGCATAGGTCAGGTTAATCCGGCCAATGCGTGGCAGCTTGTTACAGGTAAACCAGTCCAGAAATTCCGTCGCCCCCGGCCCCTTGACCCGATGCTTGGTGAACGCCGTCGCGTCGATCATCCCCACGCCTTCACGGATCGCACGGGCCTCCTCGACCGCATACTGCCACCAGCCACCGCGCTTGAAGGATCGCGCGTCATGGTCGCTAAATCCATCCGGCGCAAAATAGTTCGGACGCTCCCAGCCATTCACACAGCCAAACTGCGCCCCCGCCGCTTTCATCCGCTCATAGGATGGTGCCGTGCGCAAAGGACGACACGCAGGCCGTTCCTCATCCGGATGATGCAGAACATAGACGTGATCATAACATTCCTCATTCTTGCGCGCGCCATATTCGGTGGTCATCCACGACCCGAACCGTTTCGGATCAAGCGACGCCATATCAATTTCGGCCTCGCCCTCGACCATCATCTGCGCCAGATAATACCCCGTGCCACCCGCCGCCGTGATCCCGAACGAGAACCCCTCGGCCAGCCACATATTGCGCAGACCCGGCGCCGGACCAACCAGCGGATTGCCATCCGGCGTATAACAAATCGGTCCGTTGAAATCATCCTTCAAACCGCTTTCCTCACACGACGGAATCCGGTGGATCATCGCCATATATTGTTCTTCAATCCGGTCCAGCGCCAGCGGGAACAGATCGGCCCGAAACGAGTCCGGCACCCCATGCTCAAACCGCGCAGGCGCTTCTTTCTCATAAATCCCCAGTATCCAGCCACCCCGTTCCTCGCGCACATAAGACTGCGCATCGGCATCCCGAATAACCGGATGCTCGGGCTGACCCTTGCGGAATTCCACCAGAGCCGGATCCTGCTCCATCACGATGAACTGATGCTCAACGGGGATTGCTGGCATCTTGATGCCCAATTGGCGCGCCGTCCTCTGCGCATGGTTCCCCGTCGCCGTCACCACATGCTCGGCGGTGATCACCACCTGCTCGTCCGAAGGCACCAGATTACCGCCCTTCTCCACCATCTTGGTGCAGGTCACTTCCCACGCATCACCATTCCAGTGATAGGCATCAACTTGCATCTTGCGGACAATCTCAACACCCCGCTGCCGCGCCCCCTTGGCCATCGCCATCGTCATATCGGCGGGGTTAATATAACCATCGGTGGAATGATACAGTGCGCCCTTCAGATCATCAGTGCGGATCAGCGGCCAGCGCTCCTTGATCTGCGCCGGTGTCAACCATTCAAACGGCACATCACAGGTTTCAGCGGTGGACGCATACAGCATATATTCATCCATCCGCGCATCCGTCTGCGCCATCCGCAAATTGCCAACCACGGCGAAACCGGCATTCAAACCGGTCTCCGCCTCAAGCGATTTATAAAACTCGACCGAATATTTGTGGATGTGCGTCGTCGCAAAGGACATGTTGAACAGCGGTAACAACCCCGCCGCATGCCACGTCGACCCCGACGTCAGCTCGTCGCGCTCCAGCAACACCACATCATCCCACCCCGCCTTGGCCAGATGATACGCAATCGACGTGCCCACGGCCCCGCCCCCGACAACCAATGCTTTGACATGCGTTTTCATGATGACGTCTCCCAGAATATATATGTTGGGAGTCTTGTGCCGGATTTATCCAGCCAAGGTCAAACACGCCCCGACCGTTGCGAGACAAAAACGACATAACCAGCCTGCCCGAAGACACCGACTGCCGCCGGATTTCTATTCATCAGACGGTGTTGCGCAAATCTGGCTACCAATACTGCGCTCGCATTTCAGCCCCGGCATAACCGCAACCGCATTAAACCCGACCTCGATTCCCTCGGGTTCGGCCACATCCGGCGTCACCTCTTCCTCAACAACCACTTCTTCAACAACCTCCGGCTCGACAACCGCAATCAATCCCTTCTGCCGCAAAACAGCCCGCTTTTGCTCCAACGCCTGCTCAGCCAATACCGCCTGCTGCGCTCGCTCAACCACGGACGCCTGACTGCCAACGTTTTCCAACGGCGGGTCCAACATGCCGTTCAATCCATCGTAATCAATCGCCGCCATCATGGAACGGATCGCATCATCCGATGCCACCGCCCGCACCGAAATCATCACATCCTCGCCCATGCTGGCCGAAAACCCGCGATACTTGGCCCGTGCCTCGTCCCCTTGAACAGGGCGGATTTCGCCATAGGCCACACCGGCAATAACCGCATACCCGCGGGCCTCGGCCACACCACGAATGTCGGCGTCAGCAACCCTTCGAACCATGCTTGAAAATGACGGCTTGGCATCGGGTTTGGTATACTTTGCACGCAGGGCGATAATCTCGTCCCCCCGCTCGTAAACCCAGATTTCCGTGCGGCGCAAACGTGGCCCGCCTTTGACCTCCTCGGCCAGCATTCCCGCCATCATCAGCGACAATTCCCGCGCCTTGGCGGCTTTTCTCTCCAGCGATTTTAGATCACGCGCGGGCGGCGTCAGCAACGCATTATCGCCCTCCTCCCAATCGCGCCGCGTCCATCCTTCTGGCGCTTCGGGTAAATGAGTCCTCGCCGCCTGCTTTTGCCGACTTTTCAGCGCACTGGCGGCGTTTGCAGTTTCATAACGGTTGGTGATCGTGTCCACATAGGCGGCTAGCCCGATCTGGCCCAATGGCTGGCCCAGTCTTTTGGACTGCATGGTATAATCCACCGCACCCGTGGCCATGACCGCCACGATTGCAAACCCGAAAATCTGTAGTTTCATAATGCCTGCTCCATACTGCTTTGGCGGATGGATCGCAGAGGAATTGGGCGGTTGTGTGACGCAAGGGGGGTGATTTGGTGGG